>JAYTTW010000036.1:0-2921 GCA_043744855.1 Hyphomicrobiales bacterium
CATCCGGACCGGAGCCGCCTTGAATACGCGCTGGCGGGATATCGACTTCGACAATGCCGTATGGACGGTGCCAGTTGAAGACCTGAAAGACAGGGAACACCGCACGGAGCCATTCCGTGTTCCCCTGTCCGGACGTGCTGTCGAGATTCTGCGGGAAATGGACAAGGCGCGGGTGTCGGAATTCGTTTTCCCCGGGCCAAGAGGGAAGCAACCCCTGTCCAACATGGCGATGTTGACATTGATAAAGCGCATGAACGCGCCGGACGGCAAGGTCTGGACGGACGAAAATACAGGCAAGTCCATCGTCGTGCACGGTTTCCGCGCGTCGTTCCGCACATGGGCCGAGGAAGCCGGGCGATTTGCACATTCGACCGTCGAGGAAGCCATGGGGCATGCCATCGGCACGAAATCCGAGCGCGCCTACAGGCGGACGGACGTTTTCGAATTGAGGCGCGATTTGATGAACGCATGGGCCGCGCAATGCGACTCAGCGAAGGCAGGGAACGTCGTGGCTTTCAAGAAATCGGGCGCGGCATAGCGCGCGATAGTCGGCCGGGGAAAGGCGTTGCCCCGCCTCGCCCGGCCTAACCACACCGCAATCGTGGAGAATTGCATCATGGCTGAAAGCTCTCATACATCATCCCGCCGTCGATTTCTCACCGTCGGCGCGACCGCGCTGGCGACGATCCCCGCCTCGGCGCGCGCCGACGCCCGACATCCCGACGCGGCATTGATCGCGCTCGGGGTGAAGATGGACCGCGAAACCGTCACGCTGGCCCCACTGGCCAAAGCCGCGTGCGACCTCGACGACGTGTTCGCCGAACTGGAAGAGGGGCTTGGCGACCCGCGCTGTTCTCGCGCATGGTGGGAAGCGCGCCGCGCTTGCGGTCTTGAAGCGGCCGGCGAAAGGTTCAACGCACAAACTACGGCAATCGACGCGATCACGCGCGAAATTCGGGAGACGCCAGCAGCGACGTTCGCTGGCCTCGCGGTCAAAATGAGCGCGGCGCGTTTCGATTGTTTCTTCGGATCTTTCTACGCCAAAGGGGTCGAGACGCCGGAGCGCGATCTCGACTGGTCCCCGGAATGTTTCGAGCAACTCCGACGCGAAGTCGAACGGCTCGCGTGCAACAACCGGGAGGCGTGACATGAACAATCTCTCGCAGACCCGCCGCGCGTTCTTGTCTGGACTGTCCCAACTGCCGCTCATTGGTGGCGGTGTCGCCATTATTGGCGCGCCTACGGCGTCCGCCGAACCTGTGACCGACGATTTGATGCACAGCTACAAGAATTGGCTGTTCTTCGAACACCGGATGCTTTCCCACGAATTGGCGCGATATGATGAACCTCTCGCGCGCGAGATCGAGCGCTCGTTTCTGTGTAGGAATGGCGGAGCCCGTTGGCACTTCCGGCATCAAGCACGCGAAGGCTCTCGTCTCGCGGATTGGGAATCCCAACCGCAGCCGTCATCCCGGGCGGCGGTCGTTTTAAGCGCGGTCGGCTGCGAATGGCGGCGCGAGATGCCCGGCCCTGCATAGCGCCGGACAATCGCGGTCACGAGCGAACAATCTACTTGCCAAATCGTATCTACAAGGATACAGTCGCTAATGCTGATCTTCGCCCGCACTCGGCAGTTCGTCGACTGGCTTGTCGGGATGCGGGACATTCGGGGCAAGGCGAAGGTTTTCGTCCGGCTCCGGAATGCAATGCAGGGGAATTTCGGCGATTGCGAGGCGCTTGGCGAAGGTGTGTCGGAAATGCGGATTCATCACGGGCCGGGCTACCGGGTCTATTTTTTCCGGAACGGACCGAACGTCTACGTGCTGCTGGGCGGCGGCGACAAATCCAGCCAGCCCCGCGACATTGCGCTGGCGAAAAAACTAGCGCGCGAGATCAAGGATGCAAACACATGACCGTTGAACTCGCCCCCTTCGATATCGCCGACTATCTCGACGACGAAGCGACTATCGCCGCATACCTCAACGCGGCAATGGAAGACGAGAATCCCGACATGGTACTGCTGGCCCTTGCCGACGTGGCGAAGGCGCGGGGCATGACCCAAGTCGCGAAGGACGCCGGGCTTGGCCGTGAAAGCCTCTACAAGGCGCTGGCTCCGGGCGCGCATCCCCGCCACGAAACCATCGCGGCCGTGATGAAGGCGGTTGGCGTGCGGCTGACGGTCGTGCCGGGGGCGAAGGCGGTGGCGTGACCCTCCCGCAGGGCCGAACAACCCGGCGAAGGCATTCAAATTTAGTCGTCGGAAAAGGCCGCTTTGCCGCGCGGCGAGACAGTGAGGGCGCAAATGAAGCGTTTTATTGGAGCGTTTTTGTTCTGTTGCAGCGGGTGCGCCGCCCCGGCCCCCGAACCGCCAAAGCCAGCGCTCGCCATATCAAGCTCGGACGACGCTCACGAGAAACGCATGGCGAGATTGAAGGAAGGTATGGGCGAAGCCAACGCCGCTCTCCCGGCGGCGGTTTCATGCACAATGGCGCAAGGGCAGCGACTCAACTCGTCGGGCTCTGCTCCGGAGATGATAGCGGCGGCCACTATCGTGATTTGCGCGCCGCAAATTTCCACTATCGAAAGAGCCTTCGTTAAGGCCATCGGGCGGCCAGAAGCCACCATGCAAATGGAGAAATTCACACGCAAGCTCGAAGCAGGCGTGATTGCAAAGGTCTTATTGTTGAGGGCCGCGCCACGTCAGTCCACGCCGACGCCAGCGCCTGCTTACAAGCCACCCCCCGCCAGAACCCAAGCTGTTTAAACCCCTCCCGGTTCGCCGGACGCCAGGGAGCCAGCAACCCCCGGTTTCCCCGCGTTCCTTAATTCTACTGCGTCATGAATGTCGATGATAGCGTGTTTTCGGTCTGATGGACTGACAGCACGGACATCGTTGCAGTGTTCGCGCGAGGGCGACGATA
>JAYTTW010000037.1:0-2920 GCA_043744855.1 Hyphomicrobiales bacterium
TTGAACCGCAATAATTCCCCAGTAGTCCTCATCCTGAGGAGCCGCGCAGCGGCGTCTCGAAGGACGAGGACTGTCCACGCGTTTTTCAGCAGCCTGCTAGGCCTCGCGGTTCAGCTCGCCCTTGCGGAACGGCGTGTGCCCGGCGTAGGCGTCAATGTCCGCCTCGATCTGGCGGCGCTCCTGGCGCAGAAAATCCTCGACGGCGCGGGCAAAGCGCGGGTCGGCCATGTCGTGGCTGGAATAGGTCGGCATCGGCTCGTAGCCGCGCAGCAGCTTGTGTTCGCCCTGGGCGCCCGCCTCGACCCGCGCCAGTCCGCGCGACAGGGCGAAGTCGATGGCCTGATAGTAGCAAACCTCGAAATGCAGGAACGGGCGCTCCTCGAGGCAACCCCAGTTGCGCCCGTAGAGCGCGTCGTCGCCGATGAGGTTCAGCGCCCCCGCGATGAAGCGTCCCTCGCGTTTGGCCATCACCAGCAGCACCCGCTCCGGCATCGCGGCGCCGAGCAGGCTGAAGAATTTGCGGTTGAGATAGGGCCGGCCCCATTTGCGGTTGCCGGTGTCCATGTAGAATTTGAAGAAGGCGTCCCAATGGGCTTCCGTCAGGCTGGCGCCCGTCGCCCACTCGATCTCGACGCCAGCCGACAACGCCTCTTTGCGCTCGCGGCGAATGACTTTGCGTTTGCGCGAGGCAAGGCTGGCAAGGAAATCCTCGAAGCTCGCGTAGCCCTTGTTGAAGAAATGGAACTGCTTGTTGGTGCGCTTGAGAAAGCCGGCCTCGCCCAGTTGCTCCCACTCGCGCTGGGTTTCGTAAGTAATGTGGATCGACGACGCCGCGACTTTTTCGCGCAGGGCGCGCAAGCCGGCGATGAGAGTTTTCAGCGCGGCCGGCGCCCCGGGTCGCGGCGCGACGAGCAGGCGGCGACCGGGGGCGGGGGTGAAGGGTACGCAGACTTGCAGCTTGGGATAATAGCTGCCGCCGGCGCGCTCGTAGGCGTCGGCCCAGCCGTGATCGAAAACGTATTCTCCTTGCGAGTGCGTCTTCAGATAGGTCGGCGCGCAGGCGACAAGCTGTTTGTCAGCGTCCTCGACGAGGACATGCGCGGGGGACCAGCCGGTGCGCGAAGAAGCCGAGCCCGAGACTTCGCAGCAGTTGAGAAAAGCATGGCTTATGAAGGGGTTGAATCGCTCCTTTTGAGAGATTGAGTCAGCTGCCTCAGAGTCCGATTCAAGCTGTGCGGGATTGGCGCAGGCGTCCCATTGCGCGGCCTCGACTGAAGCGAGCGAGGTGGCGATGCGGACGGTAAGGGGTGGTGCAGACATGCGGCGATCCTGATCCCGTCAACGTAACGGTTGTTGGATGCGCGGCAAAGGCTGGCGAGGGATGGCTCTCATTTCTGCGTCCCCAGCAATTCTCGGGCGTGGCGGACCAGCGGCTCCGGCGTTGCATACAACCGTTCGATCAGCGCCTGAACCTGCTGGCCGGACAGCGGGCTCAACTCCAGTTTGAGCTGGGCGGCTTCCGCTGTTAGCGCGGGGTCGAGCATGGCGGCGTCGAAGGCGTCACGCAGCGCCGCAACGCGCTCCGCCGGCACGCCTGGTGGCGCGAACAACGGACGGCCCATCTGGTACTTGTCAAAAATGACACGGATGACTTGTTTGTCCTCGTCGGACGCCATGAGGTCGGGCAAAAAGGCGACGTCGGGCAAGTCGACATGTTTTTGGCGACCGATTTGCAGCAGGACGGTGATCGCCTTGTCTGCGTGCAGGTTCGGCCGCAGCGCCAGCACGGTCGAATAGGCCATGGCGGCGCCGTCGATTTCGCCACGCTCCAACGCCAGCAATTGCGGCGCGGTGCCGTTATAGCCGGTGATGAGGCGGATTTTCGTATGCAACAACTTGTTCAGCACGGCGACGATGAGCGATCCGTCGGTGTTGGGGCCGGCAGTCCCGATAACGAACTCCCGGGTCAGCATGTCCTGCGTCGTGCGCACCTTGCTGTCGCGCCAGCCGAGCACAACAAACGTGTCCTGCGCGACAGTGCCGAGCCAGTTGAGCCGGGTTGCGTCAAAGCGCGCGGCGGCGCCGCCGGGCGACAGCAGATGCAGCAAGCCCTCAAAGGCGACGCTGGATTGTGGGGCGCCGATGGTCAGGCCGTCCTTGGCCGCGAGGTTGGCGAGATTGTTGGCCATGGTGATGCTGCCGGCGCCCGGCAGGTTTTGCACGATGATGCCGGGATTGCCGGGAATGTGATTGACGATGTGGCGCGCCACGAGGCGGGCATAGGCGTCGAAGCCGGAACCGGCGTCGGAGCCGACGACGAGGGTGAGGGTTTTGCCGCGATAAAAGTCCGCCACCGGTTGCGCGTGGGCGAGCGGGGTTATGAGCGCGGCCGCCAACGTCAAAACAACCGCGGCGACGTATTTCATGCGAGGTCTCCTGCCGCTATATTGAGGGCTATATGGCGCGACGGCAATTGCGCGACCCGAGACAGGACGCCCATGTTTTACGGTAAAAGCTGGAACGACTGGATTGCCCAGTATGAGCTTGGCCATCGCAACCCGGTCAACCGCGTCTGCCACACTTTTGGCATTCCCATGATCGCGCTTGCGATTGTGCTGGCGCCAGGCGGCTATTGGTCGCACAGCGTGTTGGCGCTGGCGGCGGCGTTGTTCGTTGGCGGCTGGATTTTGCAGTTCATCGGCCATGTGTTCGAGGGCAAGCGGCCAGAATTCTTCAACGACTGGCGGTTTCTGTTCGTCGGTTTGCGCTGGTGGTTCGCCAAGGTGAGCGGTCGGGTGTAGGGCGCAACCGCTAGCAGGCTGGCTGAAAAACGCTGGCGTGAAAACCTCGTCCTTCGAGACGGTCCTTTGGACCTCCTCAGGATGAGGTTTCCAAGGCAAATCCAGCGCATTTGAACCGC
>JAYTTW010000038.1:0-11415 GCA_043744855.1 Hyphomicrobiales bacterium
GGAAATCTTGCGCACGTTCTACAAGTCGATTCCCTACAAGCGCGTCAAGGACGGCTGGCGCGTGCCCTACGACGCGGACCGGATGAAAGGCATCAAGGCGGTCGTTGACATCGTCGATGCGGATAGCGGCGAGGTTGTACTCGAAGCCGGCAAGAAGATGACCGTTCGTGGGGCGCGCGCGCTCGCCGATCGCGGCGTCAAGGCGGTGCGCGCCCAGGACGAGGATCTCTACGGCCAGTATGTCGCCGAGGATCTCTACAATCCTGACACCGGCGAAATCTACGCCGAGGCGGGGGAGGAACTGACAGCAAAGAATCTCGTCGACTTGCTTGAACTCGGTTTCAAGGAACTGCCGATCCTCGATATCGACCACATCAACGTCGGTCCCTACATCCGCAACACGCTCACCGTCGACAAGAACTCGTCGCGGGAGGATGCGCTGTTCGACATCTACCGCGTCATGCGTCCGGGCGAACCGCCGACCATCGACACGGCGGAAGCCATGTTCCACTCGCTGTTTTTCGACAGCGAGCGCTATGATCTTTCGGCGGTTGGCCGTGTCAAGATGAACATGCGTCTCGACCTCGACGCTCCCGACACGGAGCGCGTCGTGCGCAAGGCCGACATTCTCGCCGTCGTCAAGGCGCTGGTCGATCTGCGCGACGGGCGTGGCGAAATCGACGACATCGACCATCTCGGCAACCGCCGGGTGCGCTCGGTCGGCGAACTGATGGAAAATCAGTATCGGTTGGGCCTGCTGCGTATGGAGCGCGCCATCAAGGAGCGCATGTCGAGTGTCGATATCGACACGGTCATGCCGCAGGACCTCATCAACGCCAAGCCAGCGGCGGCCGCCGTGCGCGAGTTTTTCGGCTCGTCGCAATTGTCGCAGTTCATGGACCAGACCAATCCGCTGTCGGAAATCACCCACAAGCGTCGCCTGTCGGCACTTGGACCGGGCGGTCTGACGCGGGAGCGCGCCGGCTTTGAAGTGCGCGACGTGCACCCGACCCACTACGGTCGCATCTGCCCGATCGAGACGCCGGAAGGGCCGAACATCGGCCTGATCAATTCGCTGGCGACCTTCGCCCACGTCAACAAGTACGGCTTCATCGAAGCGCCGTACCGTCGCGTGCGCAACGGCAAGGTGACCAGCGAGGTCAATTACCTCTCCGCCATGGAAGAGGCGAAATATCACGTGGCGCAGGCCAACGCGGTCATCAATGCCGACGACACACTTGGCGAAGACCTCATCGTGTGCCGCCACGCGGGCGATGTGGTGATGGCGCCGCGCGATCGTGTCGAATACATGGATGTGTCGCCAAAGCAGCTTGTGTCCGTCGCCGCCGCGCTGATTCCGTTCCTCGAGAACGACGACGCCAACCGCGCGCTGATGGGTTCCAACATGCAGCGCCAGGCAGTGCCACTTGTCAAAGCCGATGCGCCGCTCGTCGGCACCGGCATGGAGGCCGTTGTGGCGCGCGATTCCGGCGCGGCCATCGCGGCGCGACGGGCTGGCGTCATCGACCAGATCGACGCCACGCGTATCGTCGTGCGCGCGACGGCTGACCTCGATCCAACCAAACCCGGCGTTGACATCTATCGTCTGATGAAGTTCCAGCGCTCGAACCAGTCAACCTGCATCAACCAGAAGCCGTTGGTGAAGGTTGGCGACATCGTCCACAAGGGCGACATCATCGCCGACGGTCCCTCGACCGATCTTGGCGATCTGGCGCTCGGCCGCAACGTGCTCGTCGCGGTCATGCCGTGGAACGGCTACAACTTCGAGGACTCGATCCTGCTCAACGAGCGGATCGTCAAGGACGACGTGTTCACCTCAATCCACATCGACGAATTCGAAGTGATGGCGCGTGACACCAAGCTCGGCCCCGAGGAAATCACCCGCGATATTCCCAACGTGTCAGAAGAGGCGCTAAAGAATCTCGACGAGGCTGGTATCGTCTACATCGGCGCGGAAGTGCTGGCAGGCGACATTCTGGTCGGCAAGATCACGCCGAAGGGTGAAAGCCCGATGACGCCGGAAGAGAAGCTGCTGCGCGCCATCTTCGGCGAGAAGGCTTCTGACGTGCGCGACACCTCTTTGCGGGTGCCGCCGGGCGTGCAAGGCACCATCGTCGAAGTGCGCGTCTTCAACCGTCACGGCGTTGACAAGGACGAGCGCGCGCAGGCGATCGAGCGCGAGGAAATCGAACGTCTCGCCAAAGACCGCGACGACGAACTGGCGATCCTTGACCGCAACGTTTACACGCGCCTGGCTGAATTGCTGGATGGCAAGAGCGCGACTTCCGGACCCAAGGGGTTCAAAAAGGACAGCAAGCTCGACCGCGCCATGCTCGCCGAATATCCGCGCTCGCAATGGTGGACGTTCGCCGTCGAGAACGACAAGCTGATGGGCGAAATCGAAGCGATGCGCAAGCAGTACGACGAGGCGAAGAAGGGGCTCGAAAGCCGTTTCCTCGACAAGGTCGAGAAGCTGCAACGCGGCGATGAATTGCCGCCGGGCGTGATGAAGATGGTCAAGGTCTTCGTCGCCGTGAAGCGCAAGATTCAGCCAGGCGACAAGATGGCCGGACGGCACGGCAACAAGGGCGTTGTCTCGCGCATTGTGCCGCAGGAGGACATGCCGTTCCTGCCAGATGGAACACCGGTCGATATCGTGCTCAATCCGCTCGGCGTGCCGAGCCGCATGAACGTCGGGCAAATCCTTGAAACGCATCTGGGATGGGCGTGCGCCGGGCTTGGCAAACAGGTCGGCGACGCCGTCAACGCCTACATGCGCAACAAGGACATCAAGCCGCTGCGCAGCAAACTGAAAAGTGTCTACGGCAATCGCAACGAGGAGATCGACGGGCTCGATGATGGCTCCATCGTCGAACTTGGTAACAATCTGCGCCGGGGCGTGCCGATCGCGACGCCGGTTTTCGACGGCGCCCGCGAAAAGGACATCGTCGAGATGCTGGAAATGGCCGGGCTCGACAAGTCCGGGCAGGTGACGCTGTTCGATGGGCGCTCAGGTGAGGCTTTCGACCGCAAGGTGACCGTTGGTTACATCTATATGTTGAAGCTGCATCATCTCGTCGACGACAAGATTCATGCGCGCTCGATTGGGCCGTACTCGCTCGTCACCCAGCAACCGCTCGGCGGCAAGGCGCAATTCGGCGGTCAGCGTTTCGGCGAAATGGAAGTGTGGGCGCTCGAAGCCTACGGCGCCGCCTACACCTTGCAGGAAATGCTGACGGTGAAATCCGACGACGTGGCCGGCCGCACCAAGGTTTACGAATCCATTGTGCGCGGCGACGACACCTTTGAGTCGGGCATCCCCGAAAGCTTCAACGTTCTCGTCAAGGAAATGCGTTCGCTCGGCCTCAACGTCGAGTTGACGCAAACCAAAAAGCTGGATCCGCCGTCGGCGGAAGCGGCGGAGTGAGTTGAAGAGCGAGTTGCGAGTAGGGAGTAGGGAGTTGGGAGCGGCGTCACCGCCATTCGCTACTCACCACTCACTACTCGCCATTGCCTACTCATCACTACAGATTTCTCGCGGCGCCTTTCAGGGTCCGCCTATCAGGAGACGACCATGAATCAAGAGGTCATGAATCTCTTCAGCCCGGTGGTTCAGCCGCAGGCTTTCGACCAGATCCAGATCGCTATCGCGAGCCCGGAGAAAATTCTCTCGTGGTCCTTCGGCGAAATCAAAAAGCCGGAGACGATCAACTACCGCACCTTCAAGCCGGAACGTGACGGCTTGTTCTGTGCGCGGATTTTCGGGCCGATCAAGGACTACGAGTGTTTGTGCGGCAAGTACAAGCGGATGAAATACAAGGGCGTCATCTGCGAGAAGTGCGGGGTTGAGGTGACCTTGTCGCGGGTGCGGCGCGAGCGTATGGGGCATATCTCGCTGGCGGCGCCCGTCGCGCACATCTGGTTCCTGAAGTCGTTGCCATCGCGCATCGGCCTGCTGCTCGACATGACGCTCAAGGACCTTGAGCGCATCCTGTATTTTGAATCCTACATCGTGCTCGACCCCGGCCTGACTCCGCTCAAGGAACGTCAGCTGCTGTCGGAAGACGATTACCTGCGTGCGCAGGACGAGTACGGTCAGGACACGTTCACCGCGCGGATCGGCGCGGAGGCGATCCGCGAGATTCTCAAGTCGATGAACCTTGAGGAAATCGCCGCGCAACTGAAGGTCGAGATCTCCGAGTCGAAGTCGGAGCTGAAGCCCAAGAAACTGGCGAAGCGCCTCAAGATCATCGAAGCCTTCATGTATTCCGGCAACAAGCCGGAGTGGATGATTTTGACCGAAGTGCCGGTCATTCCGCCCGACCTGCGTCCGCTGGTGCCGCTTGACGGCGGCCGCTTTGCAACCTCCGATCTCAATGATCTCTACCGCCGCGTCATCAACCGCAACAACCGCCTGAAGCGGCTGATTGAACTGCGCGCGCCGGACATCATCATCCGCAACGAAAAGCGCATGTTGCAGGAAGCCGTTGACGCGCTGTTCGACAACGGTCGCCGCGGCCGCGTCATCACTGGCGCCAACAAGCGTCCGCTGAAATCGCTCGCCGACATGCTGAAAGGCAAGCAGGGCCGCTTCCGGCAAAACTTGCTCGGCAAGCGCGTCGATTATTCCGGCCGCTCGGTTATCGTTGTCGGGCCGGAACTCAAGCTGCATCAATGCGGCCTGCCCAAGAAGATGGCGCTCGAACTGTTCAAGCCGTTCATCTACTCGAAGCTCGACGCGCGCGGCCTGTCGGCCACCGTCAAACAGGCGAAGAAGCTCGTTGAAAAAGAGAAGCCCGAGGTTTGGGACATCCTCGACGAGGTCATTCGCGAACACCCGATCATGCTCAACCGCGCGCCGACCCTGCACAGGCTTGGCATTCAGGCGTTTGAGCCTGTGTTGATCGAAGGCAAGGCGATTCAGCTGCATCCCCTGGTTTGCTCGGCCTTCAACGCCGACTTCGACGGCGACCAGATGGCCGTGCATATTCCGCTGTCGCTCGAAGCGCAGCTTGAGGCGCGCGTGCTGATGATGTCGACCAACAACATCCTGCATCCCGCCAGCGGCGCGCCAATCATCGTGCCCTCGCAGGACATCGTGCTCGGCCTCTATTATCTCTCGCTGATCGTCGACAACGACGTGGGGCAGGGGATGGCGTTCGCCGACATGGCGGAAATCGAGCACGCGCTGCACGCGAAGTCGGTGACGCTGCACTCGAAAATCAAGGGACGCGGCTGGACTTACAACGCTGAAGGCAAGCGCGTCGCCAAGATGTTTGACACGACGCCCGGCCGCATGATCCTCGGCCAGCTGCTGCCCGATCACAACAAGGTTCCCTTCGATGTCGTCAACAAGCTGATGACGAAGAAGGAAATCTCCAACATGATCGACACCGTCTACCGCAACTGCGGTCAGAAGGAGACGGTGATATTTTGCGACCGCATCATGACGCTCGGCTTTCGCGAAGCCTTCAAGGCGGGCATTTCGTTCGGCAAGGACGACATGGTGGTGCCGGAGACCAAGCCGAAATTCATCGCCGACACTTCGGCGCTGGCCAAGGAATTTGAGCAACAATATCAGGACGGCCTTATTACGCAGGGCGAGAAGTACAACAAAGTCGTCGACGCCTGGGCCAAGTGCTCGGACAAGCTGGCCGATGAAATGATGGGTGGCATTTCCGCCGTTCGCAAGGACGACAAAAATCGCGATCTGCCGATCAACTCGATCTACATGATGTCGCATTCCGGCGCGCGCGGTTCGCCGACACAGATGCGCCAGCTCGCCGCCATGCGCGGCCTGATGGCCAAGCCCTCAGGGGAGATCATCGAGAGCCCGATCATCTCGAACTTCAAGGAGGGCCTGACGGTTCTCGAGTATTTCAACTCCACCCACGGCGCCCGCAAGGGTCTCGCGGACACGGCGTTGAAGACCGCGAACTCGGGCTACCTGACGCGGCGTCTTGTCGACGTGGCGCAGGATTCGATCATCACCGAAGTTGATTGCGGCTCGGCGGGCGGCATCCGCATGCGCGCCATCATCGACGCGGGTCAGGTCGTCGCCTCGCTCGCCATCCGCATTCTCGGCCGCACCACGGCGGAGGATTTGAAGGAACTCAACGGCGAGATTATTCTGCGCGCCGGCGAGATGATTCAGGAATGGCATATCGATCGCATCAACACGGCCGGCATCCAGGAAGTGAAGATACGCTCGGTGCTGACGTGTGAAGCGGCCAATGGCGTGTGCGGCAAGTGTTACGGGCGTGATCTGGCGCGCGGCACGCCTGTTAACATGGGCGAGGCGGTCGGCGTCATTGCGGCGCAGTCGATCGGCGAGCCTGGCACGCAGTTGACCATGCGCACCTTCCACATCGGCGGCGCGGCGCAGATCGCCGACCAGTCGTTCATCGAGTCGAATTTTGACGGCACGGTGAGAATCCGCAACTCGCATATCTCCACCAACGCGGATGGTGATTCGATGGTAATGGCGCGCAACGTGGCGATCGTCATCGTCGGCAGCGATGGAACCGAGCGTGCGGTTCATCGCGTACAATATGGCGCGCGCATGAAGGTGGCGGAGGGCGACAAGGTGAAGCGCGGCCAACGTCTGGCCGAGTGGGATCCCTACACGCGCCCGATCATGACGGAGATCGACGGCATCGTCGACTACGAGGATCTTATCGACGGCCAGTCGCTGTCGGAAGCGGTTGACGAATCCACTGGCATCGCCAAGCGCGTCGTCACCGATTGGCGCCTTAACCAGCGCTCATCGAGCCTGAAGCCTTCGCTCATCATCAAAGGCAAAGACGGCAAGATCGGCAAGCTCTCGCGTGGCGGCGACGCCCGCTACACGCTGCCGGTCGAGTCGATCATCACCTACGATCCGGGCGCCAAGGTCAAGGCGGGCGACGTCATCGCGCGTATCTCGATGGAGTCAGCCAAGACCCGCGACATCACCGGCGGTCTGCCGCGCGTCGCGGAACTTTTCGAGGCGCGTCGTCCGAAGGACCACGCGATCATCGCGGAGATCTCGGGCACGGTGAAATTCGGTCGCGACTACAAGAACAAGCAGCGGCTGGAAATCGTGCCGAGCGAAGAGGGCGCGGAATCGGTCGAGTACCTCATCCCCAAGGGCAAGCACATCCATCTTCAGGATGGCGACGTCGTTGAGAAAGGCGATTACATCGTCGACGGCAATCCGGCGCCGCACGACATTCTCGCCATCAAGGGCGTTGAGGAGTTGGCCGCCTATCTCGTCAACGAGATTCAGGAAGTCTACCGGTTGCAGGGCGTCAACATCAACGACAAGCACATTGAGGTGATCGTTCGCCAGATGCTGCAGAAGGTCGATGTGGTCGATCCCGGCGATACGGAATTCCTCGCCAACGAGCAGGTCGACAAGACCGAACTCGCCGAGGCCAATGTGCGCGCCATCGCCGCTGGCGGCAAGCCGGCGACCGGCACGCCGGTTCTGCTCGGCATCACCAAGGCGAGCCTGCAGACGCGTTCGTTCATCTCAGCCGCCTCGTTCCAGGAAACGACGCGGGTGCTCACCGAGGCCGCCGTCAACGGCAAGATCGATACACTCGAGGGCCTGAAAGAGAACGTCATCGTCGGCCGGCTCATCCCCGCCGGCACGGGCGCCGCCATGACCAAGCTGCGGCGTGTCGCGACGACGCGTGACGAACTGATTCTCGCGCAGAAGGCCGAAGCGTCGCAAGCGCCAACGCCGCAACTTCCGGCCGCCGAGTAAGGCAAGGCGAGATCTCGCATGAAAGGTCGCCTGTGGGCGGCCTTTTTTGTTTGTGAGGCGCATGCTTGGCTGGACACGCTAATATCCAGCCCCGGAGACTGGCAAACAACGCAAAAAATGAGTCGTTTTAGCGTTTTTGCAATGCAACAGGGTTGACGCCCCGGGGAAGCGCGGTTAGGTTCCGCCAACTTTCGAAAGGCAGTAGGTTCTGCCGTTCCAGAACGACCCGTTCCGGACCAAGAGATCCTAAACGCTTTCGGCCTCACCGCGACTAACCAGTCACATCCGGGGCGCCAGACTACCGGCGCTTTGGCCCCTGAGGCAAGACCGGGCTGAAAAGTCTGGTCCTCTGCAATGCCGCGCCACAGCCCGCAGGGGTCGTGGCGTCGCTTCGTTTGCGCGATTCGCCTGTCATTGCGGCGAGTGGCGAGAATTTTCCGGGTTTGCGGAGCGTCAAAAGCGCTTGGCGAGCCCTTCTGACGACCGAACCGTGATCCCCGATCCGTCTCGTGAAGGACTTGGAATGCCGACGATCAGCCAGTTGATCCGCAAGCCGCGACAGCCGAAAACCTATCGCGAAAAGGCCCGCCACATGCAGGCCTGCCCGCAGAAGCGTGGCGTCTGCACGCGCGTCTACACGACGACGCCGAAAAAGCCGAACTCGGCGCTCCGCAAAGTCGCCAAGGTGCGTCTCACCAACGGCTTTGAAGTGATTGGCTACATTCCTGGCGAAGGCCACAACCTGCAAGAACATTCGGTCGTCATGATCCGCGGCGGCCGCGTCAAGGATTTGCCGGGCGTGCGTTATCACATCCTGCGCGGCGTGCTCGATACACAGGGCGTCAAGGATCGCAAGCAACGCCGTTCGAAGTACGGCGCGAAGCGTCCGAAGTAAGGAGAGCCCTCGATGTCCCGCCGCCACGCCGCCGAGAAGCGCGAATTCACCCCAGACGCCAAGTTTGGCGATCTCATTGTCGCGAAATTCATGAATTCGATCATGTACGACGGCAAGAAATCCGTCGCCGAGAACATCGTCTATGGCGCGTTCGACGCGATCCAGACGAAGATGAAGCAGGACCCGCTGCCGACTTTCAAGCAAGCGCTCGAGAATGTTGCGCCGGCTGTCGAAGTGCGCTCGCGGCGTGTTGGCGGCGCCACCTATCAGGTGCCAGTCGAAGTGCGCACCGAGCGGCGTCAGGCGTTGGCGATCCGCTGGATCATCGCCGCAGCGCGCGACCGCAACGACAAAACGATGGTCGACCGGCTGTCGTCTGAATTGATGGACGCCGCCAACAATCGTGGCAACGCGGTCAAAAAGCGTGAAGACACGCACCGGATGGCGGAAGCCAACCGCGCCTTCGCCCATTATCGCTGGTAAGTGAGCGGCTTCGCCGCGCCCAAGGAATAGACCATGCCCCGCGCATACAAACTTGAGGACTACCGTAACTTCGGCATCATGGCGCACATTGATGCAGGCAAGACGACGGCGACGGAGCGGATTCTCTATTACACGGGCAAAAGCCACAAGATCGGCGAAGTGCACGACGGCGCTGCGACCATGGATTTCATGGCGCAGGAGCAGGAGCGCGGTATCACCATCACTTCAGCCGCGACGACGGCGTTCTGGGACGGCAGGCGGCTGAATATCATCGACACCCCCGGTCACGTCGATTTCACCATTGAGGTCGAGCGTTCGTTGCGCGTCCTCGACGGCGCGGTTGTCGTTCTCGACAGCAACCAGGGCGTTGAGCCGCAGACGGAAACGGTCTGGCGTCAGGGCGACAAGTATAAAGTTCCCCGCATCATCTTCTCCAACAAGATGGACAAGACCGGGGCTGACTTCTTCCGCTGCGTCGAGGATATCAAGGTTCGCCTTGGCGCGAAGGCGATTCCGATCCAGTTGCCGGTTGGCGCCGAGAGTAATTTCATTGGCATTGTCGATCTGGTGCGGATGAAGGCGGTCATCTGGAGCGGTGAAAATCTTGGCGCGGATTTCGACGCCAACGCTGAAATTCCGGATGACCTGAAGGAAAAGGCCGTTGAATATCGCGCCGCGATGATCGAAGCGGCGGTCGAGCTCGACGACGAGGTTTTGGCCGCCTATCTCGACGGCGCCGAGCCCGATGAGCCGACCCTGAAGCGGCTGCTGCGCAAGGCTGTGCTGAACGGCGCCTTCTATCCCATGTTGTGCGGCTCGGCCTTCAAGAACAAGGGCATCCAGCCGCTGCTCGACGCCGTCGTCGATTATCTGCCCTCGCCCGTCGATCGCGGCGCTATCAAAGGCATCGACTACAAGAGCGGCGAAGAGACCACCCGTTTGCCCGGCGACGATCAGCCGCTGGCGCTTCTCGCCTTCAAGATCATGGACGATCCGTTCGGCATCCTGACGTTTGCGCGCATCTATTCCGGCACGCTCGGCAAGGGCCAGGCGTTGCTCAATTCGACGCGCGACAGAAACGAGCGCGTCGGCCGCATGGTACTCATGCACGCCAACAATCGCGAAGAAATTGCTGAGGCGTACTCCGGTGACATTGTCGCGCTCGTCGGCTTGAAAGACACGCGCACGGGTGAGACCCTGTGCGACCCCAACAAGCCGGTCATTCTAGAGAAGATGGATTTTCCCGAGCCCGTCATCGAGCAGGCTGTTGAGCCGAAGACGAAGGCCGATCAGGAAAAGATGACAACGGCGCTGTTGAAACTCGCCAACGAGGATCCTTCGTTCCGTGTGTCGACCGATCAGGAATCCGGTCAGACCATCATCAAGGGGATGGGCGAACTGCATCTTGATATCAAGATCGACATTCTGCGCCGCACCCACAAAGTCGATGTCAGCGTCGGCGCGCCGCAGGTCGCCTATCGCGAAAAGGCGACACGCCGGGTCGAGAAGGATTATACGCACAAGAAGCAGTCGGGCGGCACCGGTCAGTTTGCCCGCATCAAGTTCATTCTGGCGCCGAACGAAATTGGCAAAGGGTTCGAATTCGAATCCAAGGTCGTCGGCGGCGCGGTTCCGAAGGAATACATCCCCGGCGTCGAGAAGGGTCTGTTGTCGGTTTTGGGCGCCGGTATTCTCGCCGGCTTCCCGATTGTCGATGTCAAGGTGACGTTGATCGACGGCGCATTCCACGAAGTCGATTCCTCGGCGCTGGCCTTTGAAATCGCCGCGCGTCAGGGTTTTCGTGAAGCCCTGAAAATGGCTGGCTGCGTGCTGCTTGAGCCAGTCATGAAGGTCGAGGTGGTGACGCCGGAAGAATACACCGGCTTCGTCATCGGCGATCTGAATTCGCGGCGCGGCCAGATCCAAGGTCAGGACATGCGCGGCAACGCCAACGTGGTCAACGCCATGGTGCCGCTCGCCAACATGTTTGGTTATGTGTCGAACCTGCGCTCGGGCTCGCAGGGTCGCGCCAACTACACCATGCAGTTCGATCACTACTCCGAAGTGCCACGCAACGAAGCCGAAAAAATTCAGGCCAAATACGCCTGAACCCTCCATCTCAACTTAATCCGACGTTTCACCCCAGAATTCGAAGTGAAGGAGCCTCCCCATGGCCAAGGAAAAATTCGCACGCACGAAGCCGCATTGCAACATCGGGACGATTGGTCACGTCGATCACGGCAAGACGTCGTTGACGGCGGCGATC
>JAYTTW010000039.1:0-11254 GCA_043744855.1 Hyphomicrobiales bacterium
CTGCTCCCAGGTCGGGCGGTTGGCCTCAACGCCGAACGGGAAAGTATCGCCCATCCTGTCGCGCATGCGACGCGCGTAGGTTGGCAGCCACGGCAATGGATAGCGCGACACGGCGGGATCGAACAGGCGCTCCAGCGAGCGGCGCTTGGATTCATTGAAAGCGTTCAACAGATTGCGCGCCACCCACGGATTGGCGTCGAGGATGTGCTTTTGAATGGCGATGATGTGCATGATCGGCCACACCTTCGTCTTCTCAAAATAATGTTCCTCCATCTCGAGATAATCGGGGTAGAGGCGCACGATGTCGGGGTGGCCTTCCAGAAAACATGTCGGAGGGCGCGCGATGATGGCGCAATCGATCTCGCCTGACGCCAGCATTTCCGAGAGCGACTTGTCGGAGACGCGCGTCAGCTTGACGCCTTCCGGCAGATTGAGTTCGACCTTCTCGATGCGTCCGGCATCGTTGGCGCCAGCCTGGAACCAATGCACGTCCTGCAACTTGACGCCGCAGTCATTGTGCATCCAGCCGCGCATGTAGACGGCGGCGGAATGCGCCCACTCCGGCGAGCCGATGCGCTTGCCCTTCAAATCCTGCACCGTTTTGATGCCGGCGTTCTTGTTGACGTAGAAGGACGAAAACCGGAACAGGCGCGAGCAGATGACGGGCAAGCCGACAATGTCGGGATTGTCGCGCGTTACCTGGGCGCAGAATTTGGCGCAGGAAAGCTCGGTGACATCCCATTCGCGGTTGAAGGTAAAGCGCGCGAAAACTTCATGATGGCCGAGATTGAGCCAGTTGTGCTCGATGCCCTCGGCGTTGACGAGGCCAAAGCGAAAATCGCGGAAGTGATCATAGTCCGTCGTGGCGATGGACAGTTTGAGTTTGTTCATGGGGTAGGTTCCAAGAAGGTTTGAAGTTAAGACTGTGAGAGAGCGTGGACAAGTTGTGGCGGTCCAGCAATGCGTCCTCCGGATCGTCGGGTCGGGTACTAATCGCCGGGCTTCTCGATCGCTTAATGTTCTTCATTTGCCGTGTAAGGTCTTGCTGACAATTGACTACACAAGAATTGGAGTTACGCCGCCTGCGGAATTTTTTCGGACGCTCTCTTATAATAAGGCTAAGGCGTTGGTATGGTTTCGGCAAGTTACAGGTCGGACTGATTGGCATTCGATAGGCCACAATCTGCCCTTGTCATGAGAAAATAGGAGAAATTTGATGCCTCATCTCCACGTTTCAAATGGGTTTAGAAAAAACATTGTAGGTCTGGCGAAACACCGAGAGTTTTCTACCCTGAGCCAGAAACGTGTGACTAAATGCGTGAGAGAGGAATTGCGAGCGGCATATGGTTTGGACAATGTGCATGTATCGTGCTCAGCGAAGTTCCTTGGGGCTTTATGGAATGGACAATGCACTATCAATGAAAGCAAGTTGACGTACGTCATTTCGGCAGATCCGCCTTCATCGGGATGACGAATATAGTCGAGCTCGATCAAAGCCTCTATTATCAAATTGTTAAAAACATGAGAGGTCCGCTCGAATGATGAAGTGGCTAGCTTTGATGCTTCTCGCTCAATGCAGCGGTTCTGCACTATCCGCAGAGGGTCCACCATGGAAAATTTTCTGCCAGTTGAAATCTAAGGATGAATTTGGAGACGCCCAAGCAAGGTACTGCAGCATGGGTTACACAAATTTTTCTCGTGATTATGTTGGAGAACGACCAATTCAATTTGGCACGTTTTTTATCATCGATCAAACCGGGATAAAATTCACTGGCGGTAGACCGCCTACAGTGGAAGGATGTCGCGCCATTTCATTTCGTTTTGCAGTAGATAATAATCGAATCGATCAATTAAATAACTCTACGCAAATTGAAGCAATTCTGTCGGGCACAAGATTTACAAGAGAGGAACAACAACCTTTCCCAAACTGCGCCGCGCTCCCACACTCAATGACACTTGAAGGCCTATCCGAAAATTTCAAGAATTTGAAGATGAAATGGATTGAAGCAAACCCACCTGCTGCGAAACGTAAACAGAAAAACTAGAGCGCAACCTGATGATGCGCTGTTTTATAAAAATGGCCTCACACCGCCGGCGCCGCCTGTCTGCGCGCTGCGATCTTCACCCCAAAGCATTGCGCCAGAAACATGCCGCCGTGCATGAGACCGCCGCCGTCGATGCCATGACCGATGCCCGGCGACAAATGCCACTGCACGGGTATCTGCGCGTCGGCAAGTTGCTGGGTTGAATCAAACAAGGCGTCGACGGGAATGACGTCGTCCTGCGAGCCATGCACCAGCAATATGGGCGGCGGGCCGCCAGCCGGGCTGCGCGCTGTCGCCTCGGGCAGATGTTCAGGGCCAACGAGAACCCCGGAAAAACCGACAATACCGGCGACCGCGCGGGCGCGGCGCAAGCCGACATGCAGCGCCATCATCGTGCCCTGACTGAAGCCGACGAGCGCGAGCTTGCTGTCGTCAAGGCCCGCCGCCTGCAGTTCGGCATCGAGAAATTCATCGAGACCGGGTTGCGCGGCGACGCAACCTTTCCAGCGCTCGTCGGGGTCGCGCATGGTCAGCGGAAACCACTGCCGGCCCATCGGCGCGCCGGCGCAGGGCTGCGGTGCGTTGGGCGCCACGAAGGCAGCGTCTGGAAGCAGCTTTTGCCACTGCTTGCCAACCTCAATGAGGTCGCGCCCATCGGCGCCAAAGCCGTGCAGGAAGACGACAAGTTGTTTGGCGAGGCCGGATTTGGCAGGAAGGCGGGGGCCGGTGAGGAGTGTCGACATGAGGGGGTCACTGCTCCGTGGGACGGTTTTGGCGGGACGGTTGTTGCGCGATCTGTGAAGCGACCAGCGGCGAGCGTCAAGCCAGGCGCGCTTTTTGCCGAAACTGTTTGTTCGCCGCGCGCCCGCCGGTTTGCTGGCGTCGACGGTGACAGCGAGTTCATTCCGCTGCCCGAGCGATAGGCGCCGCGCTTCGGCAGTCGATTTATTTCGTTGCGTTACGCGGCGCAGATGACAAAGATGTGGCGGCGTTTTTTTGCGCGCCATACCAAGCCCACAACAGGCGAGCCGCAACGGCGCGGGCTGGCCGCCAGCGCTTGCCGATGGTTTCCATGCGTTTTGCATCCGGACGCTGGCGCAAATTCAGAACCTGCCGGACGGCTTCCTGCAGGGCGAGATCGCCGGCGGGCCACGCGTCGGGGTGGCCGAGGCAGGAGAGCAGAAAAATGTCGGCCGTCCATGGGCCAATCCCAGGCCACGCTGTGAGCGCGAGCTTGGCCGCATCTGCTGGCATGGAGGCGATCGCCGCGAAATCGAGTTCGCCGCGCAGGACGGCGCCAGCCAGCGAACGCAGGGTTCGGCATTTCGGCAGCGAGACGCCGCAGGCCTGTATCTCGACCTCATTCGCGGCGGAAAGGGCTGCGGCTGTCATGTCGGGAAACCGCGCTTCAAGACGGGCGAAAATCGCGCTGGCGCTGGCGACGGAAACCTGTTGCGAGATGACGATTGAGGCCAACGCGCGCAGATCGGCAGGCCGGCTTCGCAGTGGAATATCCGACGAAAAACTGTGCAACCGTTGGGCAAATTCCGGATCGCGTTGACGCAAGGCTGTCAACGCGTCGGCGAGGGTTTGCCGGCAGCGGATCAAGGCAAGCGGAGTGTTTACGTGCGCTTGTGTATTGGAACCGATTTGGTTGGCGCTCTGTTTTGTCGGGGGCGTCCGCTTCGGGCGGATACGATCCGCATCGCCAGCGACGGATCGGTCGGCTAGACTGTCGTTTGGAGATCTGTTCGCCATGCCCGGGTCAAACCCCTCGTCCGATCCGCGTCGCGTTTTCCGCTTCGCTCCTTCGCCCAACGGTTATCTGCATCTGGGTCACGCCTACTCCGCGCTTGTCAACGACAAGCTGGCGCGCGAGTGCGGCGGCGTGCTGCGGTTGCGTATCGAGGATATTGACATAGGCCGCAGCCGCAAGGAATTCGAGGACGCCATTGTCGAGGACCTCGAGTGGCTGGGAGTTGCCTGGGAGGCGCCCATTCGCCGCCAGTCGACACAATCGTCTGACTACTTGCGTGTGCTGGAGGCGTGGCGCGAACGCAAACTGGTGTATCCCTGCTTCTGCTCGCGCGGCGATATTCAGAGCGTCATCGGGGACACGGAAAACTGGCCACGCGATCCCGACGGGGTGTTGCTCTATCCAGGCACATGCCTGCATCTGTCGAGCGCCGATGTCGAACGCCGGCTCGCGTCCGGCCAATCGGCGGCGCTGCGCCTGCGTCTTGGCGAGGTGACTTCGTTGGTCGACGCGCCGCTCGGCTGGCGCGAATATTTTGAGGGGAACGAGGCGCGCGATATCGCCGCCGAGCCGTCGCTTTGGGGCGATGTGGTGATCGGCCGGCGCGATGTGCCGGGCTCGTATCACCTGGCTTGCGTGCTCGACGATGCGCAACTCGGCGTTACCGACGTTGTGCGCGGAATGGATTTATTCAACGCGACGAGCCTGCAGCGCCTGTTACAGGAAATACTCGATTTGCCGGCGCCGAACTACCATCATCACAAACTCGTCCGCGATGAGGCGGGCGAAAAACTGTCCAAGAGCGTCGGCGCCAAATCATTGCGGGCGATGCGCGCCGAGGGCGTCAGTGCGCAAAGTGTGCGGCGGCAACTGGGATTTGACGAGGCTTTTTCCGGTCCGATGTAACAGGACTGGGCTTAGGTATCCTTGTTCAACGCGTCGGCTTGCCGCGAGCCGGGCTTCGCTTCGCCCGGAAATGCGATTGACGCACTTATTTTGCCTGACGGGCAGCGACGCGGGTCGCGCCGGGGGCTTTGGCGATCAGGCCGTCGACGCGTTCGCGCTCGCGTTTGAACAAGTTGATCTGACGACCGTCGAGTTCACGGGTGCGCGCCAGCTTGACGCGCATCGGGTCGACGAAGTGGCCGTTGACGATGACTTCGTAATGCAGGTGCGGACCGGTCGCGAGGCCGGTCATGCCGAGATAGCCCACCACTTGGCCCTGTTTGAGGCGGACGCCCTCGGTGACGCCGCGAGCGAAGCCGGTCAGGTGGTTGTAGGTGGTGATGTAGCCGTTGGCGTGCTGGATTTCGACGCGATTGCCGTAGCCGGATTCACGCCCTGCCTTGATGACGACGCCGTTGCCGGCGGCAAAGATTGGCGTGCCGATCGGCGCTGCAAAATCGACGCCGGTGTGCATCCGGGTATAGCCGAGAATAGGGTGGAAGCGACCGCCAAAGCCGGAGGTTATTCGCGAGCTGCCAATGGGCTGGCGCACGAGAAATTTGCGGGTTGATCGTCCGTCGGGATCATAGAAGTCGACAAGGCCGTCGTCCGGCGTCAGGTAGCGGTAGTAGCGGAAAGTTTCGTTGCGCGTCGTGATCGAGGCGTAGAGCACGTCGTTGCGTTGTTCGCCATCGTCGCCATCTTCGTAGAATACCTCGAAGTTGTCGCCGCCGCGAACGGCGCGCTGAAAGTCGACGTCGTTAGCGAACACGCGCACGAGTTCGTCAATCATCGGGCGCGGCAGGTTGTTCTTCAGGGCGGTCTCGTAGAAGGAATCGTAGAGGCGAAGGCCGCCGGGTTCGTCCTCGTCATCGTCGCTGGCGGGCTTTTTGAAGCGTGGAATGGAGGCTGGCGCGCGCTCGACCTGGACGAACTCGCCGCTGTCGCGCATGGCGACCGTGGCCTCCAGCTTTTCGTCTGTATAGACCGAAAGACGCGCGATCTGGCGCGGCTGATCCGGGCCATTCATTTCGCCAAACAATATTTTGACCCGTTGGCCCTCGGTGACCGGCGTCTGGCCGCGACGCACGCTGAACGCGCTGACGATATTGCGAACGAGGTCGCGACCGGCGCCGGCAGCGCGCAAAATGTCCTCGAGGCTTTCATTGCGACGCACGGTGACGAGCGTTTCCTCAGGGTTGTTGCGGTCGGAGGCGGCTGTTGTGCGCTGCAAATTGGTGACGTTTTCCGCGACCATGCGGACCTCGATACTGGAAAATGGCGTCGCAATGAGGTCGCCGTCTGCCGGCGCGTAGGCGAGGCCGCCGGCGGGATTGGACAGGCTTGCGCCGACGCGACTGGTCCGCATGAGCAGCAGTTGCGGCGGCAGGGGCAGCGGCGGGCGTGCGCCGTTTGACAAAAGGTTTTTGAGATACTCGTTGATCTGCGCCTGGACCTCTTCGTCTGAAAGTCCGAACCGTTCGGTTTCGGCGGCGCGACTGGGCAGGTCGCGAACGGTGAAGCTGACTTCCGCCGCATCCTGCAGGGGGCCCGGGTCCACCTGTTCGCCCTGGGTGGCGTTTTGGGTGTCCGCCACCAGCTTCAATGGATCAAAGTCCGGGACATCGTCGGAATATCCGAGCGCCACAAGGCTGAGAGTGGTTGCGATGCGGGTGTAATTGCGGGCGCGAACGAACTCTTTGGCGCCGGCGGTCACTGTCGATTGCGCTTTAAAACTTTGTCGCGCCGCGACAAGGTCGACGGATTTGACCAAGCGGTCGCCGCGCGAGGAATTCGGGCCGTCGGGCGCTGGGGAGACGCCAGATTGTGCGCCGACCAGCTCGGCGTCTTCGGCAAAGTTATATTGATGGCCAAGCGATACAATCAGGGAAGCGGCGATCAACAGCGCGCCAGCGATGCCGGTCAGGATGGTGCCGACGAGCCAGCGGACAGAAACGCGGCGTCGTTCGTCCTGCGTGTGAACGCCACCCTCGGCTTCGATGGGCGCCAAGTGCCCCAGATCGAAAAACGTCGTCTTTTGAGCCGAGCGTCTGGCGGGGACGAGCGCGGAACAGGTGGCTGGCTCGGCGAGGCTGGTCAATTTTGTTTCCGCTGTTGACGCATGGGGCTATCTATAAAGGATGGCTATCTTTGAAGGCATGGCAATTCTGGAAGGATGGCGTTGGGCGCCGGATAAATTTGCGGTCGTGACCGGAAAATGAACGTGTGATCCCTGCGGGTCAACTGGACCCGTCGGAGAGACGGCTCCTACAGCAAAGATTTAGCAACAAGGCACGGGCAACGTGGCTCAATTGCGGCGTTCGGCCTTGCGCCTCCAGGCTCGCGCCTCCGGCCTTGCCTCGCCGCCCTTGCCTCGCCGCCCTTGCGCCTCAAGGACCCGTCGCAGTCACTTCGCGTTTGGCCTGAACAAAGCCGTCCGCCACCAGACGGTCCCATTGCGCGCGACTGCCGGCAAAGGCATTGCGATCCACCAAGCCGGTAATCCCCGGGACGGCGCTTTTGTCGCTGTATTGCCAGAACGACCATTGCCGGCCGGGATAGCGCATTTGCGGCAGGTCTTTCACCGAGCGCACCCAAACCGGATACTCGGCGAAGACGCCGTCGCTCAGCACATCGCGATGAAAGTTTATGTCGGTGTAGAGAATGGGCCGCTTGCGATAATGCTGCTCGATGGCTGATATGAACGAGCGGATCGAGGCTATCGCTATGTCGCGCGGCACGCTGCGCGGACAGGTGGGCGATTTGCTGTTCCACTCGAGGTCCAGCACTGGCGGAAGCGCGGTTGGATCGACCGGCACGTTGCGCTTGAACCATTCGGCCTGCGCCGACATGGGGCTGCACCAGTAACTGAAATGGTAGGCGCCACGAGCCAGCCCGGCCTGACTTGCGGCTTGCCAGTTTTGGGCGAACCTGTCGTCGAGGCGGTCGGCCCCCTCGGTCGCCTTGATGAATGCGAAAGCCTGGCCGGAGGCTTTCACCTGGGCCCAGTCGATCTCGCCCTGATACTTGGCGACGTCGACGCCGTGCACGTCGTGCTGGCGGACGCCGGGGGTCGATTGGCGCACCGGAAAGGGGTGGATGGCGACATAGGCGGCGGGGTCTGCGAGATCCTCCACGCCGGCGCAGCCGGACAGGGCAATGCCAGCCAGCAGGCTCACGCCAGCTCCCATGCAAATGCCGCCAATTGTGGATCTGAATCGCACCATTGGATCGGTTCTACCTTCGGGCGCTTTACAAATCAAGAATTTGGCAACCTGTGTTGCAACCATTCGTCGGGTCGGCCAGACTGCCGCGACGCCAAAATTCGGGGAAGCGCAGCCATGAAGAAAGCACCGGCGGGTTCGCCAAATGTTGATCGTCGCGGGTTTTTGAAGGGTGTCGCCGTTGCTGGCGGGACTGGCCTTGCTGCGCCGGGCGCCGCCCATGCCCAGTCGCCGGCCACGGCTCCACCGCCTTCTGTGGCGCCGCCCACAGCCGCGATGAACGCGCGGGAAAACGATCACCCGGCGGAAGTTGCAAGCCTGACAACGGAGAAGACCGGTTCCGACTTCATGGTCGAGGTTTGCAAAACCCTCAACCTTGATTACGTCGCCTCTTGTCCCGGTTCGACGTTCCGCGCCTTCCAGGAATCGTTCATCAACCATGGCGGCAACAAGAAGCCGGAATGGCTGACGTGTCTGCACGAGGAAGTTTCTGTCGGCATGTGCCACGGCTATGCCAAGGTGGCCGGCAAGCCCATGGCGGCCATGTTGCACGGCACGGTCGGCGTGCAGCATGCGGCAATGGCGATGTACAACGCTTGGTGCGACCGGGTGCCGATGCTGTTGTTTACGGCGAGCGCTGGACCGGTGGAGGACCGGCGGCCGGGCGTCGAGTGGATGCACTCTGTGCAGGATGGCGCCGCCACCGTGCGCGATTTCACCAAGTGGGACGACTATCCGTGGTCGTTGCAGAGCTTCGCGGAATCCACTGTGCGCGCCTATCAGCTTTCTTGTTCGCAGCCGCCCGGACCGGTGCTGATCACCGCTGACGGCAAGCTGCAGGAGATGGAGCTCGGCAAGAAAGAAAACGCCAAACTGAAAATCCCAAAACTGTCGATGGGCACGCAGACCGTGGGCGATCCGGCGGCGCTCAAAGAGGCGGCGCGAATGCTCGTCGCGTCGGAGGCGCCCGTGATTCTCGCCGACCGCTATGCGCGTTCGCAGCAGGGCGTCGACAACCTGGTAAAGCTGGCGGAGTTGCTGCAGGCGCCGGTCATCGACAATCGCTCGCGCATGAACATGCCGACGCAGCACTATCTAAATCATTCGGCGCGCGGCGCCGGGCTCATTGCTCAGGCGGACTGCATTCTGTCGTTGGAGCCGGTCGACCTGTTCGGTCAGCTCAACAAGGTGACCGACCAGATCGAGCGCACCTGGCGTTCGGCGAAGAAAGCCAACGCGAAAGTCATCTGTGTGTCGACGCATGATCTGATGGTGCGCGCCAACTATCAGGATTTCCAGCGCCTCAGCGAAGCCGACATGAACATTGTCGCAGATGCGCAAGCAACGCTGCCGTATCTCATTGAAGCTGTGCAACGCGAGATCGGCGAGGGGCGCGGCAAATATGATGCGCGTGGGCAGAAGTTGCGCGATGCCGCAAAGGGTTTCAACACACGCGCCCGCGCCGACGGCGCGATCGGCTGGGACGCGGCGCCGATCAGCGGCGCGCGGCTGTACGCGGAGTTGTGGAACCAGGTGAAAGGCGAGGACTGGGCCTTCGTTTCGCCCAACAATTACTCAGGTAACTGGCCGCATCGCCTGTGGCCGATGGAAAAGCACTATCAGTTCATCGGCTCGTCGGGCGGCTCCGGCGTTGGCTACGAGCCGGTCGCGGCCATCGGCGCGGCGTTGGCGCATCGCGATGCGGGCGGCCGTCTGCCGATCGCGGTGATGGGCGACGGCAACTTCAACATGGCGCCGCACGTCATGTGGACAGCGGTGCATCACAAAATCCCGTTGCTCGGCATCATCCAGAACAACCGCGCTTACCATCAGGAAGTCATGCACATCCAGCGCATGGCGAACCGGCACAATCGCGGCGTCGAGAACGCCGGCATCGGCACGGTGATTACCGATCCCAATATCGACTACGCGATGAATGCGCGCAGTTACGGGGCGGTCGGCATTGGGCCGGTCAACGACCCCAAGGATCTCGGCGAGGCGCTGAAAAAGGGCGTCGCCGCCGTCAAGGCCGGGAACACCGTGCTGATCGACGTCGTCATGCAACCGCGCGGGTGAAACACATGAAAGTCATCGTTTGCAGCCTGCTGGCGGGCTTGCTCTGGTTGCCGGCCGCGTTGGCCCAGCAGCCTGCGCAAACCGGCCAGCAGCCTGCGCCAACAGGCAACGTGGAAAATGGCAAGAAATCTTACATGGCCGACGGTTGCTACCAGTGCCATGGGGTCAATGGCGACGGTGCGGCGCTGACCGGGCCCAAACTGTCGCAGACCGGGCTGCCCTACGAAGCGTTCGTGATGCAGTTGCGCAAGCCGTCAAGCGAGATGCCTCCCTACGAAGCCAAAATTGTCCCCGAGCAGACGGCGGCGGACCTTTACGCCTTCCTCAAGGCGCAGCCGAAGTCGCCTGAAGCGAAGGACCTGCCGCTGCTCAACGGCATGGGCGTGAAGTAACGAAGGGTGTCAAAGCCCCAGGCGACTCAAACCGGGCCGCAACAGGGACGTTGACGTACTTTGCGCATGTGACGACGCGACGAAAAAAATGAATTTTTTCGAATTGCCGTGTTGACAGTCGGCACGGCCAGACCTTATAAGCGGGACATCGGCGGCGGCGCTGCTTATTGCAGCCGGCCAAAACCGGCGTTTCTTGAGCCTATCGGGCGTTCCACACCAGACCAGTTGGTCGGGCGTAGAAAGTTCGGCTCAAAAAACGCCCGACGCCATGAGAATACGCTGTTTGACATTTAAATCGGAAGAAAGAGAAACGTGGACGGCGGATGTCCTTGCGGATGACCCCTTGTGGGTCATCGAAGAGACACTGACGGTCACGTTTACTCAAGTCATGCATTCTGTCGTGAGGCAGGATGAATGTGCTTGGGAACTCGTCAAGAGTAATAACGCGACTAGTCATGATCAATCTCAACTTCAACTTGAGAGTTTGATCCTGGCTCAGAACGAACGCTGGCGGCAGGCTTAACACATGCAAGTCGAGCGCCGTAGCAATACGGAGCGGCAGACGGGTGCGTAACGCGTGGGAACATACCCTTTGGTTCGGAATAACTCAGGGAAACTTGAGCTAATACCGGATAAGTGCGAGAGCAGAAAGATTTATCGCCGAAGGATTGGCCCGCGTCTGATTAGCTAGTTGGTGAGGTAACGGCTCACCAAGGCTACGATCAGTAGCTGGTCTGAGAGGATGATCAGCCACACTGGGACTGAGACACGGCCCAGACTCCTACGGGAGGCAGCAGTGGGGAATATTGGACAATG
>JAYTTW010000040.1:0-11134 GCA_043744855.1 Hyphomicrobiales bacterium
TGTGGCGACGTATTTGCCGAAAAGAAACGGCGCTGTAAGCGTGATCGCCAGCACACGGTTCCACTCCTGCGTGGTGATGTCGAAGATGGTTTTGTTGTCGGACACGGCGGCGTTGTTGATGAGAATATCGATGCGGCCAAATGCAGCCTTGACTTCGGCGACGCACTTTTTGATGTCTTCGTCGTTGCCGACATCGCACAAGAATCCGCGCGCTTGCCCACCCGCTGCGACGATCTCGGCGGCGACCTTGTCGGCGCGCGCCTTGTCGAGGTCGACGACCGCAACAACGGCGCCTTCGCTGGCGAGAAGTTTTGCCGTGTCCTCGCCGATGTTGCGGCCGGCGCCAGTGACGATGGCGACCTGATCCCTGAGTTTCATTTTTGTCTCCTGCGATAAGCGGGCGTGTTTCACGTGCGGGTGGCGCGAAGCCTTTGGGTTTCAGCTTCGTCGAGCCTGTAGCGGGCGCCATCGTGCTTCAGCGCCACGCCAAAATCGCGCGTTGCGGCTTGCGGCGTCACGTACCCTTCGTTGACGTCGTCGACAACTTTTTCGGGCGGGCGCGCGTAGGCGTCGCCAAAGCCGCCGCCGCCGGGTGTGTCGAGGCGAAACGCGTCGCCGGACTTGAGCGGGTAATCAGCATAGCGCGTTGGCAGGCGCATTTCGCTGTCGCTGCCGGGATTGATGAGAATGTCGCCGGTGCGGCCCTTGCCGCCGTGCGCCGCGCCCAGGGGAGCGATGACGTGCTTTGTCGAGCGGATCGAAAAGCGTGCGTCCTCAAGGTTGAGGTATTCGCGGCGAATGCCGAGGCCGCCGCGAAATTCGCCGACGCCGCCGGAGTCAGGGATTAGTTCAAAGCATGTGACGCGGGTCGGAAATTCGCTTTCAATGATTTCGATGGGCGCGATCTTGGCGTTGGACTGATTGACGGATGTGCCGGACTGGCCGTCTTTGGTGGCGCGGGCGCCGGCTCCGCCGCCGAGGATTTCGTATTGCACATAACTTTGCCCGGCCTTGGTGCTGCGTCCGCCCAGAATGATGGAGCGGCTGCCGCAACTATCGGCGCGGGCGCGCGCCGGCAGAATGTTGACGAGGGCGGCGAACACCGCTTCGACGGTGGCGTGAACCGTGGGGTTGTAGGTGTTGACGGGCGCGGGAAAGCGCGGGTTGGTGATCGAGCCTTCGCGAGTGACGATCTCGAAGGCGTTCATCAGCCCTGAGTTGATGGTGATGTGCGGATCAACCAGGGCGATCAGGCAATAGCAGACGGCGGCGCGCACGAGCGGCGGCCTTATGTTGGCAGGCCCGACGGCCTGATCGGCGCTGCCGCTGAAGTCGAAGCGTATGTTGTCGCCATGTTTCTCTACGACAACGTGGATGCGGACGGGCTCGTTGAGACGCACGCCGTCATCATCGACGAAGCGTTCAGCTTCGTAACGACCGTCTCGCCACTCGGCGATGGCGGCGCGCAGCCGGCGCTCGCTCAACTCCAGCAGTCGGTCAAAGCAGGCAAGCGCGTTCGCCGCGCCAAATTTGGACATGAGCTGGTTGAGGCGCTGTTCGCCGAGGCGGCTTGAGCCGAGCTGGCCGCGAATATCGCCGAGCACAAGTTCGGGCGTGCGCGAATTGCAGGCGATGATGCGCTCGATTTCGGTGTTGCGCTGGTAGCCGCGCTGGTATCGCACGGCGGGCAGATGCAGGCCTTCGTTGAAGGTTTCCTTCGCCTGGCCCGAGCAGGAGCCCGGCACCGGGCCGCCAATGTCGCCCTTGTGGGCGATGGAGCCGCAGAAGCCGACGAGTTCGCCAGCATGAAAGGCTGGCGTCAAGACGCACATGTCGGGCGCGTGCGGGCTGCCGCCTTCGTAGGGGTGATTGATGAGATAGGCGTCGCCTTCGGCGATGTCGTCATAAGCTTTGAGCACGGCTTCGCAGCAGGCCGGGAAGGAGCCGATGTGGAGCGGCAACACCACGTGTTGCGCCACCACCTGACCGCGCGCGTTCATCAGCGCGCACGAAGCATCCTGACTTTCGCGCACAATGGTCGAGTAGCCCGTGCGAAACAGCGAGTTTTGCATTTCCTGCACAATGCCGTCGAGGGAGGCCTTGATGATTTCAAGTTCGACAGCGTCGAAAGCGGCGGGCGCGCCCATGTGTGTGAGATTGCGCACTGTCATGCGGCTCCGATGATGAGGTTGCGATATTCATCGACGCGCACGGGCTCGCCTGGCGGCACGACCGTGGTGCAATCGAGTTGATCGACGATGGCTGGGCCCTCGAAGGTGACGCCGACATCGAGACGCTCGCGTTGGTAGACCGGGCACTCGAGGTCGCGCCCGCCGAAACGCGCGCTTCGCGTTTCGCGCACTGCGTCGGCAAGGCGCGCGCCGGTGGACTTGAATTTCGGCAGATCAACGGGCGGCACGCGACCGACGCCGCGCAAACGCCACGAGACGATTTCGACGGGTTCGTCCGGGGCGGTGTGACCGAAGGTTTTGCGATGCTCCTCGTCGAAAGCGAGGCGCAGGGTTTTGAGGTCGCCGGCGGCGAGCGGCGCAACGCAGGGCAACGTCATTTCGTAGCCTTGCCCGGCATAGCGCATATCGAGCGCATACTCGACGTGGGTGCGATCCAGCGGGAAACTCTCGGCGGCGAGATCGGCGCGCGCCTCGCGCTCCAATGTTGCGAAGACGGCGTTGATGGCGGCCTCGCTGGTGTCGTTGAGACGGGTCAGGCGCGAGGCGATGTAGTCATGCTTCACGTCGCTCATGACAAGGCCCATGGCTGAGTAAACGCCGGGGTAAAGCGGCACGACGACGCCGGCCATGCCAAGTTCGCGGGCGATGGCGCAGGCGTGCAACGGGCCGGCGCCGCCAAACGCCAACAGCATGAAATCGCGCAGATCGTGGCCGCGCATGGTGGAGATCGCCTTGATGGCTTCCTGCATCTTGACGTTGATGATGCGCACGACACCTTCGGCGGCGGCTTCAATCGAGAGGCCGAGCGGGCTCGCCAGCGCGCGCTCCACGGCCTGCGAGGCCAGCGCCCGGTCGAGCTGCATTTCGCCACCGAGAAAGTTGTGCTCGCCGATGTATCCCAGCACCACATTGCAGTCGGTGATGGTCGGTTCACTGCCGCCGCGCCGATAACAGGCGGGGCCGGGCTGCGCGCCGGCGCTGTGCGGGCCGACGATGAGTTCGCCGAAGCGATCCACCCGCGCCAAGGTGCCGCCGCCGGCGCTCACCGTGTTGATGTCGATCATCGGCAAGGCAATGTCGCGACCTTCTACCTTGCCACGGCTGGCGACCGAGGGCTCACCGTCTTTGATGAGCGCGACATCGCAACTGGTGCCACCCATGTCGAACGTCACCAGATTGCGGTAGGGCGTTGTGCGGCAGGCGTGCAGGCTCGCCATGACACCACCGGCAGGCCCCGACAGCACGGTCGCCACCGCTTTCTTCGCCGTGGCGGCGAACGTCGACATGCCGCCATTCGATTGCATGATGTATTTTTGCGGCGTGACGACGCCGGCGGCGCTCAGGCGCGTGTCGAGATGGGCGATGTAACGCGCCAGAATGGGCGACAGGCAGGCGTTGATGACCGTCGTTGAGAGGCGATAATATTCACGAATCTGCGGGACGATGTCGCTCGACAGGGAAACGTCGCAGCCGGGAATTTCCTCATGAATGATTTCGCGCACCCGGCGTTCGTGTTGTGGCGCCAGAAACGAGAACAGCAGACACACGGCGATGGCCTGCAGGTTTTCTGTGCGCAACTGGCGCAATGTCGCCCGCAAGGCTGGCTCATCGAGCGGCAGCAAGATTTCTCCATCGAACGCCACGCGCTCGACAACCTCGCCGGTGCGGCTCGGCGGCGCCAGCATCGAGGGGCGGTCGTAGAGGATATCGAAAATTGCCGGGCCGTGCGGTCGTGACTGCTCGGCGACTTCATAGATGCCGCGAAACCCACGCGTCACGAGCAACCCGGTGCGCACGCCCTTGCCCTCGAGCAGGGCGTTCGTGCCGACGGTGGTGCCATGGCAGAAATACTGGATATCGGAAGCGGCCACGCCGCGTTGCAACAGAATTTCGACGCCGGCGAGAATGGCGCGCGAGGGATCGTCTGGCGTTGAGGGAACTTTCGCGATGGTGACTTCGCGGGTGTCGTCGTTGACGTAAACGAAATCAGAGAATGTGCCGCCGGTGTCGACGGTGAGCCGATACGCGCCCATTCGTGATTTGGCCCCCATGACAACGTATTTCCACCGCATTCCGGCGATGGTCTCGCGCCCTTCTAGCGCCGCTGCCGGCCAGCGTAAACCCGCCGCCAGCGTTGCGGCGCATGTGTTGAAACGCCTTGCCATTGTGCAACCGTTCAGCGTAGCGTCGGCGCGTTTTCCAGGAGTGACTCGCGCATGATCGTTTCGTTGCGCTCGACGGTTGTCGGGCTCGTCCTGGCGGCGGTGACGGCCGGCGGCTCGTTGACGGCCAGCGGCGCCTGGGCGGCGCCAGAGCTACGGCTTGCCGATAATTTCATCCTTGTGCCGGACGCCAAAGCAAAGTTCATCACCTTCTGGATGGTCGTCAACGCCGGCTGTCGCGATGAGGCGGGCGGTGAGTGTCGTGGCATGGCGCACTACCTTGAACACCTGATGTTTCTGGGCCGCAGCGCCAGTCAGGCCGGCGCCGCCGTCCCTTCGGCGTTCTCAGCCGGGCAAACCAACGCCTACACGACGATGACCGCAACCGCCTATTATCAAACAACGCCAGCGCGGCCCGGCGCCAACGGTGAGGAACTCGACAAGCTGTTCAAATTATTCGCCGACCGCCTGCAGAGCGTCGGGGCGCCAGCGGATGCGGCGGCGCGCGAAAAAAATGTCGTGCTGCAGGAATACAATTTTCGCCGCACGGATTCGGCGCGCTCGGTTTTCTACCGCACGATGAACGAAAAGTTGCAGCCCGAGCATCCGGTGCGCCAATCGGTGATCGGTACCAAGGCGGACATCGCGGTGCTGAGCCTCGAGGACGCGCGCGTTTTTCATGATCGCTGGTATGTCAAGGACAACGTGAAGTTCATCGTGCATGGACCGGTGAGCGAGGACGAGGTCAAACCGCTTATCGCCAAATACATTGATCCGTTGCCGCAACGCTCCGCCCCGCAGCGCGGCTGGCTCGAGGCGCGGCGAAGTTTTGCGCCAATGGATGAAGCTTTGCAGATGCAAGATCCGGAGGCGACGCGCACCGATGTTTTGCTGGAGCGCATCGTGCGTTTTGAAGACAGCGATCCTGCCCCCCACAATGCGGCCTATTCCATCTTGACGGACTTTCTCAACAGCGAAATCCATGGCGGATTGTCAGATGTGTTCGTCGAGCAGAAAAAGCTGGCGACGCAAATCGGTGTGAGCACGACGCCGTTCGGACCGGGGGTCATGTGGTATTCCGTTCAGGCGACGTTGGAGGACGGCGTAACCCCGGCGACGATGAAGTCGGCGATAGAAAGTTATTTCTCTGATCTTGCCCGCGACGGAATGAACGCGGCGACGTTTACGCGTCTGCGGAAGCGTCGGCTGAACGCCATCGCTGACACTAGCGAGGAGCCGCAACGCGTGTTGTCGGCGCTGACCTCATGGTTTTCCAGTAACCGCAGCTACACGAGTTGGACCAAGCGGACGGCGGCGCTCGAGGCGGCCACGCCTGAGGTGTTGACGCCGCTGCTGAGTGCGATGGGCGGACCGGGGCGGCAAGCTTTTGGCGTGCTGTCGCCAGCGGGGAGTGAAAAATGAACCGACGGAAATGTATCGTGCGCGGGCTTCAGTTGGCGCTGGCGATTGTGGCTTTGCATCTATGGCCGGCGGCCGGGGCGCGGGCGCAAGCGGTCGACGCCTTCAAGCTGGTGAAATCTCCCGGCGGAATCGAGTTCTGGCATTTGCAGCGTGACGCCTGGCCTCGCGCCGTCGTGCTTGGCAATTTCCTTGACAGCTTTGCGCTCGCACATCCTGAAAAGATTGCTACTGCGCTGGTGGCGAGCGCGCTCTCGACGTCGGGTCCGAAAGACATGCCACCCGGTGAATTCAACGAGCAGGTGAAGGATTTGCGCGGCAACGGCAGTCTTGGCGCGCAGGCCATGCAAACGTCGTTCTTCGTCGAAGCGCGTCCTGCCGACATTGGTGAAGCGCTCGACCTGTATTTTGGTTCGATCCTCAATCCGGCATTGCGCGAGGAAGATTTCTCGCGACTGCGTCAACGCTCGCGCGCCAACCGCGCGAGGATGCTGGCGGATTCCGGCTCGCTGTCAAACTACCTGCTCAACCGGCTGACGCTTGACGACGGGCCGTTTGGCCGCTGGTCCGATCCTGACGAAATTGAAAAGATCACCGCCGAGGATGTCGCGCAGTGGCGTCGTGAAGTGCTGGCGCGTGACAATCTTGTCATCTCCGCCATCGGCAATCTCGACGCGGCGCAATTCGGCGCGATGATTGACCGTACGTTTGGCAAGCTACCCGAATATGCCGTCGCCGGGCGGGCGCCAACGCCGAAACTGTCGATCTCCGGCAAGACGGTTGTGCTGGAGCGCGAGACAGCGCAAACCGCCATCGCCATGCAGGGCGAACTCGTCATCGAACCGGCGGAGGCGGCGGCGGTGAATATCGCCTCCAACGTGCTGGGCGGCGGACTTGACCGGCGCCTGTCGCGCGCGGTGCGCGGCGAACAGGGCGCGACCTATGGCATTGGCGCCGGAATCGGCCAACCCTTTCCGGGAGTGCGAACTTTTAGTATTCGTACGCAACTCGCCAACGATCTGGCGCTGGCTGCGTTGACGCGGGCGCGCGAAGTTTACAGCGGGTGGCGCAGCGGCGATGTCAGCGAGGATGAGGCGGCGCCGGCGCGGGCGCTGTTATCCACGCAGTTTGAAAAAGCAACGGAATCCCCGGCGGAGCGCGCCTTCACGCTCATGCAAATGCTGCGTACGCATCGCAGCGCGAAGGACGAAGCCGAATACGCGCAAAGAACCCGCGACGCGCCGCTCGCCGACATCAATCAGGTGTTGCGCGAAAAAATGCCGACGAAATTTACGACGCTCATCATCGCGCCCAAGGCCGACAGCTTCCATCCTGACTGCGTTATTCACGCCGTGAGCGAAGTGGACAAGTGCCGCTGATGCCGTGACGCGTTTTGCCGCCGCAAGCAAAGCACGATATGCAGAGGCCCGGTTTTGGCGGGGACGTGGGAATGACCGAGCAAATTATCGTAGAGGACGTCAGCCTCGAGCTGCTTAAGAGCGGTCTGGCGGATGGCTCCATTGCTCTTGTTGATGTGCGCGAGGCCAACGAGTGGGCGGTCGGGCGCATTCCAGGCGCCACTTTCAATCCGCTGTCCGCCTTCGACCCTGCGGCGCTTCCAGCTGCAAAGCCGGGCCAGCGTATCGTCCTGCATTGTCGATCCGGCAAGCGTTCGGTGACAGCGCTTGGGCTGGCGCAAGCTGGCGGTCGGAGCGATGTGAAAGCGCATTTCGGCGGCGGCATGCTGGCTTGGCAGGGCGGCGGTGAAAGGGTCGAGACGGATTAGGCGCGCCAGCCAGTCGCTCGAAGGGGTTGATACTGCGGGTCGGCTCACAATGATTTTACCAGCCCGACGCAATCTTCTGGCTTGCGGGAGCGACCCGGCAGCAACTTTCCATTAGAGTAAGGCTCGCGGCAATTGCGCCGTTGTTGGGGAGATATCGAATGCTTCGTGCCATTCTCACAGTGGGCGTTGTGACGCTTTCCGTTACGCTTGCCGTTAGCGCCGTGATGGCGCAGAACGATCCGATTGCGACACGCAAGGCCACCATGAAGGGGGTCGGCGAGGCAAGAGCTGAGATAAACAAGTTCGCCAAGGGCGAAGCGCCGTTCAAGCTTGAAACCGTGCAGATCGCGCTGGCCAAATATCAAGCGGCGGCGAAACTCATGCCGACCTTGTTTCCTGACAATTCGAAGACCGGCGGGGAGACCGCAGCGTTGCCGAAAATCTGGGAAAACAAGACCGATTTCGAAGCCAGATGGGCCAAGCTCGGCGTCGACGCCGCCGCCGCCTCTGCATCGATCAAGGATGAAGCCAGTTTCAAAGAGCAGTTTCCGGCGGTTACCAAGAACTGCGACGGTTGCCACGAAAACAATCGCGCCAAGAAGGGATGACGGCTTGACGCGCTACGGGAGGAGCGGCCCGCGAGGGCCGCTTTTTTTGCGTCTTTTTTCGCCTTGCCATGTTATCGCAGGTTGCAGCGCGCGGCTCTGCGCCCTTCACTGGAGGCACAACAGCGATGCGTAGATTTGTGCGGTTTTGCCTGGGGATCGTCGTGCTGGGCGCGGCGGGCTTCTGGTATCTGAGTGCGCCGTCGCCGGTCATGGCGGCGCATTCTGAGGCACTCGAGGAGGGCGGCGATGCGGAGCGTGGCAAGGTTGTTTTCAATGCTGGCGGCTGCGCCTCCTGTCACGCAACGCCGGGACAGGATGACCGATTGCACCTCGGTGGCGGCCTCGAACTAAAATCGCCGTTTGGTGCTTTTTTTGCGCCCAATATATCGCCGCATAACACCGACGGGATCGGCGCGTGGAAGACGGCGGACCTCGTCAACGCCATGCAGACCGGCGTGTCGCCCGATGGCAATCATTATTTCCCGGCGTTTCCCTACACGACCTACGCCCACGCGGGGATTGACGACATTCGCGATCTCATGGCGTACCTGAGAACGCTGTCGCCCGTCGCCGGCAAGGCGCCACAGCACACACTCGGTTTCCCCTTCAACGTGCGTCGCGGCGTTGGCCTTTGGAAGCTTGCCTATCTCGACAACACCCGCCTCTCGAGGGACGCGGCGCAGGGGGCCGAATGGAACCGTGGCCGTTACCTCGTCGAAGCGCTTGGACATTGCGCCGAATGTCACTCGGGTCGTGATTTCGCCGGTGGCATCCAGGCTCGCTACCGTTTTGCCGGAGGCCCGGATCTCGAGGGCAAGGACTGGGTGCCGAACATCACCCAGCACAAGGACGGTCTGGCGGATTGGTCGGTGAAAGACATCGCCTACGCGCTGCAAACCGGCAACATGCCCGACGGCGATACGTTAGGCGGTTCGATGAACCAGGTGGTTCGCAACATGGCTGAATTGAGCGAGGCGGATCGCAACGCCATCTCGCTCTACATCAAATCAATTCCGCCGCGCGAGGGCCCGCCGCGCCCGCCAAAGCCATCGCCTTGAGGTTGGGACTTGCGGTGATCGCGGCTTGCGGCGATCACGGCTTGCAATTGCGGGGTGCGCGACGACACTGTGCGCAGCGTGATTCGCTGCGGGTTGACCGATGGCAAACAAACCACCGCCGGGTCTACAGGACGGCGATTTCGACGAAATAGAGGAAGCCGTGATGGAAACGGCGCGGGGGCGCTGGTTCTTGCGCGAGTTTTCGCGACGCGCGCGGGCGGCGGACACAGACCGGTTGCTGGAGGCGCTGCAACGCCTTGAACGGCTGGTCGAAGGGCAGTCGGCAGGGCCGGCGGTATTCACTCCCCAACAACAGGCGCGCGCCCTCGAAGACCGCCATGCGCGACTTGCGGAAATCGGATGGACGCTGCGCGAGCGCGGTTACGATGGTTCCATTTGCGCGCTGATTGATAACGAGGCGCGTGCGCTGGAGCGGGTTATCCTGCAGCTTCGCTCGGGCGGCGCGGTTTTGGAAGACGCGCAGCGTGGCGCGCCGGTGCAGGCCTTGACGCAGGGTCGTGAGCTCACGGCGCCGATACAACTGGCGCCGCCTGTCCACGCTGCGTCGCCTGTCCACGCTGCGTCGCCGCCAATGGCGGATGTCGCGCCGGCGGCTGCGCCGCTTGCCCCCGCTGCGCCACTTGTCCCCGCTGCGCCGCCTGCCCACGCTGCGCCGCTGCGTGATCGGCGCCGTGAGGCGTTGCAGGCCATCGAGCGTTTGCCCAGGCTCGAAAAGATCGCCCTGTTTGCCTGAGCCTGGTCGTTACAGAGCCTGGTCGTTACTGAGCTTGGGCGCGGCTTGCCAACGGCTAGGGGCCTCGGCACAGTGAAACACGCTTTGGAGCGCTGGCATGGACCTCGGGCTGAAAAACAAACGCGCCATTGTTTGCGCCTCGAGCAAGGGCTTGGGACGCGCCTGCGCGATGGCGTTGGCGGAGGCCGGATGCGAGGTCGTCATCAACGGCCGCAACGCCGTTGCGCTTGAGGCGGCGTCAACAGAAATCATTGCGGCGACAGGCGCGCGGGTTATCGCTGTCGCAGCCGATGTTGGCACGCCCGAGGGGCGCGCGTTGCTGCTCGCGGCGTGCAGCGAACCCGACATTCTCGTCAACAACAATGGCGGTCCGCCGGCGCGTGATTTCCGCCAGTTGTCGCTCGCGGATATGGCAGCCGGCGTCGAGGCGAACATGCTGACGCCGATTGCGCTGATTCAAGCCGTGATCGATGGCATGAGCGCCCGCCGCTTCGGCCGCATCATCAATATCACCTCCGGCACAGTAAAAATGCCGCTGCCCAATCTCGATTTGTCGTCGGGCGCGCGGGCAGGGCTGACAGCCTTCGTCGCCGGCGTGGCGCGCCAGGTAGCCGGGCATAACGTCACCATCAACAACATTCTGCCGGGCGCCTTCTGGACGGATCGTCTCAAATACATTTCAGAACAAACAGCGCTTGGCCGAAACGTCAGCGTCGAGACGGTGAAAGCCGACCGGGTGCGGACGATCCCCGCAGGCCGTCTGGGCGAACCCAAAGAATTCGGCGATCTCTGCGCCTTCCTCGCCAGCGAAAGGGCCGGCTATATCACCGGCCAAAATCTCAGCATCGACGGCGGCGCGTTTCCGGGCGCTTTTTGAGGCATGCTGAAAGGCGTTGCACTCAAGATTTTATCCACGCTGGTCTTCGCTTTCATGATGGCGATCATGAAGGCGCACACGCAATACCCGGTCGGAGAAATCGTTTTCTTCCGCTCGGCGCCGGCGCTGCTGGTGCTGTTCGTGTGGCTGCGGATGCGCGGTGAGTTTCCTTCGGCGCTGCGCACCTCATGGCTATCGGGGCATCTGGTGCGCTCAATCTCGGGCGCAGCCAGCATGTTCATGATGTTTTCGACCTACTATTTTCTGCCGCTCGCCGA
>JAYTTW010000041.1:0-11088 GCA_043744855.1 Hyphomicrobiales bacterium
GGAAGAAAGTGAGTCACGCAGTGACGCGCTTTCTGGAGATGATAAGTGGATACTTCAACAAAAACGACGTACCCGGAATCTTTGATTCCGGGTACTAGGAACCGACGAGGCAAGGGCCGTTGATGCGCTACTTTGACGGTAGGCAATTTCGTAATCCGCGTAACCCGCCGACGTTTGCGTTGCCATTGCCGCCGGTGCGCGAACGGGCGCCGATGCAGGTCGCGGGTCTCGATTATATCTTCGCAGACGTGATTGGCGTGATCAGTGAAGCCTTCGCGGAGGTTTTCGGCGGTGGCGATGCATGGCGGTTACGCATGAGCGCCTACAACCTCAAAATGGCGCAGACATGGGACGCCATGACGGCGCGCGACTACGGGCGCGGCGACCGCCAGATGGCTGCCAGCCGCCGTTCGGCGGGTCCCGAGGTCCACGAGCAGGCGCATATGTTCGGCGGTTTTGCCGCACGGTTTCAGTGGACGCTCTGCGAAATTGTTTGCGCGTCGCACGACACGGGTATTGAAGTTCGGCACCTCGGCGGCGCCAACCGGGAATGGCTGGCCCATGTTCTGACCCGGTTCGATGAAATGATGCAGTTCGTCGTCGATGCAACGGCGCTCGAATTCTTTATTTCACAGCCTTACGCTGTGCGGTTTTCGGATTCCTCGGTGCGGCATCCCCCAATATCGCTCGGCGCGACCCGCGAATTTGCCTTGACCCATCCGGGGCCGGGTAGCGGGACGGTGCAGAGACTTGTTGCCGAGCATGAGACATTGCGTGCTAACTTAAGCGCACTGGTGAGCGGTTTTGGCGACATGAAGTCGCTGGATGCACAAACGAGTGCGTGGTCGAAGGCGCCTGCATCGCCGCCGCTAGAGCGCGATGACGCTTCTTCGAATCGAAGTCCCACTCCAAGTTTTGATTGAGCATGATCCCGAAAACCGGATCCACTTTTCGGGATCATGCTAGGCAATGAACCAGACTAACTTTTTGGCGGCTCGACTTTCGGCGTATCGAGCGCTCGGGCGATACGCTCGATGCGCGCCGCAGTCTCCGAGATGGCGCTGGCGGCGCGTTCTGCAGTGCTGTCAACGCTGGCGCGAGCCGCTGTTACGTCTGCCTGCAACTGGTCGATGCGGCTCTGCAAGCTGGCGATCTTGCGATGCGCCTCGGTGCGCTCATCAGTCATGGCGATGGCCGCCATTATGGTGAGACGCTGATCGCCAATTTCCCCGAAAGCGCCCTTCATTTCGGTGATCTTGGCGTCGACATCGCGGGCCAGTTGCTCGAGATGCGGCTCTTGGCCGTCTTCGCAAGCCATGCGATAGGCGCGACCGGCGATGTTGACGGAAACCTGAGCCATCTCAGCCTTCCTCGCCGCCCGGAGCCGCGCCAAGCGCCGCCAAAATCCCGGCTTCGGCTCGCGCCAGCCGCCGGACGGCCTCCTGGGTCGCCAGGTCGAGGCTATGGCAGCGCGTCAGGGAGCTGTCGAGTTCCAGCGCAAGGCGAGAGCGGTCGCGTTGCAGAAGTGCGAACTCTTCGTCGCGGTCGGCGTGTGCGGCGTCGGCCTGTGTACGACTTTCCGCAGCGGCGTCGAGTTGATCGAGCGCTGCTGTCAGCCGCCGCAGTGTCGCATCAAGATTTGGAGGGCCAGTCATTGCACCTGACATCCGGGGTGAAGGTGGCGTGCCAACCATTTGAGACTCATGGCGGCAGCGGGTCAACGCTTGCCGCGCTTCGCCCACAGGACTAATTGCGCGGCGTCGCAGAGTTTGCCACTGACCTGTGCGGCAGATTGCGTTGACAGGGGGGCGCGAGGTGTTATCAACCAAGGAAATAGCACATTTTTCTGGCCTTTGGTGCAAAGGCTGTCGCCGATCGGATTTACTTATGAGTGTTTCGCACCAGTCCATGGCCAACGCCATCCGCGCTCTCGCGATGGACGCGGTTGAGAAAGCGAAAAGTGGTCACCCGGGCATGCCGATGGGCGCGGCAGATGTCGCGACCGTACTGTTCACGAAGGTGTTGAAGTACGACATCGCGGACACGCAGTGGCCGGATCGCGACCGCTTCGTGTTGTCGGCGGGCCATGGGTCGATGCTGCTCTACGCGCTTCTGCACCTGACGGGGGAAGCGCAAATGACGCTGGATGAAATTCGTAACTTTCGCCAGCCGGGATCGAAGACGCCGGGGCATCCGGAGTTTGGCCACACGCGCGGGGTTGAAACGACTACAGGACCGCTGGGCCAAGGCCTCGCCACCGCCGTCGGTATGGCGCTCGCCGAACGTATGCTCAATGCCGAGTTTGGGGAGCTCGTCGATCACCGCACTTACGTTCTGGCTTCCGATGGCGATCTCATGGAAGGCGTTTCCCAGGAATCCATCGCAATCGCCGGGCATTTGAAGCTCAATCGGCTGATCGTGATGCACGACGACAACGGCATCTCCATCGATGGGGCGCTTTCAATTTCCGATTCCGTCGATCAAATGAAGCGGTTTGAAGCCTGTGGCTGGCATGTGGCCAGGATCGACGGGCACGATCCCGAGGCGATTCTTGCAGCGCTGATGGCGGCCAAATCGTCGCCGAAGCCATCCTATATCGCCTGCAAGACGGTTATCGGCTTTGGCGCGCCGACCCGCGCCGGCACCTCGAAATCGCATGGGGAACCGCTTGGCGCAGGCGAAATTGCCGGCGCGCGCGTCAAGCTTGGCTGGCCGCATGAGCCGTTCCAAATCCCCGAGGATATCGTCGCGGCTTGGCGCGCTGCCGGCCGCCGCGGCGCCGACGCGCGCCTAGCGTGGCAGAAGAAGTTGGCGGCGAACCCGGAGCGGGCGGAGTTTACGCGGCGACTCAAGGGCGAATTACCGACGGCGCTCGGCGAGGCCATCCTGGAATTCAAACGTAAGGGGGCAGCCGACGCCTCGGAAATCGCGACGCGCAAGGCGTCGGAAGCGGTGATCGCCGCCATCGCGCCAGTGCTGCCTGAACTGGTGACCGGCTCCGCCGATCTCACCGGCTCCAACAACACAAAAGTGGCGGCGACGCCGGCAATTTCGCCAGGCAATTACCATGGCCGCTTTGTTCATTGGGGCATCCGCGAGCATGGCATGGCGGCGGCCTGCAACGGCATGGCGCTGCATGGCGGCTATATCCCGTCGGGCGCGACGTTTCTGGTGTTCGCCGATTATTGCCGCCCGGCGCTCCGGCTTGCGGCGCTGATGGGCATTCGCCACATTGAGGTGATGACGCACGACTCCATCGGGCTTGGCGAAGACGGCCCCACCCACCAGCCGATCGAGCATCTGGCCGCGCTACGCGCCATTCCGAATTTGCTGGTGTTTCGCCCCGCAGACCGCGTCGAGACCGCCGAATGCTGGCAGGCGGCGCTCGAAGCCGCGCATTCGCCGTCGGTGCTGGCGTTGACGCGGCAAAATCTGCCGCAATTGCGGGATGTCCACGTCGACGCCAATTTGAGTTCGCGCGGCGCGTATGAGCTCATCCGCGCCAAAGGTGAAGCTCAAGTCAGTATTTTCGCCTCGGGCTCTGAGGTCTCTGTCGCGGCGGAGGCGCAACGCCAGTTGGCGGCTCAGGGGATTGCTGCGCGCGTCGTCTCCGTTCCATGTCTCGACCTGTTCGAGCAGCAGGCCGCGACTTATCGCGCCGAGGTCCTTGGTTCGGCGCCGGTGCGTATTGCTGTGGAGGCCGGGGTACGCCAGGGCTGGGACGCCATCATCGGCGCGGATGGCCTGTTCATTGGCATGACCGGCTTCGGCGCCAGCGCGCCTTTCAAGGCGCTTTACCAACAATTCGGGATTACGGCAGAAGCCGTCGCCAAAGCGGCGGCAAATGCGCTAAAGAAACGCTAATAACTCGACCTGCTTGTGCGACGCGCGACATATGAAGGGATTGCGGAATGACGACGAGAGTTGCGATTAACGGATTCGGGCGCATCGGGCGCAATGTTTTGCGCGCCATCATCGAATCCGGCCGGAACGACATTGAGGTCGTCGCCATCAACGATCTCGGCCCGGTCGAGACAAACGCCCACCTGTTCCGCTTTGATTCCGTGCATGGCCGCTTCAATGGCGACGTCACGGTCTCCGGCGACAGCATCGACGTGGGTCGCGGACCGATCAAGGTGACGGCAATCCGCAATCCGGCGGAGTTGCCGCACAAGGCGCTCGGCGTCGATATCGCGCTCGAATGCACCGGCATTTTTACGACCAAGGAAAAAGCCATGGCGCACATCACGGCGGGCGCAAAACGCGTCCTCGTGTCCGCCCCCTGCGATAACGCCGATCTAACGGTCGTCTACGGCGTCAATCACGACAAGCTGACGAAAAATCACATCGTCGTCTCCAACGCGTCCTGCACGACGAACTGTCTGGCGCCGGTGGCCAAGGTGCTCAACGACACGGTCGGCATCGAGCACGGCTTCATGACGACGATCCACTCCTACACCGGCGATCAGCCGACGCTCGACACCATGCACAAGGACCTCTACCGGGGCCGCGCGGCTGCGCTCTCGATGATCCCGACTTCAACCGGCGCCGCCAAGGCCGTTGGCCTTGTGTTGCCGGAGCTGAACGGCAAACTCGACGGCGCTGCCATCCGCGTGCCGACGCCGAACGTTTCGGTTGTCGATCTCAAGTTCACATCGAAGCGCAAGACGGACGCCAAGGAAATCAACGAGGCGATCAAGCGCGCCGCCAGTCAGGAGCTGAAAGGCATTCTCGGCTGGACGGATTCGCCGAACGTCTCCATCGATTTCAACCACGACGCCCGCTCGTCGATATTCCATCTTGACCAGACGAAGGTCATCGACGGAACCTTCGTGCGCATCCTGACGTGGTACGACAATGAATGGGGCTTCTCGAACCGCATGTCGGATACCGCCGTGGCGATGGGCAAGCTGTAAGCGCTGCGCGCTATGGAAGATGTGTCGGCAGATCAATGGCAAAAGGAAATGGTGGAACTTGGAACAAAAATTAGACCGCATCGATAGCGCCTTGATGCGGCTTGAGCCTGCGACACGCGAATTAGCTTTAACGTCTGCGAAGCAAGCTGACCTTGTGAGAGTTCAGCTGGATGTTGCCGAGCTCAGCGGCAAGATCACCGGCCTTGAGGGACGGTTTTCGGGACTGGAAGGGCGGTTCGCTGGACTCGACGCGCGTTTTTCCGCTCTCCCCACCACGTGGACGCTGCTCGGCATTACCTTCACTACTTGGGCGATCGGCTCGGGCATTCTAATTTTTGCAATCAACTTTTTGAAAAAATGACCTCCTCCTTCCGCACCCTCGATGACGCAGACCTTCGGGGCAGACGCGTTTTGCTTCGCCTCGACCTCAATGTGCCCATGGAGAACGGGCGCATCACCGACACGACGCGCATTGACCGCGCGCTGCCAACGCTTGTGGAGCTTGTCGGCAAGGGCGCGCGCACGATCATCCTGTCGCATTTCGGCCGGCCGAAGAATGGGCGAGACGAGGAAAATTCCTTGCGCGGGCTTGCCGGAGCGTTGTCCGCCAATCTCGGCATAGGCGTGCATTTCGCAGCTGACTGCATCGGCCCGGCGGCGCAGGCCGCTGTCGCCAAACTTGGAGATGGCGACGTTCTGCTGCTGGAAAACACCCGCTTTCACAAGGGCGAAGAAAAGAACGATCCGGCGTTTGTCGACGCATTGAGCGCACTTGGCGATCTTTACGTGAACGATGCTTTCTCCGCCGCGCACCGCGCGCACGCTTCGACCGACGGCATCGCGCACAAATTGCCCGCCTACGCCGGACGCTCCATGCAGGCGGAACTGGAAGCTCTTGGCAAGGCGCTCGAACAGCCTCAGCGCCCGGTGGCGGCCATTGTCGGCGGCGCGAAAGTGTCGTCCAAACTCGATCTGCTCGCCAATCTTTCGAAGAAGGTCGATTACCTCATCATCGGCGGCGGCATGGCCAACACGTTTCTCGCCGCCCAGGGCAAGAGCGTCGGCAAATCGCTCTTCGATAAAGATTTGCTGAATACGGCGCGCGGCGTCATCGAAGTGGCGCGCACGGCGAAATGCGAAATCGTGCTGCCGGTCGACTGCGTTGCGGCGAAGGAATTCAAGGCGAATGCGGCCAGCCGCCCTTGTCGCGCTGATGATATTGGCGCCGACGAAATGGTGCTCGACATTGGGCCGCAGTCAGTCGCCAAAATCATCGGCTTGCTCGGCGCCATCAAAACGCTGGTCTGGAACGGACCCTTTGGCGCGTTTGAACTGACGCCGTTTGACGCCGGCACCAACGCCGTGGCGCAAGCGGCGGCGAAATTGACAAAGGCCGGTATCCTCGTGACCGTCGCCGGGGGCGGCGACACGGTGTCGGCGCTCAACCGGGCCGGCGTCGCGGCGGATTTCACCTATATTTCGACGGCCGGCGGGGCATTCCTAGAATGGCTCGAAGGCAAGGTGTTGCCGGGTGTCGAGGCATTGCGGCCGAAATGATCTTTCATTGGCGCAGGCCACTGCGCGTTGCATCAAAGCATTCCGGAGGAAGATATGAATAGAGACCTACTGGTTAAAACGGCTCAGGGCATGGTAGCCCGAGGTAAAGGTATTCTCGCCGCCGACGAAAGCTCAGGCACCATCAAAAAGCGCTTCGACGCCATCGGCGTTGACTCGACAGCGGATAATCGTCGCGACTATCGCGAAATGCTGTTCCGCTCCGATGAGGCGATGAAACAACATATTTCTGGCGTCATTTTGTTTGACGAAACCATTCGTCAGAAGGCGAAAGACGGCACGCCGCTGGTCAAGCTCATTGAAGCCGCTGGCTCCATCCCGGGCATCAAGGTCGACGCAGGTGTCAAGCCGCTGCAAAATTATCCCGGCGAAGTCTACACCGAAGGTCTGGACGGCCTTGGCGCGCGCATGAAGGAATATTTTGAACTTGGCGCGCGCTTCGCCAAATGGCGTGCGGTGATCGACATCGGCGCGGGCTTTCCGACCTTTGCCTGCATGCGCGTCAATGCCCATGCACTGGCGCGCTATGCTGTGATTTGTCAGGAGAATTCGATTGTGCCGATCGTCGAACCTGAAGTGCTGATGGACGGGGATCATACGATCGAGCGTTGCTACGAAGTCACGGAGGCGATGCTTAAGTGTTTGTACGCCGAGCTTTTCGAGGCCCGCGTGTTTCTGGAGGGCACGGTGCTGAAGCCCAACATGATCGTTCCCGGCAAAAAGAGCGGCTCGAAAGCGTCGCCGGAAAAAGTAGCAGCGGAAACGGTGCGGTTGTTCAAACAAACCGTGCCGGTCGCGGTGCCGGGCATCGCCTTCCTGTCAGGTGGCCAAGCCGACGTTGAGGCGACCGCGAACCTGAACGCGATCAACGCGCACAAGTTGCCGTGGGCGGTGACGTTCAGTTATGGACGAGCGTTGCAGGCGGCGCCGCAAAAGGCGTGGTCGGGTAAGTTGGAGAACCTGAAAGCCGGGCAGTCCGCCTTCAGCCATCGCGCCAGAATGAACGGCGCGGCTGCGAAGGGGGAGTGGAAGGACGGCATGGAAACGGCGTAACGCTGGCCGGCCAAGTAACTTGAAAGTTGGCCATGGCCACGAAACAAGACAAGAAAACTCCGCCGGCGCAACTCTATCTGTTGTCGCCTGTGCTTGGCGACGCCGCTGCGTTTGCGCCGTTGCTAGAAGCCGCGCTTGATGCTGCGGAGGTCGCCTGCGTGCTGGTGCGGATCGGGGCGGACGATCCGGGCGCCGCGCGCCGCGCGGTGATGGCTCTGGCGCGTAGTGCGCAGGAACGCGGCGTTGCGCTGCTGGTTGACGCAGACACGCGAACAGCAGTGCGGGCCGGCGCCGACGGCGTTCACTTGCGAACGTCGGGCGCCAATGTTGAGGCGAGCGTGAGCGAGGCCGTTACGGCGATGAAGCCGGACCGGATCGTCGGCGTTGGGGGATTGCGCACGCGCGACAATGCGATGTTGGCGGGTGAGCAGGATGTCGACTACGTCATGTTCGGTGAGCCTAGCGACGACGCTTGGGTGGCGCCGTTCGAGGAGCGGCTTGAGCGCGCGGCGTGGTGGAGTGAAATCTTCAATGTGCCGTGCGTCGTCTATGCGGCGAACCTCGAAGAGGTCAGGCCGCTGGCGGAGACGGGCGTCGATTTTGTCGCGATTGGCGAGGCTGTCTGGAATGATCAGCGTGGGCCCGCTGCTGCCGTGCGTGACGCGGCCGCTGCGCTGCGCGCCGCCGTGAGGCGGCCGGAATGAGCGGGCCTGCGCGTCGCCGGGTTTCTCGCCTGTTGGTTGCCGGGTTTGTGGTTGCTGCCTGCACGCCTTGCTGGAGCCCGGCAGTAGCCCAGCTTGCCGCGTCGGCGCCAACGACTGGCGTCGCAATGCCGGGCGCGACGCCGAATTTTCTGGCCCCCGGGGTCAAGGCCGATCTGGCGTTTGGCGCTTTTCAGCGTGGCTATTTTCTTACGGCGTTTCGCGAGGCGATGAAGCGCATTGAGGCCGACAACCGCGACAGCGCGGCGATGGCTTTGATCGGCGAGCTTTATCGAGATGGACTTGGCGTGCGCGCCGACCCTGGCGAAGCGGCGCGATGGTACAAGCTGGCCGCAGATCGCGGCGATGTTGGGGGCGCCTTCGCGCTGGCGCTGGCTTATCTGCGGGCGCGCGGCGTCGCGGAAGATCGCGCTACAGCGCGCGTATTGCTTGAAAAGATCGCGCCCCAGCCGCACATCGGTGCGCTTTACAATCTGGGCCTGATGGCGGCGGAGGACAGCCCGCCGGATTTTCGCCGGGCGGCAGACTATTTCCGCAAGGCGACCGACCTCGGCGCGGCTGACGCCGCTTACGCACTGGCGCTGCTCTACAAAGAAGGGCGCGGCGTCGAACGCAATCTGAAGCGTTCGGTTGAATTGTTGCGGATCGCCGCCGCCGAGCACATCGTCGCTGCCGAAATCGATCTGGGCATCGCCTATTTCAACGGCGAGGGAGTCGAGGCGAACAGTTCTGTCGCCGCGAGTTATTTCCGTCGTGCGGCGGAAGCCAACAATCCTGTGGCCGCCAACCGGCTGGCGCGAATTCTTGCGGCTGGCGCGGGCGTGCAGCCTGACATTGTGGAAGCCATGAAGTGGCACGTGCTGGCGCGAGCTGCTGGCGTCGAGGATGCCTGGCTCGACGGCGAACTCGGACGTTTGACGCCTCCGCAGCGGGCCGAAGTCGAGCAGCGCATCAAGCGTCAGGTGCAGCCGTAAAGTCCTCGAAATTTTCCCTGTACGATAGTTTTGACGCGTTTTCTGCGATGAACCGGCATCCACTGCATCGAAAAATCGCTCTGGCGTGACACGGGAGCACGCAGCGGGTTAAAAGCCGCGCTGTATTCTCCCGCCTTCGTACAAGCAAAAGCCCGCCATGATCCGCTCCGCCCTGATGAACGTTATGACCGCCGCCGCCATAAAAGCTGGGCGCGGGCTGAAGCGCGATTTTGGCGAGGTCGAACAACTCGTGGTTTCCGTAAAGGGACCCGGCGATTTCGTCAGCGCCGCCGACCGGCGCGCCGAACAGGTGATTTTGGAGGAATTGTCGAAAGCCCGACCTGGCTACGGCTTCCTTATGGAAGAGAGCGGCGTCGTCGAGGGCGCCGACAAATCCAATCGCTGGATTGTCGATCCGCTCGACGGCACTACCAATTTTTTGCACGGGTTGTCGCAGTTCGCAATCTCCCTGGCGCTGGAGCGCGAAGGCGTTCTGATCGCCGCAGTCGTCTACAATCCAGCCACTGACGATATGTATGTTGCCGAACGCGGACAGGGCGCCTTTCACAACAATCGCCGACTCCGCGTTTCACCGCGCAGCGAAATTTCCGACGCTTTGATTGGCTGCGGAGCGCCGCACCTTGGCAAGGCCAAGGAGCATCCCCGATTCAAGACAGAACTCGCGGCGGTGATGGCGCGCGCCTCAAATGTTAGGCGCTTCGGAGCCGCGTCGATCAACCTTGCGCTCGTGGCGGCAGGCAAGCTCGACGCCTACTGGGAACGAGGTCTCCAGCCGTGGGATGTTGCTGCGGGCATTGTGCTGGTACGCGAAGCCGGCGGCTTTGTAGTCGATCTCGAAGGCGGCGACGAGATGCTTGCCAAAGGCGAGATATGCGCTGGCAACGAAGCGATGCAGCGAACCTTGCTGGGATTGGTGCGCAGCAAATAGCCGGTTACATCAGGGCGCGGATGGCCGGCCAGTCGCGCGCGGCCCGCTTGGGCGACGCAAATATGCCGCCTCTCAAGCCGTGTTCAGATTGACCCGCGCCATGATCGCATCGAGTTTCGACAGCAATGCGGGATCACGCGCAGACGGCGTCGTGATGAGCGCCGTATCGAGCGCGCGATCGGAGCCGATAGGGCAAGCTTCGTGTTCGGCAGGAAAGTCGCTCAGCAATCGGGCTAGCAAACGCGAAGCTTTCGCCGCGTTCTCGGTCAGCACAGCGATGATGGAAGCGACGTCCACCGCCGCGTGCGCGTCGTGCCAGCAGTCGAAATCCGTGACCATGGCGATGGTGGCGTAAGACATCTCCGCCTCGCGCGCGAGCTTGGCCTCGGGCATGGCTGTCATACCGACAACGTCGTACCCTAGGCGTTTGTAGGTAAGCGACTCCGCCAGACTGGAGAACTGCGGACCTTCCATGCACACATAGGTTCCACCTTTGGTTGTGTTTATGTTTTCCGCCAGCGACGCGGCGTGAATTCGCTCCACAAGGCGCGGCGAAACAGGTTGCGCCATCGAAACGTGGGCGACGCAGCCGCGGCCGAAAAACGATGTCGCGCGCGCGTGAGTTCGATCGACATACTGGTCAACCAGCACAAAGTGGCCGGGCGGCAATTCCTCTCGGTAGGAGCCGCATGCCGAGACTGAAATCACGTCTGTGACGCCGCAACGCTTCAGGGCGTCGATATTGGCGCGATAGTTGATATCGGAGGGCGAGAATTCGTGACCTCTCCCGTGACGCGGCAGAAACACCGCCTCTATCGCACCCAGCTTGCCGAAGCGCAGGGCGTCGGAAGGCTCACCCCAGGGCGTTTCGATTTTGGATTCGCGGGTAATTTCAAGCC
>JAYTTW010000042.1:0-2825 GCA_043744855.1 Hyphomicrobiales bacterium
TTCACGTGGACCGGCGGCTTCCGCGAAGTCGTGCGTTCCGACATTCCCTGCAACTGGTTTCAGTGTCAGGAGAACTCCATCGACCCCGTGCACTTCGAATGGATGCACGACAACTGGAGCCAGCGCCTCAACGACAGTCACGAGTATGCCGCCAAACATTTGCAGTTGGCGTTCGACGAGGTCGATTACGGTTTCGCCTATCGTCGCATCCGCGAACATCAGGAAGAGAATAGCCCGCTGTGGACCATCGGTCGTCTCGCGCTCTGGCCGATCGGATTTTATCTCGGCGAACACTTCGAGTGGCGCGTCCCCGTCGATGATGAAAACACCCTCAGCCTTTCGTGGTTCTATGCGCAGGCGCCGGCCGATGTGCCGCCCTACGAGCAAAAAATCGTGCCGACCTGGGAGAGCCCGATTGTCGATAAAGACGGTCGCTGGATCACCAGCCACGTCATCAATCAGGATATCGTCGCGTGGGCCGGGCAGGGCCGCATCGCCGACCGCACGAAGGAATTTCTGGGCGCCAGCGATCGTGGCATCCTGATGATGCGCCGCCGCTACGTCGAGGACGCCAGGCGTATCGAACAGGGCCTCGATCCCAAAGGCGTTATCCGCGACGCAGAGCTGGCGAAATGCGTGCCGCTGGCGCTGGTTGGCCGCCTGACGGGCAGCGGCGATCTGACGCGCGCGCAGTGGCGCACGCATCCCTTTCTGAAACTGCGTCTTGAAGGCCACCGTCATTGTTTCGGTCAGCCGCAAGAAGTACGCGACGAGTACCTGCGCGCCATGGGCTTTGGGGAAGAGGCGGCGGCGCTTACTCCGCCGTGATTTTCGCCTCGCGGATGATCGTCGTCCACTTGGCGCGGTCCGCCGTAACGAATGCGTTCAGTTCAGCAGGCGACGAACCTGTGACGATGCCGCCGACCTGCGAAATCTTCTCGGCAAATGCGGGTGAGGCCAGCGCCTTTCGCGTCTCCTCGTTCAGCTTGTTGACGATGTCGGGCGGCGTTCCCGCCGGGGCGAACAGCGCCCACCAGGTGAAGGATTCAAAGCCGGGAAATCCCTGTTCCGCAACGGTGGGAACTTCCGGCAGCGACGGATGCCGCGTTTTTCCGGTAACCGCGAGCGCCCGCAGCGCGCCGCCCTTCACTTGCGGCAGCGCTTCGAGCGCATTGACTGCAACAAGCGCAATGTGTCCGCCAATCGTGTCCGTGATGGCGGGCTGTCCGCCGCGATAGCCGACATGCTGCAGGCTGATACCCGCCTCGCGCTGGAACAATTCCATCGTCAGATGCGGCGATGATCCTGCGCCCGCTGTCCCGAAGGTGATGTTGCCGGGCTGCGCCTTTGCTCCCGCAACCAGATCGCCAAGGCTCGCTCCGGCGAAGCCCTTTCCAGCAGCGATCACATTGGGAATTTGCCCGACGCTGGATATTCCGGCCAGGTCTTTTTCTGCGTCAAAGCCGGGCGCCGCATAGAGCGCCATATTGGCGGTGATCCCGTTGGCGCCGAGCATCAGCGTATAGCCGTCAGGCCTGGCGCGCGCGGTGGCGATCGCTGCAAGGTTTGAATTTGCCCCCGGCCGGTTTTCAATCACTACGGGTTGGCCCAATTGCTCCTGCAATTGCGCGCCAAGCGTGCGCGCGACAATGTCCACGCCGCCGCCGGGCGCAAAGCCGACCATGATTGTGATGGCGCGCGAGGGAAATGGTTGCGCCAAGGCAGGGTGGATAGAGGGCGCGGCCATGGCGATGCCAATGAAGGCTGCGATGCTTTTCACAATGCGCAAGGTTAATCCTCCCCAGAAGCCGACAGACTCGCACAGATCAATGCGTTGCGAAAGGACGCGGAAGGTTCGCGTACCCTATGTTTCCGTCGCATGATTTTTCTCCTTCAGGCATGCGGAAGCAACGCCGCTGAACAAGCGAGCGTGCGGTTTCGTTATGTGGCCCTTTGAGGGGGCCGAGGGCGCCGTCTGGCGCAGGAATTAAAAACAAAAGCTCGCCTCGCGGCGCCCTCTGCAATGGCTTTTCGTCCCCCGCAATCCGCGCTTTCGGATAGCCGGCTCGCGTGCGGCCGCTCCGTATCGGTTTGCTCCGGGCCCGGTCCTAGTGCCGGGCGGGCGGAAGGTCTGCCGGATTCTTGAACCCCCGCGCGTGCGCCGGGACAATCCATGGCTGGAGCTGATTTGAAAAAATCAGCGTCTCTCCAGCCGCAGCCTGCAAGGGGCGCCCGGAACCGCGCGCTGGTTAGTCGCGCCGCCGCAGGGCCATCCTCCCGCTCCCGATTGCAACCGTGATCCTCGGCCCCCCGCGAGCCGGAGTGCAGGCATTATGTGGGCTTGGGCGAAGGTGGGGATAAGTTTTACGCGAAAGCGAAGAATGGGCGCGAGGCGCAAGGTCTAACTCCGGTGGCAACGCGCAAGGTTCGCACGATTCAGCCTCGCGGGGATTCATTCCGCACTGCTCGCCCCTCACCTCCCTGCGTCAGCGGGTAAAGGCTGGGGTTGGGCGGCGCGGGGGCGATCTTCGGCGTCGTATGCATCCCCATCTCCACGCTACGGCAAACTTCTCCGCCGTCAAAATCCGATCAGCTTCGCCAAAGCCTCTGCCGCAGCGTGCAATGCGACGAGAAGCGCGTTGCCCTCGGGAGAGCCCATCAGTGTAGCGCTCGAGCCGAAGAGATTGTAGGCGCGCTCGAAAAACCCGAAGCCGCCGAGCAACACGCGCTTGCGCAGGCTGATGGGTTGCAAGTCTGGCAAGATGCGGTCGTCGGCGCCAACGGAAATTTCTTCATTCCCGAAGCTTGGCGCCGATGACTTCGCG
>JAYTTW010000043.1:0-2820 GCA_043744855.1 Hyphomicrobiales bacterium
GTCAGCCGTGCCGGTCATTCGATTGTTCGATGCGACCTTTGGTACGTCCCCTATATTGAGAGACGTAAAGTGACCATTGGCTACATAAATAAGCATCCCACCGGGCTTTTCGCCGAACGGAAATATTTTCGAACCATCCTTGTTCGTCGTTACAGCGGAAACTAACGACCAAGTTCCAACAATTTGCTCCTTGAGGGATTTCTGCTGCGCAAGCGCGCTGATGGGCATGTATGGTGTCCCCAATGCGGCTATGGCTGAACATACGAGAATGTTGCGACGCTTCATGGCTTTTCTCCCGAATTGTTTCTTATGTTCGATGCCTTATGGTCTGGATCGATTGCGCGACTGGACGATGTGAAATTCAACTCAGAATTTCGCCGACAAGTGCGGCTACCTTGATTACTGCGGAACTCCGGCATACCCCGCTGGTACTTAGTCGACATTCGCCAGATGAACGTCGCCTTGGCTTTGAAAGTCGCTCAACTGCGCTCTATTTGTCAAGCGCCGGTCTCGTCCTTGGGGTTGGCTGGTTTTCGATACGCTATGACGGGTTAGCAGGCTGCTGAAAAACCCGCTCGCCTTTTCCACGGCGCTGTGATTCCCTTCTATCACGGCAGGAGTGATTTGCGATGCGCGGACGCTAGGGCAGTGGCGAGGGATTTTTCAGTTACGTCCGGCTGGAGGAGCGGGTTCCCGCTGATCATCCGTTGCGCGCACTGCGGGCCTTGGCCGACCAGGCGCTCGCCGGGCTGCACAAGCGTTTCGAGGCGCTTTATTCGACGACCGGGCGGCCTTCGATCCCGCCCGGGATGATCTTGCGGGCGACGCTGCTGCAGGCCTTTTTCTCGGTGCCTTCGGAGCGGATGCTGGTCGAGCAGATCGACTACAATCTGTTGTTCCGCTGGTTCGTCGGCCTGCCGATGGACGCCAGCGTCTGGCACGCGACTGTCTTCACTCACAATCGCGACCGCCTGCTGGAAGCCGATGTCGCCCGCGACTTCCTTGCCTCGCTGATGGGGCTGGCGCAGGTGAGGACGCTCCTGTCGAACGAGCATTTCCCGGTCGACGCAACCGTTGATCGACGCATTGGGCGTCGATGAAAAGCTTCCGCGCGAAGGACGGCTCGGGAGAACCGTCCGCGCCGGGGCGCAACGGCGAGCGCAACTTCAAAAACGAGCCGCGCTCGAACGAAACGCACGCCTCCACAACCGATCCTGAGGCGCGGCTCTACCGCAAGGACGTGGGCCGCGAGAGCCGGCTCTGCTTCATGGGCCACGCGCTGATGGAGAACCGCCACGGCCCGGTCGTCGACGCGGCTGCCCAAGTTGATTGCAAAAGCCGCGGCCGCATAGCCGCCCGGCGTGGCGAAGACGCCCCGCGCGGGCGGAAGAACAAGTCGCGCTGGAGCGACAAGACGCGAAAAGTCGATTATCAAGCCGACGGCCCAACGGATGGCGGCTTTTTCAGCAGCCTGCTAGAACGGGCTGGCCCAGCCGTTCGGCAAGCGGCGTGGTGACCAGTCGCGTGGTGAGATCGGACGAGCCACCCGGCGCTGTGGTGACAAAACCGTGCAGCGCCTTGGTCGGAAATTCGAGACCCCGCGCCAGGCTCGGCAACAGCGACGTCACCGCTGCGGCGCCGGCGAACCGGAGCAGTTGTCGTCGCGGCTGCAGGAATTTTCCCCCGACTGTTCCCATGCGTGTTTGTCTCCCATGTGTCGTTGGCGTGCTTTCGTTGATGCCAGGCTATCCCGTCTTGCCGCAATTTCCCAAGCGATCTTGCCAGCGTATTCCACACGCGGGTTTTACGACTGTGCGGCAGGCTGCTATCCAGCACCAAGAGGCAGCGCGGCCCTTTCGGACCGGCGGCGCGCGGCGTTTACGTGGAGCGCAAAAGAATGCAGCCCGACCGTTATCAGATGTACAGCGCCAACAAATTCAAGCTGGGGTTGTTCGGCGCCAACTGTTCCTCGGGTCGCGCCATCAACAAATTGCAGGAGCGATGGCTCGCCGACTGGGAGAGCTGCGAGACGATGGCCAAACTTGCCGACGAGGCCGGCTTCGATTTCCTGCTGCCGATTGGCCGCTGGAAAGGTTACGGCGGGCCGACGAATTTTCAGGGCACGACCTTCGAGACGATAACGTGGGCGACGGGATTGCTGGCCAATACCAGGCGCATCACGGTGTTCGGCACAATTCACGCGCCGATGTTCAATCCGCTGGTCGCCGCCAAGCAGATGGTGACGGCCGATCATGTCGGGCGCGGACGTTTCGCCCTCAATATTGTCGTCGGCTGGAACGAGCCGGAGTTCCAGATGTTCGGCGCCGAGCAGCGCGAGCATGGCGATCGCTACGAATACGCCGACGAGTGGATCAGTGTCATCAAGCGCATGTGGAATGAAACGGCGCCGTTCGATTTTGATGCGGATTATCTGCACATGCGCGGCGTCGTCTCGGAGCCGAAGCCTTATGCAGGCGCGGCGCCGTTGATTATCAACGCCGGGCAATCGGATTCAGGCCAGGCCTTCGCCATGCGCCATTGCAACGGCTTTTTCACCAGCTTTAGGGAAATGGACGTGCAACGCTCGACGGCGTTCGTGCAGGATTTCAAGGCACGGGCGAAAGCCATGGGTCGCGATCTCGATGTTTACACGCAAGGCCATGTGGTCTGCCGTCCGACACGCAAGGAGGCGGAGGAATACTTTCAGTATTTCACCACCGAGGGCGCTGACTTCGAGGCCATCGACGGGATGCTGCGTTCGAAAGATATGACGCGCGCCAACACGCCCGATTACGAGGCGCGGCGGCAAGCCGCTCCGCT
>JAYTTW010000044.1:0-37161 GCA_043744855.1 Hyphomicrobiales bacterium
CGATCTCGCCGCAAGACCGCAGGATGGGACGACGACTATCTCGCCAGCCTCATCGCCGCGTGATCGCCTTCACCCGATTCCCCTGCGAACTATGCCTACAACGAAGTTTATATCGAAAACGGCAGTGGCGGTTACAGGATCGTCGATAGCCTTGATGGCGAACGAACTGTTATCGTAGAAAGAAAATTCACGCAGTTTGCGGACGTGCTGGAGTCTACCGGTAAGAGGCGAACCGGTGGATTGCTTCGGCATGTATCGAAGTTTAAGGTCCTTGTGATCATGCCCCCGGAATGATGAACGCCGGAATTTGATGGAAAAAGTATGCATTCGCGTCGCTAATACGCCTAGCCCGCGTGGCCTGCCTTGGGCCCAAGGATGGCCGGGTGGTTTCTTTCACTCGGGGTTCAATTCGCAATCTGCGCGACAAGACTCCGGGCGAACCACCGTGCTGCTATGCCCGCCATCCGGAAAAGGCTGTCTGACATGCGTCCCGCCGCCATTTTCCTTGCCCACCTTTTAGTTTTCTCTCCGCTCGCGGCGACGGCGCAGGACAGAGCCGAACGGTTTTATCGCAATAAAACGATCAGCCTCGTCGTCGGCTATTCGGCCGGCGGCGGTTACGATACTTACGCTCGCCTCGTTGCGCGCTTTTTGGGCGAGCACCTCCCCGGTAAGCCGATGGTCGTTCCCCGAAACATGCCGGGCGCGAGCAGCCGGGCCGCGGTCGCTTATACGTACAATGTCGCGCCGCGTGATGGACTGACGCTTTGCACGGGGGACCAGTCACTCGCCCTCGCGCAAGCTTTGGGCGAGCCGCTCAGTTTCGACATGTCGCGTTTTCTGTATATTGGCAATCCGAGCACGGAGAACAACGTTATAGCGACATGGCAAACATCCGGGATTCGCAGCATCGCGGACGCAATGACCCAAGAGGTCACGATGGGGGCGACCGGCGGCAGTACGTCCTCGCAGTATCCGCGCGTCACGAACGCGGTGCTGGGGACACGATTCCGCATCGTTCTCGGCTATCCGGGCGGCAATGAGATCAATCTCGCGATGGAGCGTGGCGAAGTCGCCGGACGTGGCTCGAGCAGCTGGGCTACCTGGAAAGCGACGCGCGCCGACTGGCTCAGGGATAAGAAGATCAACATTCTCGTTCAGGTCGGTCTGAAAAAGGCGCACGATCTGCAGGATGTCCCGTTGCTGATGGACCTCGCCAAGAATGACGAGGATCGCGCGCTGCTTAAGCTGATCTCAACGCCGCCGACCATCGGACGGCCGATCTTCACGACCCCGGACACGCCGCAAGAGCGCGTTGACGTGCTGCGCGCTGGTTTTGACGCTATGGTGGACGACCCGCAATTCCGGGCCGAAGCTACGAAAATGAACCTCGAAATAGACCCGGTTTCAGGACGCGAATTGCAGGAAGCTGTTCGGGAAATTCTCGCAATGCCGAAGCCCATCGCGCGCCGCCTCGCCGAGATTCTCGCCGAAGGCGCGCAGCCGAAACAATAATTTTGGAGAACATCCAATGACGCTGATCATCACCGACGACGACGTGAGCCGATTGCTGCCGATGCGCGAGTGCATTGACGCCATGAAGACCGCCTTTATGGATTTCTCCGACGGCGTCGCAGTCAACCGCCCACGCGTGCGCTATCTCGCCAAGCACCCCGACCCGGAGCGACGCTATTTCGCCAACGTCCACGTCGGCGCGGTACCGTCCTCTGGCATCGCCTGCGTGCGCGCGGGCTCGCAGATTATGCGCCCGCCAAACGAACAGAGCACGCGGCGGATCTACGAGAACCCCGCCGCACGCAACTGGGGCTTGGTCATTCTTTATAGCATCGAGACGGCCGAGCCGCTCGCCTTCATGCACGAGTTCCGGCTCTCCGGTCTCCGCGTCGGGGCGACGACTGGCATGGCGATCGATCACATGGCTCGCAAGGAGGCCAGCCGGCTCGGGCTGTTCGGAACTGGCAAGCAGGCGCGTAATTCCCTCGAAGCTATTCTGACGGTCCGGCCCGTCACTCATGTGAAAGTCTTCGGGACAAATCGCGAACGGCTCGACAGCTTCGTCGCGCAAGCCCAGCGATCCGGCGTCGAGATCGTCGCCGCGAAGGAGCCGCAGGAGGTCGTCCGAGGCGCCGACATCATCTCCTGCGCCACGTCCTCCGTGCACCCGGTCTTCGACGGCTCATGGCTGAAGCCCGGCCAATTTGTGGTGACGATCGCCAACTCGGATATCACCAACACCCGCTCCGAGGTTGACGAAACCGTCTTCCGTGAGGCGAGCGCAATTATCGTCAACGACTGGGAGAGCGTCGTCCAGAACAATCAGGTCGAACTAACCAGTTTGATCGAAAACGGAACCGTGTCGCGCGACAGAGTGCACGAACTTGGCGACGTTCTCACCGGGCGCGCCAAACCCGACTTGTCCGGTATTGTCTACTACAAGAACAATTCCGGACTCGCGATCCAGTTTGCCGCCGCAGGCGGCATCCTTTACCGCAAGGCGGTCGCCGAGGGCGCGTGCAAGTCCATCCCGACGGAATGGCTCGGCAGCGACCTTTCCGAATATTACAAAGCCGGACTGCGGCCCTCGCCCTGAGCCTATATTTCGAGCCCGAAAGGCGCGGTAAATACGCCCATCCGGCGCCGTTCGTCAGGCGGCGCAATCAAACACCTGGAACTGACCGAGTCGCTGATTGTCGGAAGCCCCGAGGTAGTAGCTTCAAAGCTGACGGAGCTGAAAACACTGGATGTTACCCTGGCGCTCGATGATTTTGGAACTGGCTACTCAAACCTGCAATACCTTAAACGCTTTCCACTAGACGTACTCAAAATCGACCGGTCATTCGTGACCGATCTGCCTGAAGATGTAGAGGGAGCTTCCATCGCCAAGGCGATCATAACGCTTGCGCATAACCTCGGGCTTCGAGTCGTCGCCGAGGCTATCGAAACCGGCGACCAAGCGAACTTTTTGATGAAAGAAGGGTGCGAAACGGGGCAAGGCTATCTTTACAGCCGTCCTCTGCCGCCGAACGAGTGCCCTGCATGGTTGTTGAACCATGCGCCCAAGTTTATGGAAGAAAGTGCACGTGGGCGCGCGGCGGCACTGGCGGCGTGAAGAAGCTGCTGCTGTGCGCTTCGGGTGCGATTCCCCGCTGACGGCTCGCGGGTACCACCACCCTGAGCCGCACAGGGCAGGTTCGTCCCAGCCATAGCTCAGCAGCCTTAACCTTTGCCTTTCACGATCCTGCGGCGAAGGCGCTGATTGATTCGACCCAGCCGCGTGGGCGGAGACTGCCTGAGATGTTGAAACCTGCAGAACCAAAGAGAAGAAGGCGCGATTTGGGCCAACCAGTTCGACAATGTCGCTAACCGCCAAGGGCATCTGGAAACGACGGGTCCGGAAATCTTCGCTCAGACCGAAGGTGCGATCGATGGCTTCACCTGCGCGGTTGGAACCGGCGGAACGCTTGCCGGTGTCGGCATGACGATTGTCACGATCCTGTGCGATTCCGGGCTGCGATACGCGACGAAGCTCTACAATCCTGACTTTCTCCGAAGCAGGAATTTGCCGGTTCCCGCGTGGGTTGAGAGACCGATCTCGATCCGCCCTGATTTTGTATGAGACGCATCAGCCGAAACCGCACATCACAAACAGCATCGGACCGAAAAACAGCAGGGAAAACATCAGCGCCGAAGCGCGACTCTGAGACGGCATTGTGTTGTGAAGGCGCCCTTAAACGCCGAGGTAGCGCGACTTGATCTCGCTGTCTTCGGCAAGTTGGGATGGCGTGCAGTGATGAACAACCTGACCCTTTGACACGATATAGACGCGGTCGGCGTATTTCAGCACGAACGCCAGTTGCTGCTCGACGAGCAGTACAGGCGTTCCGGTGTCTTTGAGCACGCGGACGAGCTTGCCGATCTCGCGCACCATAAGCGGCGCCAGACCTTCGGTAGGTTCATCCATTAACAACAGCGCCGGATTGGCGACGAGCGCGCGCCCCGCCGCCAGCATCGTCTGTTCACCACCACTCAGCTTGGCGCCGGATTGCTCCAATCGTTCGGCGAGGTTGGGAAACATCTCGAGCATCTTGCCGAACGTCCAGCGCCCGTTGATCGTGTCACGCGCCGTGACCTGCAGGTGCTCCCGCACTGTCAGCGAGGGAAACACGCGCCGTCCCTGCGGCATATAACCGATGCCCAGCCGCGATATCCTGTGCGACGGTATCGCCGTGATATCGACGCCCTTGTAGCTGATATGACCGGAACGCGCCGGCGTCAGTCCGAGAATGGATCGCATCAGCGTGGTCTTGCCAACGCCGTTGCGCCCCATGACGGCGACGACTTCGCCGGCATTCACTTCCAGCGACAGCCCGTGCAGGACCTGGCTCGGTCCGTAGTTGACGTGGATGTTCTCGATCGCCAGCATCGGATCATTCCAGTCCCAGGTAGATATCGCTGACCTGCTTGTTGGCGCGGATTGCGGCCTGGTCGCCCTCGGCGATCAATTGACCCTGATGCATGACGACGATCCAGTCGGCAACCTCGAACGCTACGTCCATGTCATGTTCGATCATCAGGATCGTCATGTCGCGCGGCAGCTTGCGCACCATATCGACCACGCGCAACGTCTCAGCGGGCGACAGTCCCGCAGTCGGCTCATCGAGCAGCAATATTTTCGGCGAACCCGACAGCGCCATGACGACCTCGACCTGACGCTGTTCGCCGTAGGAGAGATTGCGCACCGTCTGGTGCGCGACGGCGCCGAGGTCCCATTCGTCGAGCAGCGCCAGCGCGCGTACCTGAATCGCACGGTATCCGCTCAACGGCTTGATCAGGCGAAACGTCAGTTGCTCCGCGCCGCAGATCGCAAGCAGAATGTTCTCGAGTACCGTCAGATTACCCAGAAGATTGGTGATCTGAAACGTCCGGGCGAGGCCCCGCCGCGCCCGGACGTCTGGCGCGAGCCGCGTGATGTCGTCCCCAAACAACAGGATACGTCCCGACGAGGCGATGATATTCCCTGAAATCGCGTGAAAAAGCGTCGTCTTGCCCGCGCCATTCGGCCCGAGCAATACGAGCCGCTTGCCAGCATCGAGGGTCAGCGACACGCCTCGCAACGCGCTCACGCCGCCAAAGTTCTTCGCGACATCCTCGACGGCGAGCGCGATCATCGTTTTCGCCTCCGCGCGACAAAATCGTTATAAATCCCGATCAGTCCGCGCGGCGCGAACAGGGTCGTGACGACGTAGATCAGGCCAAGGATCAACAGCCATCGCTGCGTCATCGAACTGATGAAGTCCTCGAGAAAGATGATCAGGCCCGCGCCAATTGCCGGGCCCAGCAAGGTGCCAACGCCGCCGAGAATGACCATGATCAGCGCCTCCGCCGACATGATGACGTGCAGGAAATTGGGAGCGACAAAGCGGTTCTGATAAACGAACAGGGAGCCCGCGAGCCCCGCGAAGGCAGCGGCGATGACGAAGGCGACGAACTGGTGGCGCCAGACGTTGAAGCCGAGCGCCAGCATGCGCGTCTCACTCTCGCGAATGCCACGCAGCGCGTGACCGAACGGCGATTTGACGATTGCCACGAGCAACGCCGATGACAGACCGACCAGCAACACAACGAAATAATAGAATGCGTCCTGATCGGCCAGAGAAATGAAAAATGTCGGGCGTCGGATGCCCGGTAGTCCGTCATCGCCTCCGGTCAGCGTTCGCCAGCCGAAGGCGATGCCCCAGACGACTTGCGCGAGCGCCAGCGTGATCATCAGAAAATAGCTGCCGCGCGCGCGCAGGGCGAGAAACGCGAAGACGACACCCCCCAGCGCGGCGACGACCACCCCCGCAGGAAAAGCGATCCACTCGCTGATATGCCCGCGCACCGCGAGCAACGCGACGGTATAGCCGCCCAATCCAAAAAACGCCGCGTGGCCGAGCGACGCGAGGCCGGTATAGCCGATCATCAGATCGAGGCTCATCGCGAACAGCGCGAAGATGAGCATCTTGGTGACCAGCCCCACGTAATAGGTCTGAATCAGATACGGCAGCGCGATGAACACCGCGACGGCCAGAACCACGCAAGCGATCCTGCGGTTCATCACGCTCTCCCGAACAGGCCGGTCGGCCTGAATGAAAGAATGATCGCCATCGGAACGAAGATCGTGAACAGAGCGAGCTCTGGAAAGAATATCTTGCCGAAATTATCGAGCAGGCCGATCAGCAATCCGCCAACCAGCGCGCCGCGCAGGCTGCCGAGGCCGCCGACGATGACAACGACGAAGGCGAGCAGCATCACGTCGAAATCCGCGCCCGGGCTCGCACCGATGATGGGACCGCCAAGCACGCCGCCGAGCGCGGCGAGAAAGGCGCCGACCGCGAACACCAATGTGAACAGCAGCGACACGTCGATGCCGAGCGCCCTCGCGATCTCCGCGTCATCAACGCCCGCGCGCAACATGGCGCCGAGCTTCGTACGCTCCTGAAACCACCACAGCACGATAGCGACGGCGAAACCCACGATGATCAGCAGCAAGCGGTAGGTCGGATAGAACAGACCGCCAATTTCGATCGATTTCTCGAACAGCGCGGGCTTCGGCAGGAGGATCGGATCGCCGCCCCACGTCCACAGGCTGAGATCGGCGATGATGAAAAGAAAGCCGAATGTCAGCAGTGTTTGCGGCAATTCGTCGAGGTGAAATCGTCGCAGGAAAAAGCGCTCCATGAACGCGCCGAGCAACGCGACCAGCAATGGCGCGACGATCAACGCCAGCGCGAAACTCCCGGTGCGCGCGATAACCGTCGATCCGATATAGGCGCCTAAAAGGTAATAAGACCCGTGCGTCAGGTTCAGGATCTTCATCAGGCCGTAGATCAGAGACAGGCCAGCCGCGAGGAGAAACAGCAGCATTCCCAAGGATACACCATTGAGCGTATGGATAACCCAGATCATGAACGGATGGGTCCAGCTACGAGGCGGGAAAACCGCGCGCGAACGGCGCGCGCGGCGGTGATCGGGCCGGTCACTTCTTCTCGAGCACCTTCGCGCAATTCGTCAGCGACCCCTTCAGATCCACGTAGCGGTATTTATAGGATTCGAATTCCTCTAACGTCATAGGCCAGAACTGATCGACATTGCTATAAACGGCGATCGGAACGTTCGCATAGCCGTCGCCAACCTTCTGAACCTCGCGCACGTAGATCGACTGGATGACCTGACCGTACTTGTCGAGCGAGATCGGCCCCTTGGCGGAGTCGAACTTGACGGCCTTCAGCGCGGCGAGGAATTTCTGGGTGTCCTCGACGTTCCCGTCGATCGCTTTCGCCGCTTCGACGATCGCCTTCGCGCCAACCCAGCCATCCGGGCCATTATCGCTCGGCAGATGTTTCGTGCGCGCGACATATTCCTTTACAAACGCGTCGTTTTCGGGAGATTTGATCATCGGCGAATAATGCAGCGTCGAAAAAATGCCGAGCGCAGCCTCGCCGAGTTGCGGCAGGTTCGGCTCGTAAACAACCTGACCGTAAATATCCATCAGCGGCAACTTGCCTTTCAATCCGAGTTCGACGAACTGCTTGGCGAAGCGCAATCCGCCGCCTCCGGCCAGATATGTCACGACCGCGTCGACGTTCCGGTCGAGATTGGTGATGTAGGGTCCGTAGTCGTTGGTCGACAGCGGCGGGTATTGCTCCTGGGTAATGGTTCCGCCCAATTTGCAGAAAGCGCTGGCGAACCCGCCGATTGTATCGAAACCGCCGACGTAATCCGCCGTTACCAAAGCGACCTTCTTGAAACCCTTCTTGAACATGAAGTCGGCGGCTGCGGCTGACGGAGTGCGCCCATTCTGCGAATATCGAACAAGATATGGATTCGCCAGCGGGCCCGGCATCGTCAGTTCATTGGCGCCAGCGTCGCCATTGATGATAAACGGCACCTTTTTCTCGCGCGAGTACTCGTTGATCGCGAGAGCCACGGCCGAATTGACGATACCCGCGATCATCTGGACCTTGTCGCGCTCGACAAGTTTCTGCGCCTTGGTCAACCCAACGTCCGGGCGGCCCTGCTCGTCCTCGATGATCAGCTCGATCTTGCGACCGGCGACTTCGTAGCCGACGCTATCAAGATACATTTTCATGCCGACGATGACTTCCTCGCCGTTGGACGCGAACCCGCCCGAGGTCGGCACGATGAGGCCGATCTTTATGGGAGGCTTGGCTTGCGCATAAGCCGCGCCGGAGACGAGCGCCAGCATGGAAACGCAACCGATGGCCGCGCCCATCGAACGCGCGCCGCGCATCAGCATCGAGGTAAAATCAACCATCGTGAACCCTCCCTTGGCGAGCGCGCGGACGCATCCGCGTCGCGGTCGTTGTCCCAGCGTTTCATTCCCCTCGCAAGCTTAACCGTTTGCGCGGCCGTGACAATGAACATCTGGCGCCCACCGCCAGTTTTTCCGCATCGTTCGACGACGCGCGACTATGCCGCGCCCCCGCCGAGCTGTGAAATGAGCGGTCCCTTGAGATCGATCTTGCTCGTCGATTTCAGAACATAGGCTTCCGGCGGCTCCGGCGGCACGTCGCCGTAGTTCCCGGAGATTTTTGTGTTCGGGAATTCGGCTTTCAATCGCGGATAAACCTCGCGCGCGAAATTACGGATCCCCTTCACGGAGTCGTCATGTTCGAGAAAGCCAGCCTGGCCCATGTTCAGGAGGTGGCCATAACCGCCGACATACTCGTAGTGCCGCTTGATCTGGTGGTAGACCTGATCGGGCGTGCCCGCGAACATGAAACCGGATCGAATGGCCGCTTCGACGCTCGCGCCCTTGGCGAAGGCGCTCAAGGGATGCTCCGCGCCACGCGCCATCGCGACGTTGGCGGCGACCGGCACGTATCCCGGCGGATTGGCGTATTGCGGCGCGACCTTGTTGGCCGTGACGTACCAAAGCAGCTTTTCGGCCCCCGCATGCGCTTCCTTTTCGGTCTCGCCGACATAGACAAGAGCGGCGTAGGCAAGCCGGTTGTTGGGAATATCGGCGCCGCGCCCGGCCTTGCGCCAGGCCGCGCGGTAGGAATCGTAAATCTTGCGGGTCGCCTCGTAACCCGTGAGGAACGTCGCCTGTACGAAGCCCTTGGCGCCGACCTCCGCCGCGCCGCTCGTGCTCGTCGTCGATACCCACACCGGCGGATGAGGATCCTGATAGACGTGCGGCCAGATATTGACGTTGCGATGATGGAAATGACGGCCCTCGTGGCTGAAGGGCCCGTCATGCGAGGTCCAGGTTTTCACGATCAGGTCCAGCGCCTCCCAGAAACGCTCGCCCATGCGCACGGGATTGCTGTTGGCGGGCGAAATCTCGTAAGGCACGCCGCGCACGAAGCCAGCCTCAACGCGGCCACGCGACAGTACGTCGACCATCGCCATCTCCTCGGCGACGCGTACCGGCTGACGCCGATTGGCGATGGGGTTTCCGAGAACCAGCAAGCGCGATTTCGACGTCAGGCGGGCCAGCGCGGCGAGCACCAGCGGCGCGGCGGGATCGACGCAGGTGGCGGTCTGGTGATGCTCGTTCAGCATGATCTCCAGGCCTTCTTCCTCGGCGATCTGCCACTCCCGCAGATAGCGGTCCCACAGGTCCGCGCCCTTCTTGGGATCGTAATTGCGGTTTGGCAGGCTGACGCGGATCGACGGATAGGAGTCCTGCGGGGGAAGATATGGATAGGCGGTTTCGCTGAAATGCCAGACTTGCATCATGCTGCTCCTTGCGAAAGGGGTTGCGTCAGGCGCGGCCCTGGCGCGATGGCTGCTCAGTGGCCGAGAAAATCCAGCGCGACGCGCGCGAACGCCTTGGGTTGCTCGATGTGCGGCGCATGACCAGCTTCGGGGATGGTCGCGATACCGGCGCCCTTCACGAGCTTCGCGTAGTTTTCCAGATAGGCCCCACTCACCAGCCCGTCGCTCGCGCCACGCACAAACAACGTTGGCGAGGTCACGCGTTGCAGCCGATGCGGCAGCTTCGGATTGTGCATGTAGGGTTCCCAGACGAGCAGCGCCAGCGTTTCGCGATTGCGCGCCTGAACCGACAATTCCTCGTCGCTGAGTGCCGCAGGATCGACTGTCATCCTTGCGGGATCATGGAACATCATTTGCGGAATATCCGATGGCGGCATCACGAAGATATCGGGAATGTCGAGCTTGTCGGACGGCCCGGTCTTGACGCCAACGGGCCCCACGAGAATGACCTTGCCGAAGCGCTCGGGCGCCTTGGTGATCATCTCGGCGGAAATCCAGCCGCCGATCGAGCAGCCCACAAGATCGACCTTCGCCAATCCCAGACTGTCCATCAGCTCAAGATAGATATGAGCTATGTCGTCGACGCTATCGATCCACCCCGGCAAGGCCGATTTTCCAAACCCGGGGTGCGATGGACAGATCAGCCGCCGGCTTGCGGACAACAGGGCTACGTAGGGATCGGTCGGTCGGAAACCGTTCGCCGCGTGCAAAAACAGCAGGGGCGCGCCAGAGCCCGCCTCATGAACCTCGATTTCGCAACCGGCGATGGCGTAAACAGTCCGCTTCAAGCTCGTCCTCCCACGTGTTTGCGTATCGGCTCCGTCTCCCGAAGTCTGTCGTTTGGCCTCGAGGATGTCGAGGATTTCATTGACGACGTGAAAACCAGGTTGAAGGCGGTGGCGGCATAGGAAACTGACCGCATTCACACCGGAAACTGCTCCAGCAACTCCACGGGGTCGCCATATTTCCTGGCGCATTCGATGACGGCGGGATCGGCGAGCGACAGCAGATAGCCTTCGTCGATAAGCGTCTTGTTGCCGGCCGTTACAGTTGCATCAAACGTGACGAGGTCCATGTGGACGTGCGGTTCCTCCCAGTTGGGCATCATGCGGCGCAAATATTCGGAGGTCTTCAGTCCATTGATGCCGAAATGCAGCGCGCCTGGCGAATTCGGACCTGCCGGATAGATATCGAAGCGCGGCGCCTTGGGATTGTGGCCGCAGCCGAGTTCTTCCAGCGTGCCGCCGATAATGAACTCGCGTAGCGCTTGCGCCTCCCAGCTTTCGCCATGCACGGCGATGACCTGGTCGTCACGGAATTCCACAGCGGGTGGATCGTCGAACGGTTTTTCAAAGCCGACGCCCCATTGCGCGCGGATGATGCCGTTGACGCCGGCTTTATAGTTTGGATCGTTGCCAAACATCATGGGGTCATAGAGGTTCGGCCCGTGCGTTGGCATGTAATGCACGTAGCAACCGGCCTCGTCAGCGTGGTTGCGGCCACGCCAGCGATTGTCCTTCTTCATGCGCTCGCGCATGTCGGCGCTGAAGGGCACGCGGAAATCCGTGCCGCGCTTATCGGTGATTTTTAGCTCGAACGGGCCGCTCTCGGGGTAGAGTCGCGAGGTCGCGCGGATGAGTTCGCCGACAATCTCGACGGGAAAGCGCGCCTGCGGCGTGTTCCACAAATCGATATTGCGGAAGAACGTGATCTTGATCCAGCGTTGGCCTTTCTCCCGGCGGAGTCGCTGACAGAACGGATCGAACACCGAAGCGAACCAGGTAGAGACGACGAAGTCGGCGCGTTCGAGAAGCGCGCGCGCCTCATCGGGCACTTCGACGTAGCGCGTCGATTCGCCCATGTAGGAAATGAATGTCGCGCCACGCGCCTTGCACAGGCCCTGCACCACCTGGATGACGCGCGGATCGAGCAACGGGTCGGTCAGCATGACGACATGCTCGCCCGGACGGATAGCGAAGATGCGATGAAAATTGTCGAGCGCCTGAATATATTCAGTCAGGCTCGCCTTGCCATAATCCACGTCTCGCGGCAGGCCGCGGGTGGTTTTCGAACGGGCGATATCTTCGTTGGTATTGGGAATACGGGACACCGGCTGCCTCCCTCGGCAGGTTTCGACCTACATTCGCCAGATGAATGTCGGCTTGGCTTTGAAACTTGCCCAACTGCGCTCATTTGGCAAGCGTCGGAGATTAGGGCTGGGTTTCCAGGCTTTTCAGAGACCATCCTTGCGTTACGCTTGCGTAGAAGCTTCGAGCTGGTGCCGAGCGGGTCATCTGTGGCGACCCCGTGGCGACCATCGATATTATCAAAAAGGTCGGCGTGATTTTTATACGATAAGTAACTGAGAACTATGGTACCGCCACCCCGGCTTGAACGGGGGACCTCTAGATCCACAATCTAGCGCTCTAACCAACTGAGCTATGGCGGCCTGACGACTTCACGCCGCAGCGCCAGACAATTCGGAGTTCCGATGCAGGCGAGGGCGCGATAGCAGACATGGGGGAGCGCCTGGACGGCCTCCCCTCAAGTCGCGCGGAAACTAGGTGCAAAGCAGCACGAATGCAAGCCGGCCGAATGCAAGCACGGCGAGGCGCCATGCTGCATTCGCCACCCGGTTGAGCCCGGCGTTGAGGGCGTGCGTCGAGCCTGACTTTTTTACGGCTGACGCGACACCATCGCCTTCAGCGGCGCGCTCGAAGCCGTGGCGATCTGCTGGAAGGCGCTCGCCATTTCGCGCGACTGCGCCGTAAACACTTCCATCTGCTTCTTGGCGAAGTCGGATTGCAGCGTGAAGAAGTCTTGCGGCGTACGCGTCTGCATCACCGCCTTGGCGTGATCAAGGTTCGCTTGCGTCGTTGTTTTGACAACCTCGAAGGCCTGCTGGTTCAGTTTCTGCAAACCAACGCGCGCCGCTGCAAAACTCGACTCGAGGCTTTGGTTGACGGTTTCAGCTTCCTTCAGTGCGCGAGCGTACATGTCGCGGCCTTTTTCGAGCGACTGCTCGGCGCCGACCCGCATTTTTTCTTGCGTCGTGCGCAGCGTCGACAAAACGTCGTTGGGGGTTTCAGCCGACAGGCCGGCATTCGCTGGCGCGGCCGGTTTGCTGACGGCGGCGGTCGTTGGCGGCACTGACGGCGCGACGGGTCGGGAAACGACGGGTTGGGAAACGATTTTGCGAATGTTAGCCATTGTACTGCCCTCTTGTGTGATGAAAACGCGACAGCCTTAACAAGCTTTATAGTGCATTGCAATATTTTTTGTTGCGATGCACAAATTAGCCATGTTGGGAATTATCCACGGCATATGCGGCGGAGATATGGATTTGGCGGCTTGCAGGCGTTAAATACTTATTAAGCATGTCTTCCTGGCGGAGGGGCATGCGGGACGTTTTTTCGAGGAGGCCAGGCAGCGACGCCGTCGTCGCCCTGCGATGTTCTTTGCCTCGAAAGTCGAGCCCCGATGACTGCATTTTCCTCGCCCGACGCGTTGGCTCAAGACGGGCTGCACCAGCTCTTGGGGGAACCGCAATTTGCTGCCGCGAACCTGAGCGGAGCGCCTGTCATCGTGGCGGCTGGCGAACCGCTGCGCATCCTCTGGGCCAATGCCGCCGCCCAATCCATTTTTCGCTCGGCTGAACTTGCCGTCCTCACAGAGCGCGCGCTGCGTGCTGGGTCCGGCGGGTCGCGCCTGTCTGAAGTGGCGTGCAATCTCAAGAACGGCGCGCCGCCGCGTCTTGAACGTGTGCGGTTGACGCTCGGGCGCATGGTCGAGACGACGACGTGGCTGTGCCGCCGAACCGCCGGCAAAGCCCCCTTGTTTGTCGCCATCGCGTTGGGAGCGCGACCCGCATCTGGCGATTTCGCCGGCGCGCCGCCAGTGTCAGCGTTCGCGACTGCGCCGGCTCCGGTGGCGGGCCAGGCCGCGCCAGCGCTGCCGCAACCCGCGCCGCGCAAGGCCGCGCAGGTCGCCGCTGATTTGGCCGGACGGTTTCGCGATGCGCCCGTCGTGCGCTTTCTGTGGAAAACCGATGCGTCGCACGCCATCCTCGAAATCACCGGCGAACTATGCGCCGTTGTCGGCTGCGAAAGCGGCACATTGATCGGCAAAAATTTCGTCGATGTCGCCGACCGCTTCGGCGTCACACCGCAGGATCGTCTCGTCAGCGCGTTTGCGCGGCGCGAAACGTGGAGCGGCGTTGATTTGCTTTGGCCAGTAAGCGGGGCGCATGCCGCCGTTCCCGTAACCCTCGGCGCCTTGCCATCGTTTCAAAATCAGCAGTTTGATGGCTTCCGCGGTTTTGGCGTCGTCCATATCCAGCGCGTCGAAGATTTGCAGCGCGTCGAAGATTTGACGCCGCCAGCGCCGCCTGACGAGGCCGCATCATCGCCACCTGTTGAAGCCACCTTGTCGAGGCCCGATCCGACCAACCCAGCATCGACCGTTGCGCAGATCGAAGAGCCCGACGTTCTGGATCGCGAGGCCATAGGGGAGGCGCCGCCGCCACCCAACCGCGCCGACAATGTCTTTCCATTGCGCGCCGGCTATCGCGTTCTCGCGCCAAAAAGTCCGTCGCCGCCGGCCGACGCCGGCAAGGATCGCCCGTCCGCGCAACAGCCGCTCACACCGCCGACGCTGAACCTGACGTTGCGGCAGACAGACCAGGTCGAACTGACACCGCAGGAGCGCGACGCGTTTCGTGAAATCGCGCGCACCTTGGGAGCGAGAGCCGAAGCCGAGGCGGGCGCTGGGGCGAAGGCAGTCACGAAAAGCCCGCCCCCTGTGGAAAAACCTGAGATGGCGGCGCAAACGTCATCTCTACTGCCCAACGCCAAACCCAACGAGGTTGTCGCCGTAGTGCAGCCAACCGGCTTGCGCATCCGCGACCTCATCGACACCGCCAGCACAGTGGAGCCCGGGCCAATAGAATCCGCGACTCGCGAAAAGCAGCCACACGCGCCCGCATCGCCCGTCGCACACGCCGCGAGCGCAGCCATCGCCGCCGACGCCCTTGCAGCCGCGCCAAAACCATCAGAGAGCGCGGACGCGCGTGACTGGCGCACCCTTGTTGAGCGGCTCCCGATGGGCGTCATGATCAGCCGCCTGGAAGCGCCGGTGTTTCTCAACAAGGCGTTGCTTGAATTGCTCGACTACGAAAACGCCGATGCGTTTCACGCCGCCGGCGGCGCCGATCGCATGTTCCGCAATCGGCGCCCGGAAAAACTCAGCGATGCCGCCGACGGCGGCGCCATTCCCCTGGTGACGCGCACCGGCGAGGTGGTCTCGGCCGTCGTCCGCATTCAGGCGACGGAATGGGAGGGCGCGCCGGCTTCGCTGCTGTCGTTCACCCAGTCGCTCGAAAGCGACCAGACGCCGCGCCTGCGTTCGCTCGAGGCGGAACTGCGCGCGCGTGACAGCGATTTGCGCGAGCTGCACGCCGTTCTCGACACGGCGACGGAAGGCGTTGCCGTGCTCGACGCGGAAGGGCGAATTCTTTCGTTGAATCGCTCCGCCGAAGCGTTGTTCGGTTATGACCAGAATGAAGTCGCGGGTGAGCCATTCAACTTGTTGCTGGCGCGCGAGAGCCACGCAGCGGCGAACGATTATCTGGCCGGCCTTAAAACCAATGGCGTCGCCAGCGTGCTGAACGATGGGCGCGATGTTGTCGGACGCGCCCGGCAGGGCGGCTCGATCCCCATGTTCATGACATTGGGCGGCCTCTCGTCAGGCGGCGCACAACGGTTTTGCGCCGTTATGCGCGACATGACGGCGTGGAAAAAAGCCGAGATCGAATTGAATGACGCGCGGCGCGAAGCGGAGCGCGCCAGTGCGCTCAAATCGGATTTCCTCGCCAAGGTCAGCCATGAAGTTCGCACGCCGCTCAACGCCATTATCGGCTTTGCGCAGGTCATCATGGAAGAGCGTCTCGGGCCGATCGGCACGCCGCGCTACAAAGATTACCTGAAGGACATTCATACGTCCGGCGAGCATGTGATGAGCCTGGTCAACGATTTGCTCGATCTCTCCAGAATTGAGGCCGGCAAACTCGATTTGACCTTCGGCTCCGTTGACGCCAATCGCATCGTCAGCGAATGCGTTTCAATCATGCAGCCGCTAGCCACGCAGGAGCGCGTCGTCATCCGGCAGTCCCCGGCGCATGGCTTGCCAAACATTGTCGCCGACGAACGATCTTTGCGTCAGATCGTGCTGAACCTGCTGTCTAACGCCGTTAAATTCAACGAGCCCGGCGGCCAGGTGATAGTCTCGACCGCGTTGACCGATGCCGGTCACGCCGTCATCCGCATCAAGGATACCGGCATTGGCATGAGCGAAACGGATGTGCAGGCGGCGCTCGAGCCGTTCCGCCAGCTCGACAAAACGCGCAGCAAGGGCGGCTCCGGGCTAGGCTTGCCATTGACAAAGTCTCTGGTCGAAGCAAACCGCGCGAGCTTTACGATAAAAAGCCGCAAAAATGAGGGCACGCTCATCGAGGTCGCGTTTCCCCCGACGCGGGTGCTGGCCGAGTAGCTTGGGCCCAAGATTTTCCTGGGCCCAAGACTTTCCGGCGCTTAAGACTTCCGCAACCATTGCGCGCTTTTGCAAAACAGCCGGCCGATGACGCAGCCGGTGGTGACCAGCCGGTCGCCATTTACTGTCGCCGTGCCGGCGTAGGTTTCCTTGTCCTCTGGATTGAACGCCTTGCCGGACCAGTTGTTGGCGCGCTCGGGTTCCATATTGAAGAGAATGCGCATGCCCGCTTTCGCCGGATTCTCTTTGTCCCGCACCCAGATGAGCGTGCCACAAAGATACTCTCCGCACGCGGCGATACGCAATCGCGAACTGCCGCTGTCGCGCTGCCACACACCGAGAATGGAATCCTCCGCCGGATCAGGCGCAACGCCGGCCGCCAACGCCATCCCCACCAGCAGCGGCGCAATAAAAGTCGCGAGAGCCGCTCGCGGGAGAAATTTCGTCAACTCGCGACCTCGAAATAAAGAGTTCGGGGCCATCGCCCCGCAATGCTTCGCCTGAACGTTAGGGGCGGGTTCCTTAAATCCGGGTTAACTGGCGCGGGTTGGCGCTGACGGCACAGCGGCGTTGAATCGCCTCAAAATCCCAATGTCGGCTTGAGTTCCGCCGGCGCAGTTTTCCAGCGCTTGGGTTTTTTGCCGTCTGCAAGCAGACGCAGTTCGCGCATCAGAATTTTTCGCCACGCGATGATCCCGGCGTCGGAACGGCCGAGATGTTCGCGCTGCCGGTCGGCGATGCGGCCTTGTCCAGCCTGAACCGCGATGTCCTGCACGATGGCGAGATCGGGATGTCGCACATCCGCGTAGTAGCCCCCGCCCGCCATCAGGCTGCACGCGACGTCCCCCGAAGGCGGCGCGGCTGCGACCTGCTGCTGATAGTCGCGGCGCGCTTGCTGATAGGCTGCCGCCTCAGCGTCTTCGACCTCGACATGGCCTGAGATCAGCCACAGATGGTTTTCGTCATCGACGGGCGTGAAACTGAAATAGATTTCCGGCCAGCCACCAACCCCGTTCATGCCAGCCAGCGGCGGCACAATGACGCGTGTCACGTTTGGCGCGTAGTGAAGGGTCTGCCGCACCTTGCCGGTTTTCCGCTTGCCGAAACGTAACATCCCCCAGTCCGTTTCCTGCGCCGAGATGACCGGCAGATCCTGCGCCAACAGCGCGTGCGAGCCGCCCGGCGCGTGGGTGAAGGCGACATGCACCTCGTCCATGCTGTTCTCGAAACTCTGCAGATAGTTGCAAGGCACGTGCTCGACGTTCCATGTGTGCACGATGCCGGGCGTCTGCCGATGCGGAAACGGCGGGAACTGCGGCGCCGCGTCCTCGCCGAAATAAACCCAGACCATGCCGAGATATTCCCTGCACGGCCAGGTGCGGATTTTCACCTTGCGCGCGAAGCCGGCCTCTTCCGCCGGTTGTTCGATGCATTGACCGGCGCCGTCGAATTTCCAGCCATGATAGACGCAGCGGATTGTATCGCCCTCCACCCAGCCCAGATGCATCATCGCCAGGCGATGCGGACACTGGGCGTCGATGCAGTGCGCCGTGCCGCCCTCGCCGCGATACAGCGTGAAATTCTCACTCATGATGCGGATGGGTTTGGCGCGACCGGCGGCAAATCCTCACTGCGATGCACGCATATCCAGAACTGTCGCAGAAACACGCCGCCCGGCGTTCCCGGTTTTGTCGAGGCGAGGTCCACCTCGACGCGGCGCGAATTTTTCGGCGCACGCGCGGCGCCGGCAAGCGGCGGTTTCTGGACAATGTTCATGCCCTGCGACCCTTATTTTTGGCTCAACGCGTCGTCCTTCGGCTTGAACAAATAATCGCCAAGAGTGAACAACGATACACAAACCACCGCCAGAATGATGATGTAGGCGATCAGCACCGGAGTGTAGGATTTGTAGGCGTCAAACATCTTGCCGCTGATCGCCGGTCCGAACCCGGTGCCCAGATTGAAAGCTGCAAATACCAGCCCGTAAATTTTGCCGAAATTTTTCATGCCGAAGTAACGGCTCAGCATGAATCCCATGATGTCGATTTCGGCGCCAATGCCAGCCCCGCAAAACATTGCGCCAACAAGCGCCAGTCCGCCGGTCGCGCCATTGGCGAGGATCGCCATGCCCGCCATGGACAGGCCGAAGAACAGGCTCGCCACCAACGCGCCGCGAACGCGATCCAGCAGCCAGCCTGACAAAATGCGTCCGCCGATAATGGCGAGGCCGGCAAGCTGGATCGCCTGCACGGCATCGCCAATCGGCATGCCACGGTCGCGCAGCATCGGAACAATGTGCGTGACGGTGCCATTGATGGCGAGCACCGCCATCATGAACGCCACCAGAAGCACCCAGAACCGGTAATTGCCTAGCGCCTCCGGCAATGTCAGGCCGGGCAGATGACTGGTGTTGACCTTGCCATTGTCGATGAGATCGGGCCGGTCGCGCACGAACAGCAGGTTGGGCAGGAACGCCAGCACGAGGATCGCTATGGACAAGCCGACATAGGCGCCGCGCCACGTGTAGGCTTGCATAAGCGTGTTGGCGAGCCACGGCACGATAATCACGCCGAAGCCGACGCCGGCCGTGGCGATGCCGAGCGCCAGTCCGCGCTCCCGGTCAAACCACTGGTTGACGGCGGTCGAATAGCCGACCGGGGTTTGCGCCGCGCCGAAAAATCCAGCCGCTGCAAACGTCGCAAACACCAGCGGTAGCGACGCGGTCATGCGAGAATACATGAACACCGCCGCAGCAAACAGCAGGATGCCGACGAGTTGCGTGCGACGCACGCCGAAACGATCCAGCGCCCAGCCCATGAACAACACCGACAAGGCGTTGAAAATTCCACTCCACGCCAGGGAACTCGAAAAGTCGCCGCGCGAAAAGCCGAGATCCTGGCTGACCGGCAGCACGAATACGTTGAACGCGAAAATATTGATGGCGCCGGAGCCGACCAGCAGCGAGCTGAACGCCGCCGCGACAATCTACCATCGGTTTGCAAGAACGCCTGAGCTGAACATCGTCGTTTCCCCCTGCGCCTGCGCGCCAGCCGCCAGTATTTTCCTGTGCTGGCTCCAACCTATCCCTGCGCCGAACGCCGGGGCAAGCCTGCGTAAGCTAGGCTCGAAGGTTGGCGGGCAAAAGACTATCAAGGCAGACAGGCGCCTCGCGATTCGCCGTGTGTGGCGCAACCCAAAGGACGTTTTCGCTGACCTACGCTTCGCCCACCCGCGCCCCTGCCAATCGCGACGCCATTGCCGCGCCGATGCCGATTCCCAACTGGCCGGCGCTGGCGCTCATCGCACTTCTCGCCATCGTGCAGCGCCATCTCGTCATGGCCAATGCGGATGTCGCGTGGTTGCTCGTCGTCGCCGAAAAATGGCTCGATGGCGCGCGTCCCTATGTTGACATCCTCGAGGTCAATCCGCCGTTCTCGATCTGGTTGCACGCTTTGTTTGTCGTGCCGGCGCGATGGAGCGGCGTGCGCCCCGAGACCGTCATCGACATCCTCGCGGTGTGTCTCGCAGCGGCTTGCCTGTGGCTGGCGTCGTGCAATCTGCGCCCCGCAATTGTGCCGCGTGACCGCATTCTCGCGCCCTTCGTTTTCGCTGCGATGCTGTTGTTGCCGGCGTCTTGCTACGGCGAGCGCGAGCATTTCGCGTTGATCCTGTTTGCGCCGTGTCTGGCGTTGGCGATACGTCGCGCGCACGAGGTTGGCGCGCGCCTCGACACGACGCCCATCTGGCAAATCATCGCCAGCGGCGTGTGCGCCGGACTTGTTGTGTGCATCAAGCCGCATTTCGCGCTGGCCATCGCCGCCGTCTCGCTCGCGGCAGGTGCGCTGCGTCGCTCGTGGCGCCCCGTGTTCGCGCCCGAGAATTTCATTGCAGCCGCGATGTTGGGCGCCTACTTCGTGGCGGCGTGGCGTCTGTTCCCGGCTTACTGGACTGAGATGCTGCCGATCTTGCAACTGCTGTATCTGCCGGCGCGCAATCCGTTCTGGCTGATGATTGCCGGCGAGATGCCAGCGTTTGCCGGCTTGCTGGCGATCATCGCGCTGGTGCTTTGGCGGCGATGCGGCGCGGCGTTTTTCGACGCCCGTCGCACCATCGCCTGCGCCGCCATGACCGGCTTTCTGGTCGCGGTGTTTGTGCAAGGCAAAGGCTGGCCGTATCATTTCCTGCCGGCGGTCAGCTTGCTGCTGATTGTCCTTGTCGATGTCTGGCTCGACCCTGCGATCCACGCGCGCCAGGCCTCACTGCCGCGCTGGACGGTTGCCGCCGTCACCGCCGTACTGGCGCTGCTGTCGTGGCGGGCCTTCGATGAAGGCATCGACATGCGCGTTATCGAAGCGCCGCTGCGCCGCATTTCGCCGCACCCCCGCGTGACCGGCGTCGTCAGCGATTTCTCAATGACATTTCCCGCCGTTCGCAGCGTCGATGGCGTTTGGGTTGGCAGCGTCATCAGCCAGTGGGCCGGCTATCACGCCAAGCGGCTCGCCGAACGCGCCGGCGCCGACACCAGCCTGCTCGCCCGCTATCGCGCCGCAGAAGACAGCGACCGCCAACGCGCCGCCCGCGACATCCGCGATGGCAAGCCCGATGTCGTCGTCATCGAGCGTGCGCCGGTCGATATGCTCGCCTGGGCGCGCGCCGATGCCAGCTTCGCGCGACTGCTCGATTGCTTCTCCAACGCCGGCCGCTACGGCTATGGCGCAGAGCCGACGCCAGAAGGCCCGAAAGATTTTTTCGTCGTCGAGTTGATGACGCCGCAGGCCTGCGCTGCGCCAGCCAGCGACAGGAATTGAACGTGAAGCCGACAGGTTCAACAAGCCAATCAGCAAACGCTCCAGCGATGCAATATGCGCCGCCGCCGCCCCAGGCGCCCGTGCAGGACGGCGTTGCGCACCTGCCGGGCGGCGCCCACCTGTATTATTGGGACACCGGCGGCGCGGGCCCCGCCGTCATCTTCTCGCATCCCGCCACCGGCAGCGCGCGCGTCTGGCCCTATCAGCAGCCGGTGTTCGCCGCCGCCGGTTATCGTACCATCGGGTATTCCCGCCGCAGTCACTGGCGATCAGCGCCGATAGAGCCGGGCCATGGCGGCAGCGCCAGCGTCGATCTGCGCGAACTCGCTGATTTTCTCGGCGTGCAGAAATTTCATGCCGTCGCCTCCGCCGCTGGCGGCGCCATCGTTGTCGATTTCGCCCATTCCTGGCCGGAGCGCCTGCTGTCGCTGACCCTGTCGTCGAGCGTCGGCGGCGTGCGCGATGCGGACTATCTCGCGTTGAGCGAAAGCCTGCGCCCCCAGGGCTTCGACGCCATGCCCGCCGACTTTCGCGAAATTGGCGCGTCGTATCGCGCCGTTTGCAAGCCGGGCGTCGCCCAATGGCTGGCGCTGGAGCACGACGCGCTGACCGGCGAGCGGCTCGGGCAGACGCCGGTCAACGCCATCTCGTGGAAATCGCTCGAGGCGATGCGCACGCCGACCCTGCTGATGACAGGCGATGCCGATCTGTGGCTGCCGCCCGCCGTACTGCGCCTGTTCGCCGAACGGCTTCCCGACAACGAAGTCGCCATCGTGCCGGAAGTCGGCCACGCCATCTATTGGGAAGCCCCGGAGGTTTTCAACCGCCTCGTGCTCGATTTCATCGCTCGCCACTCGCCAAAGACTGTAGCGCAAGAGATTTGACGGATGTCTTGCGTCAAAACCTTGCCCGACCGCACCGCGCCGCCTAAACACGCGGCAACGCCGGAAACCCCCTCATGACCGAACCGCAGAAACCCATCACCGTAAAAGCCCGCCTGCCGCGCGGCTTTGCCGACCGCGCCGCGCCCGACATCGCCGCCACAAATAAAATGCTCGACGCCATCCGCGCCTCCTATGAGCTTTACGGCTTTGAGGCGGTGGAGACGCCGTTCGTCGAATACACCGAAACCCTCGGCAAATTCCTGCCCGATCTCGACCGCCCCAACGAGGGCGTGTTTTCGTTTCAGGACGACGATGAGCAATGGCTGTCACTGCGCTACGATCTGACCGCGCCGCTGGCCCGCTACGTGGCGGAGAATTTCGACAAACTGCCCAAACCCTACCGCAGCTTCCGCATGGGTTGGGTTTTCCGCAACGAGAAGCCGGGGCCGGGCCGCTTTCGCCAGTTCATGCAGTTTGACGCCGACACAGTGGGCGCCGCTGGCGTCGCGGCGGACGCAGAAATTTGCATGATGGCGGCGGACACGCTGGAGCGTCTCGGTATCGCGCGCGGCGATTACGTCATCAAGGTGAATAACCGCAAGGTGCTCGATGGTGTGATGGAGGCGATTGGGCTTGGTGGGGAGGAGAGCGCGGGGCGAAGGCTCACAGTGCTGCGGGCGATTGATAAGCTGGATCGGTTGGGAATCGAGGGGGTGAGGCACCTTCTGGGCGCGGGGCGCAAGGACGAAAGCGGGGATTTCACCAAAGGCGCGGGCCTTGATGAACAAAACGCTGACGCGATTATCGATTCGCTGTCGACACCGAACCTCGCCATGCCAAGCGCGTTCGTGAACGCCGTCCCCAACGCAGGGTTGCGTGAAGGGATCGACGAACTCAAGACCATCGAGAAGCTGGTTCGCGATGCCGGTTACGGCCCCGACCGCATCCGCATCGACCCCTCCGTCGTGCGCGGCCTCGAATATTACACCGGTCCCGTTTACGAGGCCGAACTCACCTTCGAGGTGAAGGACGACAAGGGCCGCCCCATGCGCTTCGGCTCTGTCGGCGGCGGTGGGCGTTACGACGGCCTCGTCGCGCGCTTTCGCGGCGAGCCCGTGCCTGCAACAGGCTTCTCCATTGGCGTGTCGCGATTGTTCTCGGCATTGAAAGCCATGAACTCGCCACTGGTCACGGCCTCGCACGCGCCAGGCCCGGTTGTCGTGCTGGTGATGGATAAAGACCGTCTCGGCGATTACCAGAAAATGGTGCAGCGCCTACGCGAACAAAACATTCGCGCCGAAATGTATCTCGGCTCTTCGGGAATGAACGCGCAACTGAAATACGCCGACAAGCGCGGCTCGCTCTGCGCCATCATCCAGGGCTCCAACGAACGCGAAAAAGGCGAGGTCGTCATCAAGGATCTGGTGCTCGGTGCGCAAATCGGCGGCGCTGCAAAAGACCGCGCCGATTATCTCGAACTGAAACAGAAAGCCCAGTTCTCTGTCAGCGAGGCCGGGCTTGTCGACGCCGTGAAAGAAGTGCTGGCGCGGCACGGGTGAAGCACCCCTTCTCCCATCGGGAGAAGGTGGCGCGAAGCGCCGGATGAGGGGTTTCAATATCAACCGGAGCGCACAGCCAATCGCCGCAGCGCGCAGCAAATCACGCAGCCCGAAACCCCTCACCCGGCTCGCTGCGCTCGCCACCCTCTCCCTCCGGGAGAAGGTTTGCGAAGGCCCCTTGCCTCGCCCCGCACCCGCATGCATCAATCCCGCAACAACCTCGGGAGGAACCATGCGCACCACCGCACTCGTTGCCGCAACATTTGCAGCGCTCACCGCCCTTCCCGCCAGCGCGCAACAAGCGCCGCCAAATCCCGCTCCATCTTTCCTGATGGATTACGTCATCGGCGCCGCGCAAGCGCAACAGGCGCCCGGCGCCACCGCCCCGCCGCAGCTCGCCTTCACCGTCGAGCCGGATTTTCTGAAACTGCCCGAGGATTTCTACACCGCAGAAGTCGTCGGCGTCGCGGTCAACTCCAAAGGCAACATTGCCGTCGTGCATCGCGGCGGCGCCAAAAATCTTTCCGAGTTCGACAAGGACGGCAAGTATCTGCGCTCCTACGGCGAGGGGTTGCCGATTTTCGAGGGGCCGCACAACGCCCGCTTCGATAAGGATGACAATCTTTGGTACGTCGACGCTGGCAACAATGTCATCGTCAAGTTCGACCGCGAAAAGCGGCTGCGCATGGTGCTGGGCCGACGGCCCGAGGCGTGGACCTGGAAAACCCACGTCATCGAGCGCGCCGCGCCGAGCCGCGAGAATTTTTATCAGCCGACCGATGTCATTTCAGGCCCCGACGGCTCGCTCTACATTGCCGATGGCTACGGCAATTCGCGCATCGCCAAATACACCAAGGATGGCGTTTTCGTGAAAGACTGGGGCTCACGCGGTTCGCAGCCCGGCGAATTCAACACGCCGCACAACCTCGTCATGGACGCGCAGAACAACCTTTACGTCGCCGACCGGCAGAATGGTCGCGTTCAGGTGTTCGACACCGAGGGCAAGTTTCTGCGCGAGTTCCGGCCCGGCGGCAATCCATGGTCGCTGTGCATCACGCCCGGCCCCAATCAGGTGCTGTTTATCGGTAGTGTCGGCCGCATCTTCAAGGTCGGGCTCGACGGCAAGGTGCTCGGCGTCATCGGACGCTATGGCAAGACGCCGGGCGCCATGGACTGGGTTCACGGCGTCGCCTGCCCGGATGAGAAAACAATCTTCGCCGCTCAGGAATTGAGCTGGCGGCTCGACAAGATTGTGCTGGAGTAGGCCGCCGCAACGTCGGCCTTCGGAGCGGCGGCTGGCAGGAATCGGTCGTTGCGACAATTTTTTTCGCGACATTTTTCAAGGTCGATGCTACATACGCGGCATGGAAAACCGCACCACGATCAATCCGTCCGATTATACCATCGCCGTCAAGAACCGCGGCCGCGCGCCAAAACCATGGCGCTGGGAAATCTGCGTCGCCGGTAAAAACAAGCCGGTCATGCAATCGGAATTCTACGAAACCATGTCGGAAGCGACCCGCGCCGGCAAAGCCGCGCTCGCCGAATTTCGCGCCAAGGCGCCGCGCGGCGAGGAATGACCCAGACCCCGGACAAATACCAGAAAGCCAAGCCCCGGCCCAAGCTGAAGCCGGGGCGGCATGTGGCTATGTCCGCCGAGGAAAAGGCCAAATACGAGGCGTTGGTGAACGCCGCCGACCCCAAATACGCCATGCTGGTTCCCCAAGACCGCCGTCGCGTTTGAAAGACCGCCGCCGGGTCTGATCTGCGGTTTCGGGTGTCGCGGAGGAGCGAGGCGACGCAGGATGATATGTGGGCTTTATCACGGAAAATCTTGACGCCGCAGATAGCCCAGCGACAGGTTTGGCCAGACGCATCGCGCGTCTCGACTGGGCGCGGATTGAAGCCGAGCTCGACGCCGGCGGGGTCGGCCTCACCGGTCCGCTGCTAACCCCTGCCGAATGTGCGGCGCTGAGCGGGCTCTACAGCGAGCCGCAACACTTCCGCAGCCGTGTCATCATGGCCCGGCACGGCTTTGGACGCGGTGAGTACCAATATTTCGATCATCCGTTGCCGCCGCTGATCGCCACCCTGCGCCGCCATGCCTACTCCCGCCTGGCGCCGCTCGCCAATCGTTGGAATGCGGCGATGGGCCTCGCCAACGAATACCCGGCAGAGCACCCGGCGTTTCTGCAGGAATGCCACGCTGCCGGCCAGTCACGGCCGACGCCGCTGCTGTTGCGGTATCAGGCAGGCGACTTCAACTGTCTGCATCAGGACCTCTATGGCGAGGTGTATTTTCCGCTGCAACTCGTCGTGCTGCTGTCGCATCCCGGGCGGGATTTTTGCGGTGGCGAACTGACCCTCGTGGAACAGCGCCCGCGCATGCAATCGCGGGTTCAGGTGGCGCCGTTGGCGCAGGGGGAGGCCGCCATATTCGCCGTGCGCCAACGCCCCGTACGCGGCTCGCGTGGCGTTTATCGGGTGCAGATGCGGCACGGCGTCAGCGTGGTGCGCCGCGGCGAGCGGTTCACTGCGGGGGTGATTTTCCACGACGCGAAATAGCCAAATCCCGCCAAACCGCGCGAAACGGAATGGCCCGTTAAGTGTTGGAAAGATCGGTAGGCGGCGGCAGCTTCCCCTGCGCCTTAAGCCGCTTTTGAACCTCTTTAATCGGCGGTTCGAGGGGTAGCTTCTCCGGAAGCGTTCCTTGGCTTTGCGTAATCGTGTTTCGCACGTGCGTGGCGACGGTTTTGTTGCGAGCAATAGCGGCCTGCTCGCCTTTGATTTTCTCTCGCTTGATTACATCTGCGGCCAGATTCATCTGGAAGTCATTGGCGGACAGTTCGAGCGGGCCGGCTCGATCAAATAATTGTTCGTTGTCTTTGAGCCCTTTGAACCGCTTGAGTTCTCGAAGTCCCATCCCATAGAGGCCTTGATAACGCGCGTCGTGAAAGACGCCTTGCATTTGGCTCCGAACCCCGGCCTCTTGAGCTACGCCGCTGACCCGTTTTACCGATTGCTTGACTTTGTCGCGGAGGGCGAGTCGCTTCGCGTCTTCCGACAACTCTTCGACTTGCTCCATCCTTTGCGTCTGGATGACGAAATACGCCTGCGCGGCAGCGATCACAGGTTTTGATGGGTCGCCGTTCATGGCAATGAGGTAGCAGGCGGCCTTGCTCAGGAAGTGATCGTCTAACCGCCTCTGACCGCTGTTCCCAAGCCCCATCATTTTGTGCGTCAGCACAATATGATGGGACGCATCGACTCTGTTTCCAGCAAAAGCGTCACGCGCGCGGGCAATCACAGCCTCAAATTCCCGCCACGCCGCATAGCCAAGGATTGGCCCTACGTCCCTCGCCATCCAGTATTCTGTTCCGTCCCCAGTGACGCGCTTGATGCGCTCCAACTGCTCGATTGTCTGGCGATAGGCCGGCATTCCCACGAGAGTGTTCGTCATGATGATTCTGCCTTGTCACGTCCCGTCCCATCACATACCATTCATCACATACGGTGTCGATGGAGATGGCGCGTGAACGAGCGGCAGAAGATTTTTGATCGGCTACGAAAAAAAGAACTGGAGATCGAAACGCTGGAGGACAGGCTGAAATCAGCCCGCGTTTACGTGCAGGCGTTGCAGGACGTTCTGAAACTCCTGGACGCAGAGGGCGATGCTGCGCCCGCGACCCTCAAGGCAGGAAGCGCTGTAGCTCAAGCGCGCGAGGCCATCCGGAGGGCAAAAAAACCGCTCCACATTAACGTTATACTGGAGGCACTGGGCAGGGATGAAAGCCGTGAAAGTCGGGCTTCATTGACGAGTTCGCTCGCTGCGTACGTAAGGCGAAACGAGATTTTTACCCGCCCCGCGCCCAACACCTTCGGGCTTTCCGAGCTGGGCCACGAAAAAGTTGAGGGGGTGGACGCGGACGGCCCGCCTGCCGGGTTTGGGCGTATCGCGCCCACACCGCCCGTTCCCGGTGAATTCGGCCGCAAAACTTAGACACTACCCCGGCGGCCCGGCGCTGCGACCGCTTGACTCTCTCTGCGTTCACTGGAATCTATATAGAACAAACAGTGAACTTTATTGAGAGCGGGCAGGACCGATGTCGCCGGGCGGCAGAGCGGAACGGTTAGGTTTTTTGCGCCATTCCATCGCGCAGATCGAGGCGGGCACGCCAACCCCAGCCCGTCGCGCCGACGGCTGGCTGTGCGAGGTGCTGCCGACCTCGGCGGGCGATGCGCCGGCAGCGCTGGCTTTCGCGTTGCAGCTGGCGCATCGGCGCGCCGGCGCAACCGGCGCGATTGTCTGGATCAGCGATGAGATGACCTTGGCCCAGCGCGGCTTGCCCTATGCGCCGGGCCTTGCGGCGTTTGGCGTCGCCGCCGCGCAGATCACCCTGGTGCGCACCCTCGACGCGCGCGCCGCCCTGCTCGCCATGGAAGAAGCGTTGCGCTCGCCGGGTCCCGCCGTGGTGCTCGGCGAAATGTGGGACGCGGCGCGGCATTTCGATCTTGCGACGACGCGGCGGTTCTGGCTTGCCGTCCGGGCCGGCGGCGGCCTTGGGTTGCTGCTGCATCCGGCGCCTGCGCCCGGCCCCCTGTCGACAGCGGCGCGCGAGCGCTTCGAGGTGCGCGCCATGCCGGGGCAAACCTCGCCATCGGCAAGGCAGACGCGAAACGCCGCGCCGGCGGATTTGTCTGGCGATGCGCCGGACGCGCAACGCGGCCTGCGGCCGGTTTTTGGCGCGCCGCTCTGGCAAGTCCGGCGTCTCAAAGGGCAGGGCTCCACATCATCAGGTGAAACCATCAATCTGCAACGGGAGTTTTCCGGTGTCGCGCTATCTGAGCCTCAGCATCCGCGCCGCGCCCGCCGCTAAAGCAGGGCAACGGCTGACGCCGGCCCGCCTCGCCGACTGGTGCCGCCGCTTCACCCCGCTCGCCGCGACCGATGCGCCCGATGGCGTCATGCTCGACATCGCCGGGGCGGCGCATCTTTATGGCGGCGAAATCGCCCTCGCCGTGGATATCGAGCAGCGTCTTGCGGCGTGGGGCTACACTGCCCGGGCGGCGCTTGCCGACACGGCCGGGGCGGCGTGGGTGTTGGCCCGCTTCGGCGAGGTTCGCGCCGCCCCTCCTGGCGGCGACGAAAAAACCTTGCGCCGCCTGTTTGGCCCGATGCCCGTGGCGGCGCTGCGGCTGGCGCCGGCGACTGTGTATGGCCTGTCGCAAACCGGCCTCAAACGCATCGACGATTTGCTGTTTCGCCCGCGCGCGCCCATCACGGCGCGTTTCGGCGCGCAGGTGTTTGTGCGTCTTGACGGACTGATGGGTCGCCTCAGGCATCCCATCACGCCGCGTTTCGAGGCGCCGCCCTATCTCGTCGAGCGGCGTTTCGCCGAACCGCTTTTGCAACGCGAGGCGATCGAGCGCGTGCTGGCGGGGCTCGCCATCAACCTGACGCAACAACTTGAGCGCCATGGCGAAGGCGCGCGCCAGATTGAAGCGCGATTGTATCGCGTCGATGGCGTCGTGCGTCGCGTCGCCGCCGCCGCCAGCCGTCCGCTGCGCAACCCAGCCGCCCTCGCCCGGCTGTTGCGCGAACGCATCGCCGCGCTCTGCGCGCAGCACGAAGATCCGCTGGCCAGCGACTACGGTTTCGATGTGGTGCAATTGACGGTGCTGCGGGCCGAACCGCTGCAATCGACGCAGCCCACGTTAACGCCGACGCAGCCCGCGTTAACGCCAACACCGGCCAACCACGACAGCGCCACCGCGCCAAACCTCGCCTTCGCAAAACTGGCTCCCGAACAATTGCACAGCGAAGATTTGGCCGATCTCGTGGATCGGCTGGGGGCTCGCCTCGGCTGGCGTCGCGTTCTGCGGTTTCGCAGCAACGACACGCACATTCCCGAATTCGCCGTCACCGGCGTCGCGGCATGTTCGCCGATGCAGCTGCACGAACACCGGCGCGGGTCCGTATCCGCATCATCGACAAGCTTGGCGCCAAATCTTGCCGCGCCAGCCCGACCCATTCGTCTGTTCGAACGGCCAGAGCCCGTCGAGGCGCTGGCGGAAGTTCCCGACGGGCCGCCGCGCCGCTTTCGCTGGCGCCGCGTCCTCCACGAAATCGCCGCCATGGAAGGGCCGGAGCGCATCGCGCCGGAATGGTGGAAGGCTCAATCCCAGGCGTTGACGCGCGATTATTTCCGCGTCGAGGATGTCGGCGGCCAACGCTTCTGGCTTTATCGCGAAGGCCTTTACGGCGCGGAAACGGGTCGCCCGCGCTGGTTCATGCACGGGCTGTTCGCATGATCCGGCTGGCGCAAACAAGCCGCGCGGCGGTCTATGCAGAACTCGCCGTCACCAGCAATTTTTCGTTTCTGCGCGGCGCCTCGCATCCCGAGGAAATGCTGGCGCGCGCCATCGAGTTGGGCCATTGCGGGCTGGGCGTCGCCGATCGCAACAGCGTCGCCGGCGTCGTGCGCGCGCATGTCTATCTTCGCGATCACAGGGAAAAGGCGCCCGACTTTCACCTGCTATGCGGCGCGCGTCTCGTCTTCGCCGACGGCGCGCCAGACATTCTCGCCTATCCCAGGGACCGGGCTGCGTGGGGGCGATTGACACGGCTGCTGACACGCGGCAACCGGCGCGCCAAAAAAGGCGAATGCGAACTCAGGTTTGAGGATCTGCTGGATTTTCACGACGGCTTGCAATGCATCGTGCTGCCGGCTCAAAACGGCGACGACGCCTATTTTCTCGCCCGCCTCGCGACCTTGGCGCCAGGGCGGGTGTGGATTGCCGCGTGCGTCGATTATGGCGTCGACACCCGCAAAAATCTCGCCGCGCGCGTCGCGCTGGCGCAAGAAACGCAATTGCCGCTGCTTGCCGTCAACGATGTGGTCATGCACGTAGCCGAGCGCCGCCGCCTCGCCGATTGCGTCATCTGCATTCGCGAGGGCGTCGCGCTGGAAGCGGCTGGCGTGCGCCTTCACGTCAACGCGGAACGCCATCTCAAATCGCCGCGCGAAATGGCGCGTCTGTTCGAGGAGGCGCCTCAAGCCATCGAAGAAATCCGCAATTTTATCGATGGCGTGAGTTTCAGCCTCGATGATCTGCGTTACGAATATCCTGACGAATTGCGCGAGGGCTTCGCCAGCGAACAGGAAGCGCTGGAGCATTTCGCCTATGCCGGCGCGGCGCAGCGCTACACCGACGGCGTGCCGCAAAGCGTCGCGCAAACCTTGCAGCACGAACTCCAGCTCGTCGCCAGCCTCGATTACGCCGCCTATTTTCTCACCGTGCACGACATCGTCCGTTTCGCCCGATCACGCGGCATCCTGTGTCAGGGGCGTGGCTCTGCGGCTAATTCGGTTGTGTGTTTCTGTCTCGGCGTCACCGAGGTTGACCCGATGAAACACGATCTCCTGTTCGAGCGGTTCATTTCCGCCGAACGACGCGAGCCGCCCGACATTGACGTCGATTTCGAGCACGAGCGCCGCGAAGAGGTAATGCAATACATTTATAACAAATACGGGCGTGAGCGGGCCGGGCTCACGGCTACCGTCAGCTCCTATCGCTCGCGCTCCTCCATCCGCGAAATCGCCAAGGTGTTTGGTTTCGAGGAGACCCAACTCTCCGCCTTGTCGGATACCATCGCCGGCTGGTGGTCAGGCGAAGTGGACGTCGAGGAGTTGCGCAAACGCGGCTTCGACCTCAACGATCCCAGGCTGCTGCAATCCCTCGATCTGGCGCGCGAAATCGGCGGCTTTCCGCGCCATCTTTCCCAACATACCGGCGGCTTCGTCATCACCCGCTCGCGTCTTGATGAAGTGGTGCCTGTCGCCAACGCCGCGATGCCGGATCGCACCACCATCGAATGGGACAAGGATGATCTCGACGCCCTCGGCATCCTCAAGATCGATGTTCTGGCCCTCGGCATGTTGTCGTGCCTGCGTCGCGGTCTGGATCTGCTGGATCGCCATTACGGCGAACGGCTGACACTGGCGACGATCCCTTCGGAGGATGCCGCAGTCTATCAAATGATCCAGCGCGCCGACACCATCGGCGTGTTCCAGATCGAGAGCCGGGCGCAGATGTCGATGCTGCCGCGCCTCAAGCCGGCGACGTTCTACGACCTTGTCATCGAGGTCGCCATCGTGCGGCCTGGCCCCATTCAGGGCGATATGGTGCACCCCTATCTGCGCCGCCGGCAGGGGCTCGAAAAAGTCGAGTTTCCTTCCGCTGAACTCGAGCGGGTGCTCGGCAAAACCATGGGCGTGCCACTGTTTCAGGAGCAGGCGATGAAGATCGCCATTGTCGCCGCCGGCTTTTCGCCGGGCGAGGCCGACCAGTTGCGACGCGCCATGGCGACGTTCAAGAAAACCGGCGGCGTGCACAAGTTTTACGACAAGATGGTCGGGGGCATGGTGGCGCGCGGTTACCAGCGCGAATTCGCCGAGCGTTGCTTTCGCCAGATCGAGGGCTTCGGCAGTTACGGTTTTCCCGAAAGCCACGCGGCGTCGTTCGCCTTGCTGGTCTACGCCTCCTGCTGGATGAAATGCCGTTACCCCGACGCCTTCGCCTGCGCCTTGCTCAACTCGCAGCCGATGGGTTTTTACGCGCCCTCGCAAATCGTCCGCGATGCGCGCGAGCATGGCGTCGAGGTGCGCGAGGTCGACGTGAATTTCTCCAACTGGGATTGTTCGCTGGAGGCGCCCCGGGAGGCGGCGCCAACCCACCCGGTTGTGTTGCACCCGCGTCACCTCACGCAAGGCCCGCACATCCGCAGCACCTGCGCCGTGCGTCTGGGTTTTCGTGAAATCACCGGTGGGCGCGAGGACGACATGCGCCGCGTCGAGGCGTTGCGCGGCGGCGGCTATGATTCCGTGCGCGACCTGTGGCTGCGCACGCGGTTGTCGCCGGCCGTGCTCGAACGTCTCGCCGCAGCCGATGCGTTTGGCTCCATCGGTCTCGACCGGCGCGACGCGTTATGGGCGGTGCGCGGCCTCAACCGCGCCGGCGACAAGGACGATCTACCGCTGTTCGCCAGCGCCGCCGCCGCCGATGGCGAACCGGACGCGCATCTGCCGCCGATGCCGCCGGGCGAACACGTCGTCGAGGATTACCGCCATCTGTCGCTTTCCCTGAAAGCCCATCCGGTAGCGTTTCTGCGCGCCCGCCTTAACGCCAAAGGCATTGTCAAAAGTCAGATGCTGGAGGCGATTTCCAGCCCGTGTCAGCCCTCCTCCTTCGAGACGCGGCTTGCAGCCGCTCCTCAGGATGAGGGTCAGGGAACATCTGAAAACCTCATCCTGAGGAGCCGCGAAGCGGCGTCTCGAAGGACGAGGTTTTTTGCCGCCCCACGCGTCACCGTCGCCGGCCTCGTGCTGGTGCGGCAGCGGCCGGGCACCGCCAAGGGTGTCATCTTCATGACCTTGGAAGATGAGACCGGCGTCGCCAACATCATCGTCTGGCCCAAAGTGTTTGAACGCGAACGTTCGCGCGTGCTCGGCGGCCGCTTTATCGCAGTGACCGGCAAACTGCAGAACGAGGCGGGCGTCATTCATGTCATCGCCGATCGGGTCGAGGATTTGACGCCGCTGCTGGCCCATCTCTCCGACGCCGGAGAAAAAATTTCCGCCCTCGCCAACGCCGACGAAATCAAACGTCCGGGCAATCGCGAAAAGGTGACGCACCCCATTGCTCACGCACCCCCTGATTTGTTTACCCCGACCCCGCCCGCCAACGATGACGCCCGCGCCACGCTTGCCGTATTGCCGAAGGGTCGAAATTTCCGTTGACGCAGTTGTTCACGCGGAAATCGCGGAATAATCGCCTCGCTTTCAAGCTGCGTCGGGCTCGGCTACAGCAAGGCTGGAGCCAACCATGTCCGACGCCGCTGACACCGTTCCCAACGACCGCACACGCATCGCCGCCGGCGTTGTCGAACGCCTGTCGCCCCTGGTGCGCCGCCTCGTTGCACCCAATCCCTCGCCATTCACCAACACCGGCACCTGCGGCTATATCGTCGGTCGCGGCGATGTCATGTTCATCGACCCCGGTCCCGACGATCACGCCCATCTGCAAACCATTCTTCAAGCCCTGAAAGGCGAAACGCTGACGCACATTCTCGTCACCCACACGCACCGCGATCATTCGCCTGCGGCACGCGCCTTGCAGGCGGCCACCGGCGCGCCCATCGTCGGTTGTGCGCAACACATCGTCATCGCCGACGCGCCATCCGGGCGTCTCGACGCCAGCCATGACCTCGATCACATTCCTGACCTCGAAATGCGCGACGCGGATCGTCTGCAGGGCTCGGGCTTCGGGCTCACCGCCGTGCACACGCCCGGCCACGCCTCGAACCATCTATGTTTTGCGCTCGACGCGGAAAACGCCCTGTTTTCAGGCGATCATGTGATGTCGTGGTCGACCACGATTGTCGCGCCGCCCGACGGCGTGATGACCGATTACATGGCCTCGCTCGACAAACTGCGCGACCGCGACGAGACAATTTATTATCCCGGCCACGGCGCGCCGCTAGCCGAACCCAAACGCTTTGTCCGTGGCCTCGCCAATCATCGCCGCCAGCGCGAGGCCGCCATCCTTGGCGCCATTGGCGCGGGCGAGCGCAACATCGCCGCCATCGTCGCCAAAATCTACGTCGGCCTCGACGACCGGCTGAAGCCGGCGGCGGCGCTGTCTGTGCTGGCGCACATGGAAGACCTTGTGGCGCGCGGCAAAATTGAAGCCGGCGGTGGTCCTGCCCGTCTCGACAGCGAATATCGTCTGGCGACTTAGGGCTCGCCTTAGCGCGCGTCGAGCGCAACCTGCAAATCTTGCGCGAAGCTCTCAATGCGCCGCGCGTTGGCGCCGAAATCATGCCGTCCGATGCGCGAGGCCGAACGCACATCGATGCGCGTCTGTCCCGCCAACGGCCGCAGCCGCACCGTCACGTCGTCCGAAAATCCCATGATCAGCGTGCGGTCGACCGCCTCAATGTGTCCAACGCCGGCCCGCCCGCCCGGCTTTGCCTGCTCGATGACGCGCCAACCGCGCGCGGCGACCGCCTTTTGCACCAGTTGCCAGGCGTCATCCGCGTCAATGTCGATGAGGATCGGTTGCACGTTGGGATAGGCAAGCCGTTGCGCCTCGCGCGTTGTTTCTGGCAAGGCGCCGTGCCCGACGCCGCCGCGCGCCGCCAGCGCCACCCCGGATCGCGAGAAGTCCGGGGGTTCGAGCAAATCCGTCGAGACATCGTTGAGCAGCGGCAGGCGTAGCGCCTGAACCATGAGGAAGGCCGGCCCCGCCAGCAGCAGGCCGGCGAGGCAAACAGCCCCCAGCACAATCCCGACGCCGCGCCGCCCGTCGCGCCAGATTACCGCCGCTCCCGCAATCGCCAGCAGCAGACTGACGCACGCCAGCAAAATGGCGGCCCCGAACACCGCGAGCGAGGAAGCAGGCCCGACGCCAGGCGTGCGCGTTAGCCCCAGCGAAACCGCCGCCAGCGCCAGCGCAAATACCGCAAACCGCCGCGCCCAGACGGCAGCGGCGGAGACAGGCTGTTCGAGCAGGAGGCGTCTCATGGTTCACCGTCGCGACGCGGGGAAGCGTTACATAACGCAATCCCGCCGCCGCGCAATATCGGGAAAATCCAGCGACGGCGCCTTGCTACTAACAGGAATCTGGGTCGCGGTTCGACGGTTGTGCGTGGCCGGGATTCCGTGAATTAATAGACGCTCTTTACGGCTTTCGTCGCCAGCGCATGAATACTTTCATCATCGTATTCAAGCGGGTCGTGTTCCGACAACCGCGAGAAGGTGACCGCAGGAGTCATAGGAAAAGGACATGATTAGCTTCATGCCGACCGAACATGACGGAGTCGGCCGACGCCCGACTTTCGGGCATTACCATTTCATTCGGTCGAAGCTGGTGAGAGTGGTGTTGACTGCTACGCCCGGCGCATTCGCCAAAATCCATGTCACGGCCTGCTCGGCATAGGGCGTAACCGCCGAGGCCCCGTCAACCGGGATAATCACCTTGTAACCGCGGAAGGCCGCTTCGCTCGCGGTGAAAAGCACCGCGCCCTCAGCCGCCGTTCCGGCGATGACCACATGTGTGATCCCGCGATCCTTCAAGATCTTGTCGAGCTCCGTGCGGATGAACTTGTTGGCGACCGTCATGACCACAGCTTCGTCGCCTTTGGGCGCCACCGCGCGTAGAATGTCCGCACTCGCCGAGTTCGGAATGAGGCTATAGATCACTGCCATCTTGTGGCTGCGCGCTTCCTCGAGCAGTTTGGCGATCTTGGGAACCGTGGCGAGGCATCGTGGGCGACGCTCCGGGTTGCAGGTCTGATTTAGGACGTCAAGGACAAGAAAGGCAGTCGCGCCCGGGTCAAGTTTTACGTCCTTCAGTTCGACGACTGCAGGAGCATGGACCTTGCTCCACTCCTCTATGATCGTGTCGGCCATTACCGGTTTTGCCATACCAGCGACGCCCGCAGTCAGCGCCAAAGCCAAGCCGAGGTCTGCTGCGCTTTTTATTTTCATGTCGTCGCTCCTTCCGTGCTTACAACATTTGTCCTGGGCGCCTGTTGTACTTCCCGTTGATCGCGTCCGCGGTCATATACGCTAGCGCTTGTATGGTCAGGGTGGGATTAAAGCCGCTCATTGTCGGGTGCGTCGCGCTTCCGACCACGAACAGATTCGGGATGTCCCAGGTCTGTCCGTACTTGTTGACGACCGACTCGCCGGGATTCGATCCCATGCGTGCGCCGCCCTGGTGATGCGCGCCCGGAGATCCCGGGCTCAATCCGCCAAGCCATACTTTGCTGGCGCCCATCGCCCGTCCAATCTCCTGTACTTTTTGAGACATGTAAGCGATACGTTTTTGTTCATCTGGACGCCGCCAGTCGTAGGTCAGGCGCGGCGCGGGCAAGCCAAATATGTCGCGCACGTTTGGATCTAAGTCGATGGTGTTTTCGGGGTAAGGCAGGTTTTCGGTCTGAGCGCTGACGGATGCGAAACGGGTGTAGTATTTCGCGAGGAAGTCGCGGTAAGCCGCGCCCCATCTAGGCGTGCCGGGTGGTGGCGGCAGGCTCATCGCTGTCCCGATAGGACCGGCTTCAAGGTCCGCCGGATGAACTGATATCTGTGCGCCGCGTATGAAACCAAGGTCCTTGTGATCGAAATTGTCCGCATTGAAGTCGTCTACCGTGTGCCGCTGCGCGCTGGGACCCATGAAGATGTTGACGTGCCGGTCGTCGAACGTCGCGAAAGCGCGCGAGCCGATATGCGCCATCATGTGACGCCCCAGATGCCCGCTGGAATTGCCTAGGCCATTTGGATGCTTCGGCGTCCTCGACAGGAGCATGAGGCGTACGTTGTCGTAGATGAAGGCGCTCAGAACGACAATGTCTGCCTCGATCTTGTTCTCGGATCCGTCCGGCCCCCAGTACGATACGCCGGTGGCGCGGCCATCCGAATTCGTATCGACGCGGTTCGCCATGGCCCCGGTGATCACCTTGAATCTCCCGGTGCGCTCGGCTTCTGGAAT
>JAYTTW010000045.1:0-2784 GCA_043744855.1 Hyphomicrobiales bacterium
GACAAGGCTGCGCAACTGGCGAACCTTGACGTTTGGAGCAATCTCGATTTCGACCTCGTTGTCATCGAGGGTGCGGGATATCTTTCCGACGATGCCGCCAGCGGTGACGACGGTGTCGTTGCGGCGCAGATTTGAGACGAGGCTCTGATGTGATTTGGCGCGCTGCTGTTGCGGTCGCAGGATGAGAAAATACATGATGACGAGGATGATGGCGAAAGGCGCCATCTGCGTCAGCAGGTCAGTGGCGCTGGTGGCGCCGGCGCTCTGGGCGTAAGCGGCAGTGATGAAATTCATGGGTAATCAGGCTCCGGAACGGCTCGCGGGAAGGGCTGACGGACAGGGCCTTGACAGCCCCGGCAAGCGGCGCGGACTATAGCGTTCGAAGGCCGGAAAGCAATGGCTGGAGCGCCGCTTGCCCATCCTTTGCCAGCTTTGCCGGGCCCGGCGATCCTGTTATTGCGAGGCGATGACAAATCCGATCCTTGTGGCGGACCCCGCCGACTATCTCCAACGCATCGCCGAAGCACTCGAGCGGCTGACGCCAGCGCGGGAAGCCAACTCGGACTTTAGCCTCGCCGACGCATTTGTCTGGCATGCCGAGGGGCGGTTGTCGCCCGTGCCGCACGTCAATCGCGTCGACATCGGCCTGCTCAAGGGCATCGACCTCGTGCGCGATCTGCTGCTCGACAACACCGGGCGTTTCGCCAGGGGCCTGCCGGCAAACAACGCCTTGTTGTGGGGGGCGCGCGGCATGGGAAAATCCTCGCTCGTCAAGGCGGCTCACGCGGCTGTCAACGCCGCCCTGCCCGACGACATGCAATCGCTCAAGCTGGTCGAAATCCACCGCGAGGATATCGACAGTCTGCCGGCGCTATTGGCGCGACTGCGCGGTGCGCCCTGCCCGTTCATCGTCTTCTGCGACGATCTTTCGTTTGATGGCGACGACACCAGTTACAAATCGCTGAAGGCGGTGCTCGAAGGCGGCATCGAAGGGCGTCCGGAAAACGTGATTTTTTACGCCACGTCAAACCGCCGCCATCTGATGGCGCGCGAGATGATCGACAACGAGCGCGCCACCGCGATCCATCCCGGCGAAGCGGTTGAGGAAAAAGTTTCCCTGTCAGATCGATTCGGATTGTGGCTTGGCTTCCACAACTGCAGTCAGGACCAGTACCTCGAAATGGTCAACGCCTACGCGACGCGCTTCGAGCTAAAAACACCGGAAGCGCAATTACGCTCCCAAGCGCTCGAATGGTCGACAACACGCGGGTCGCGCTCGGGCCGCACGGCCTGGCAATTCATCCAGGACCTTGCGGGAAGGCTTGGCCAGAAACTCGGCCAGAGCCCTGGCTAAGCCTCCCGGGAAAGACTTATCCGTTGCGAGCAGGCTCAGCCATTCGTGCGCCGCCTGGACCTGTAATGACGGCGCTGGGCTCGGCGGCGCGGATCGCCATCAACCGTTCGACGAATGTGTCCGGGTCGTGTTCGATACCTTCTCCTGCGGCCATCCGTGCTTCGGCTTCTTTCAAAGAAGCCAGCATCTCGGCACGCTCCGCCTCGGAAAGAAGCGGCATCTCTTCCATGGTCGTCACCGGCATCATGATCGTGCGCGGGATTTTGTTTTCAGCGGTCGTGCTCATGGATCGACCATACCACAGGACCGCCGATCACGCGAGACCATCGAGCGCTCCTCTCTGATCCCGCGAATGCGGGCGGGAACACACGCGCGTTGGCACGCGCTCACAACGCGAAGCGGCGGCGGGCCTTGCTTTGGACCCACCGCCGTCGTCAAATCCGGTTTTCGTGTCTCGCGGAAACCGGAATTCCCGTGTGCGTATCCAGTACCCGGAATCAAAATTCCGGGTACGTCGTTTTTGTTGAAGTATCCACTTATCATCTCCAGAAAGCGCGTCACTGCGTGACTCACTTTCTTCCGATGGTGGGTACTAGAGGCCAGCGAGGTAGTTGGTGGGATCGACGGGGGTCGAGCCTTTGCGCAACTCGAAGTGCAACTGCGGCGAGGCGACGTTGCCCGTTTGGCCGGACTTCGCGATGGTCTGACCGCGTGTCACCTTGTCGCCCTTTTTCACCGCGACATCGCCGTTGTTGGCGTAAGCGGAAACGTAGCCGTTGGGATGGCGAATGAGCACCATGTTGCCATAGCCCTTCAATTCGCTACCGGCGTAAGCGACGACGCCGCCCTCCGCCGCTTTCACCGAAGTGCCTTCGGGAAGCGCGATGTTGATGCCGTCGTTGCTACCCGTCTTGAAGCCTTGGATCACACGGCCGCGCGCCGGCCAGCGAAACTCTGGCTTGTCGCTTGCCTCGCCGACAGATTTTGCGCCGGGATCGACAGAAGCGGTCGTGGTTTCCGTATCGACGCCGGGCGCGGGTTTGATGGCGGCGGCTTTGGACTCGGATTTGGACTCGGGTTTGGTTTCAACCTTAGCGATTTTTTCTTTCGCCGGCTTGTCGGTAGCGGCGAGTTTCGCCGGCTTGTCGACTGGCGTCGGTTTCGCGGCTCGCGGCGCTGTCTCGAGCGCCGCAGACTTTACCGGTGTGGCTTTGCCGGCCGCAGCTTGCGAAAGCTTTATGGGCTTGCTGTTGCTGACGAGGGGCTTTTGACCCTCTGCCTGTGTCAATTTGCGCGACGCTTTCGCGGCATCGGCAACTTTGGCGGCGGGTTCCGGCCCCTTCACAAATTGCAACTTCTCTTTGCGCGTCGGCTGCGGTTTCGCTTGTGCTGTGTGCTGCGGCGCGGGCTTTTAGATTTTGGCGACTTGC
>JAYTTW010000046.1:0-2765 GCA_043744855.1 Hyphomicrobiales bacterium
CGCCTGCAATCGTGGCGCTCGTTCTTCAACAGGGGACAGGTTTTCGGGCCCACACGGCCCTGTTCGAATCTATTTTGAGAAAGAGAACTTTTTCACGGGGTTGCTATGGCAGAGCCGCTGGCCACAGCGCGGCTGGCTATCGCAAGACTTACCGCACTTCCGCTTGCAACCCGGCTTTGCAAAAGCAGCAACTGAGTTCAGCCCTGCCACACAGAGACCAAAATGAAGACGACGAAAGCGACTGTCAGGAGCAAGGTGAAAACGGGAAATTTTTCGCGGCGTGTATAACCGCCCCGCACGTGCACTGTTCCGTCTTCGGTATAATGTTTCACCTCAGGCTCCGTCTGCGACGATGAGTAAGGTGGACGCGGACGCTTCACCTTTCTGCCTCGCGATACTTGAGAACCCACCGAGTTTTATTTCGCCACGCAGCTGCTTCAACAGCGCCTTCCCCTGTATATAATACTGACTGTAGCCCTCCTTCATCAGGAGCCGCTTGATAGTCGCTATATCGGCACACCGGCCTGACCGGGCCAGTTCGAACGCCCGTTCGACTGTTGATTTCAACATGCCCTTAACTCCATGTCTGCGGACAGCAAGCGAAGTCATTCTGGACAAGCGGGGGAGCCATGTCTGTCCGGCATCGGACGCTGGAGGGCGTCCCTCCTCCCACCCCGCCGGCGCCATATGCATCGCGGGGTTGTGCTGGTGACGGCGCAGGCCGTCGCCAGCACGGGAGTTGAATATGTTGAAGCTCACCAATCGCCAGATGATTGTTATATCCGCGGCTGCTGCCAGCGCCGACGGCACGGTCACTTTCCCCGAGGGGATGAACAGGGGAGTCGCCCGCAAGATCGCGTCAACTTTGATCGTTCGCAAGCTGTTGCGCGAGGTTCGGGCCAGACCCGGCATACCTGTTTGGCGCGAGGACGACCGCGGTCGCAAGAAGAGCCTGTTGATTACGCGCGAGGGACGAGACATCGTCGGGTTGGCCGACAATGCGAAGGACATCCAGTTCCCGCCAATGGCCCCAGAGCGCCCGGACGGAAAAGCTGCCCCCGGACTCGTCGTTTCGATGGCGAGCCCGGCGACCGTCCCGAAACCGGGCAACCGCCGAAACAAACAATTGGCCGAATCCGGCGGAACTCCGATCGCCAACGTTGGCGCGATCGGTCAGGACGCCACTGTCGCGTCATTGCCGGATCTTCCCCGTCCGGGGTCGAAACAGGCTGGCCTGGTCGATATGCTTTCAAGGGTTGGTGGCGCTACGATCATCGCGATAGCGAGTTCGATGGGGTGGCTGCCCCACACGACGCGGGCGGCGCTGACGGATTTGCGCCGGCGCGGGTTTTCGATCGCCCGGACGCCACGCGATCGTCTGCCGAGCCTGTATTCCATCGCCGTTGCCGCGCCGAAACCGCGCGGGAAATTACGCCGGTGGTCGCCCCGATCGCCGCGCCTGTCGCCAAACCGCTGGGGAGCCGGAAACGAGCGTGAGCGCGCCGGTGGGTGAGTCCGATCCGGCGCATGCCGGATCGGGCGGCGGCGACATCGAGATCGAAATCGCCGCGCTCGTCGATCTCGATCTCGCGGCGCTGAAACTCCGCTGGCGCAACCTGTTCGGCCGCGCGGCGCCGGACGCGCTGCCACGAGCCCTTCTGGCGAAGTTCATCGCATACCGCCGGCAGGCCGAGGTCTTCGGGGACCTCGACGCCAGAACCACGCAAACGCTCCGGCGGATGGCGAGCGAGGCGGCGGGCCCGGCAAAGCCTGCATCGGCGGGTTCACGCACGGCTGCGGCGCGCCCGTTGCTGTCGCCGGGCACGATGCTGTTGAGGGAATGGAAGGGAGAGACGCACCGCGTCACCGTCATGCGGGAAGGCTTCGCCTGGAATGGCGTTGTCCATGCATCGCTGTCTCGCGTCGCCCGCGAGATCACCGGCGTGAACTGGAATGGCTTCGTCTTCTTCGGCGTGTGCGGAAAACGAAAGTCTCCGCCTGCGGCGGGGATTTCGCCATGAAGTCCCCGCGTCGCTTTTCTGAAATCGCGCCATCCCGGGCCACCCGCCGTTGCGCCATTTACACGCGCGTCTCCACCGACAGTGGCCTCGAACAGGAGTTCAATTCCCTCGACGCCCAGCGCGAGGCTTGCGAAGCCTATATCAAAAGCCAGGCGCACGAGGGCTGGCGGCTGGTCCCCGATCGTTTCGACGATGGCGGCTTTTCCGGCGCGTCGCTCGATCGTCCCGACCTGACGAGACTTTTGGACCTCGTCGATCGCGGCCGGGTCGATATCATCGTGGTCTACAAGGTCGACCGGTTGACCCGCTCGCTGGCGGACTTTGCAAAACTGGTGGAAAAATTCGACGCCAAAAACGTGTCGTTCGTGTCGGTCACCCAGTCCTTCAACACCACATCGAGCATGGGGCGACTGACCCTCAACATGCTGCTCTCCTTCGCCCAGTTCGAGCGGGAGCTCACCGGCGAGCGAATCAGAGACAAGATCGCCGCCTCGAAGAAGCGGGGCATGTTCATGGGCGGTACATTGCCTCTCGGCTACCGCGTCGAGGACCGGAAGTTGATCGTCATTCCCGACGAGGCCACGACCGTGCGGATGATATTTGAACAATACCTCGAACAGGGCTCCGTGCTCAAATTGCTGACGGAACTGAGGCGACGCGGGGTCACGACGCGGCTGCGGACGCTTTCAACCGGCAAAACCATTGGCGGCATTTCCTTCACCCAGGGGCCCGTGACCTGGATCT
>JAYTTW010000047.1:0-10777 GCA_043744855.1 Hyphomicrobiales bacterium
CCGGTTTCGGCAAGTTCAAACGCCCGGCCATGCCGTACGACCGCTTCATGGAAGCCGAGGGCGTTCCGTGTTTTCGCGGCATCGGCATGAAGCGGGCGCAGGAACTGCCGATGGCGGCGTGGAAGCGGCTCGGCGGTCGCGGCTCCTACATTCAGCTGTATGGCACCGAGGGTCTGTGGGGCAGCTACATCGTTGATATCCCGGCTGGCGGCGCGCTCAACGTCGAGCACCATCTCTACGAAAAGCAGGTTTATGTCGTCGAAGGGCGCGGCTCGACGGAAGTCTGGCAGGAGGGCGCCAAAAAGAAACAAACCTTCGAATGGGCCAAAGGCTCGCTGTTTTCGATTCCGCTCAACGCCTACCATCGCTTCGTCAACGCGACCAACGCGCCGGCGATGCTGATCTGCGGCACCTCGGCGCCCAACGTCATGAACCTCTACGACAATCCGAAATTCGTGTTCGACTGTGCGTTCGATTTCACCGACCGTTATTCCGGCAACGACGATTATTTCAACAACACGGACGATCTCGAACCCGATCCCGTGCGCGGCCTCGCCATGCGCCGCACCAATTTTATGCCTGACATCATCAATTGCGAAATGCCGCTCGATAATCGCCGCTCGCCCGGCTATCGCCGCATCGAACCCGAGATGGCCGGTCAGCGCTTTCATCTGTGGATCGGCCAGCACGAGACGGGTCGCTATTCCAAAGCGCACGCGCACGAAAGCTGTGCCGTACTCATCTGCGTCAAGGGCAAGGGCTATACTTACACGTGGCCCGCCGGGTTAGGCTCGACACCGTGGGCGGATGGCCATGGCGGCAAGGTGATGCGGCAGGATTACGAAGCCGGCGGCATGGTCTCTGCTGCGCCCATGACGGGCGACTGGAACCATCAGCATTTCGGCGTCTCGAAAGACCCGCTGCGGCTGACCGCCTGGTTCGGTCCCAACAACCACCCGGCGCGCAAGCCGGGTCTGCCGGGGGAGGCGATGACCGACAAATGGGCCGTTGACATCAAGAAAGGCGGCGTCGCCATTCCCTATTACGCCGAAGATCCTTATATCCGCAGCGAATTTGAAAGATACATGAAAGAGCAGGGGGTGCCCGTGCGCATGGAGCAAAAACTCTACGAGGCGCCGGCTGACTGAGCCAGGCCTGCCAACACCCATATCGCGCCCCGGCGGCGTTTGCCGACGCCTGACAACAGCCCCATATCGTGTGCCGAAACCCACTCGAGTGAAATGTCCGACGCTGCTGCCGCCACCAATGCAACCGAACTGACCGTCAGCGAACTGTCCGGCGCGCTGAAGCGCACGCTGGAAGATCGCTTCGGCCTCGTGCGCGTGCGTGGCGAGGTGTCCGGCTGGCGCGGCCCGCACTCTTCCGGTCATTGCTATTTTTCGCTGAAGGATTCCGCCGCAAAGATCGACGCCGTCATCTGGAAGGGCGTCTATGGCAAGATGCGGGTCAAGCCGGAAGAGGGTCTTGAGGTCATCGCGACTGGCAAGATAACCACATTTCCCGGCAAGTCAGCCTATCAGATCATCGTCGAATCTGTCGAGCCAGCCGGCGTTGGGGCGTTGCTGGCGCAGTTGGAAGAGCGCCGCCGCAGGCTCGCCGCCGAATGTCTGTTTGACGACGCCCGCAAGCAGCTCATTCCCTATCTGCCCAACGTGATCGGCGTCATTACCTCACCGACCGGCGCCGTCATCCGCGATATCCTGCATCGCATAGAGGATCGCTTCCCGCGACGCGTGCTGGTGTGGCCCGTGCGCGTGCAGGGCGAAACCTCCGGCGCCGAAGTGGCGCGCGCCATTGAGGGTTTCAATGCGCTGCCCGAATCCGGCGAGATTCCCCGCCCCTGCGTCATCATCGTCGCGCGGGGCGGCGGCTCGCTCGAAGACCTCTGGGGCTTCAACGAGGAGATCGTCGTGCGGGCGGCGGCCGGCAGCATGATTCCGCTGATCTCCGCCGTCGGCCACGAAACCGACTGGACCTTGATCGACCACGCTGCCGATTTGCGGGCGCCAACCCCGACCGCCGCAGCGGAAAAGTGTGTGCCGGTGCGCGCCGAACTGCTCGCCCGCATCGCCGATCTTTCACGCCGCCACAGGGCCGGCGCGGCGCGCCTGCTGGAGCATCGTCGCAGCGGTTTGCGCGCCACGGCAAGGGCGCTCCCCTCGGGCGATGCGCTGGTCGCTGTGCCGCGCCAGCGGCTCGATCAGGCAGGCGAGCGGCTTGCCGGCCGGATGGGCGCCGCGATGCGCGAGCGTGAAGGGCGGCTCAACGCCGCCGCGCAGAAACTCGCCCGCCATTCGCCGCAAGCCGAGTTCGCCCGAACCCAGGAGAGACTCCGCAGTCTCGGTTCGCGACTGAGAGCCGCCCTCGCCAGCCGCACGCGCATGGAGCAGCAGACGCTTGTCGCGCGGCGCGATCGCCTCACCGCCGTGCATCGACGTCTGCGCCCCGCCGCCGCCGCAAACGTGGCGCGCCGCGCCGAACGTCTCGCGGCGCTTGACAAGCTGATGGGCTCGCTCAGTTACAAGAACGTGCTGGCGCGCGGTTTCGCGCTGGTGCGCGACGAACAGCGCGCGCCCTTGCACCTCGCCTCTACGGTTGTGCCCGGCGCGCGCCTGACGGTCGAGTTCGCCGATGGCGAAATCGGCGTGTTGGCGCAAGACGGCGACGCCCCACGGTCCTCAGCAACCAAGCCGCGCGCGCCGGCCAGAACGCGCGGCGTCAAAGCCGCCGGGATCGCGACCAGCCCCGTCAGCGAGACGGCGAAAAAGCAAGGCTCGCTATTTTGAGGGGCCTCGCCTGACGCCAGGTTCCGCAGGCCTTCTGTCAGAGTGTGGCGCATTGCTGAAAGATGCCTTCATTCGGCGCGCCTTCTCGACAGCGTTCGCCCCACGTTGTACCGCTCTGCCCGCCGTTGGCGCGCTACCCACCTCGGGCAGGCAACGACGCCCGGTAACGGAATACGCAAGCCATGCCCGACCTGCTGTTTGAACTTTTCAGCGAGGAAATTCCCGCCCGCATGCAGGCGCAGGCCGCAGCGGATTTGCAGAAGCTGGTTACCGATGCGCTGGTCGCCCGTGGCCTTGCCTATGAGGGCGCCGCCGCATTCGCCACACCGCGTCGGCTCGCCTTGCATATCGCCGGCTTGCCCGTCCGACAGCCCGACACGCGCGAACACAAGAAGGGTCCGCGCGTCGGCGCGCCAGACGCCGCCGTGCAAGGCTTTCTCAAAAGCGCCGGCCTTACGTCGCTCGATCAGGCCGGGGTTGAGCCCGATCCGAAGGGCAAAGGCGAGTTCTATATCGCCGTCATCGAGCGCCAGGGCAGCGCGACGCTCGACGTGCTTGCCGAAATTCTTGCCGCCGTCGTGCGCAGTTTCCCGTGGCCAAAATCCATGCGCTGGGGCGCGGCGTCGGCACGCCCGGATGCGCTTCGCTGGGTTCGGCCCCTGCATTCCATTCTGGCCACCTTCGGCCCCGAAACCGAAGAACCTGACATCGTCCGCTTCGAGGTCGATGGCGTGGCGTCTGGCAACCTGACTTATGGCCACCGCTTCCTCGCGCCTGCCGCCATAAAGGTTCGTCGCTTCGACGATTACGTCGCGGCGCTGGAACGCGCCAAGGTCGTGCTCGATCCCGCCCGTCGTCGCGACATCATCTTGCACGACGCCAAAAATCTGGCGTTTGCGCAAGGCCTCGAACTCGTTGATGACGAGGCGCTTCTCGCCGAGGTCGCCGGCCTCGTCGAGTGGCCCGTGGTTTTGCTGGGCGAATTTGATGAAGCTTTTCTCGACATTCCCGCCGAAGTTATTCGCGCCACGATTCGCGCCAACCAGAAATGTTTCGTGTTACGCAAGCCCGGCAGCGCGTCGCTGGCGAAGCAATTCCTGCTGGTCTCCAACATTGAGGCGAGCGACGGCGGCAAGGCGATTGCCGCCGGCAATGGCCGCGTCGTGCGGGCCCGTCTTTCCGACGCGTTGTATTTTTGGCAGACCGACCGCAAGCCCATGCCCGACGTGGCGGACTACAGGGACGCCGCAACCAAGCTGGGTCTTGACCTTGCCAAGCCGCTCGATCAGCGCATGGGGAAGCTGGCGCATCTGAATGTCGTGTTCCACGAAAAACTCGGCACGCAGGGCGAGCGTGTGGCGCGCATCATCGCGCTGGCAAAACAAATTGCCCCACTTGTTGGCGCCGATCCGGCACACGCGGCCCGCGCCGCCGCGTTGGCGAAGGCCGACCTGACGAGCGAAATCGTTGGCGAGTTTCCCGAAGTGCAGGGCCTCATGGGGCGCCTCTACGCCGCCTTGCAAGGCGAGGCGCCCGATGTCTGCGCGGCGATTGAGGAGCATTACAAGCCGCAGGGCCCTTCCGACGTCGTGCCGAAAAACCCGCTCAGTATCGCGGTGGCGCTCGCCGACAAGATCGACACGCTCGTCGGTTTCTGGGCGATCAACGAAAAGCCCACGGGAAGCAAAGACCCGTTCGCGCTGAGGCGCGCCGCGCTTGGGGTGATAAGGTTGGTGTTGGAGAACGCCCTGAAGCTGGACCTGCGAAGTCTTGTCTACCAGGTTGCCTCAAAACGCTTTCCAAATCCGCCGCCGACGCGCGATGCCGCCGCCGATATTCGCGATGACCTCCTCGCCTTCATCCTTGATCGTTTGAAAGTCTATCTGCGTGACAAGGGCGCGCGGCACGATCTTATCGATGCCGCCGTTGGCGATGCTGGCGCCGACGATCTCTTGGCGATCACCCGTCGCGTCGATGCGCTGGGGAGGCTGCTCGACACGGACGACGGCAAAAATCTGCTCGCGGGCTACAAGCGCGCCGCCAACATTCTGCGCGCTGAAGAGAAGAAAGAGAAAGACGGCGGCGCTGCTTTTTCCGCCAGACACGCACCCAACCTGCGTTGCGAGCCGGAGGAAGATCACCTCGCCGCCGCCATCGACCGCGCCGCCCAGGCAACGCAGAAGCATCTCGCCAACGAGGATTTTGAAGCGGCCATGCAAGCGCTGTCGCGACTGCGCGCGCCTGTCGACGCGTTTTTCGACAAGGTGACCGTCAACACCGACGACGCGCCGCGCCGTCTCAACCGTCTGCGGTTGTTGAATGAGTTGCGAAAAGTCACGCACTCCGTCGCAGATTTCTCGAAGATCGTGGGATAGCGCAGGCTCGCTTTATTGCAAAGGAACGACGGCGCACACAGAGCGCGCGCCGCCGGGCCTACTCGACATCCAGTGGCTCGACGCCCTTGGGCTTGCCGTTGGCGCCGAGGCTGATCTTTTCGATTCTGGCTTCCGCCGTTTTCAGCAAGCGCTCGCAATGCGCTTTCAGTTCCTCACCGCGCGCGTAGAGTTTGATGGAATCTTCCAGCGGCGCGCGACCTTTCTCGAGTTGATCGACGATCGCCTCAAGCTCGGCAAGCGCTGTTTCAAAACTCAGCGAGGCTACATCGGCGGCAGTATCGGCCATGTCAAACTTTCGCAATGCGGATGGTTTCAGTGAGCCCAGTCTGGTTCGCGACGCCAGGAAACCGCCTCGCCGCCGCGTCGCTCAATCCGGCTGGATGTTGTTGTCGCGCACCACCGCTCCCCACGTTTCCACCTGCTGGGCGTAGAACTTTTCGAATTCCTCCGGCCTCTTGATGAGCAGATCGATCTGTTGGTTCTCGGTGAGATACTTGCTGACGGTTGGATCCCGCAGGGTCGCCGCGAGATCCTTGTACATGCGCTCCACCATCGGTTTCGGCGTGCCGCCCGTGGCGAACACCCCCCACCATGCCAGCGCCTCAAAATCGGGGAAACCGGCTTCCTTCGCCGTCGGTGTGTCTTTCAGGTTCGGCAGACGGTTGGGGCCGGTCTGCAACAATGGCCGCAACGCGCCGGCTTCGATTTGCGCCGACAGCAGCGCCGCCGAACCGATGATCACATCGATGTGCCCGCCAATGGCGTCGGTGACGGCCGGGCCGCCGCCGCGATAGGGCACATGACGCGCGATGAATCCGGCCTTCTTTCCGAGCAGGATCATCGAGAGATGCCCAAGGCTGCCGTTGCCGACGCTGCCGTAGGAAAGCGTATCGGGCTTGGCTTTCGCCGCCGCGACGACATCGGCGAACGTTGTATACGGACGCACCGGCGCACACGCGATCACCATCGGCGCGGTGCCGATGAGCATCACCGGATCGAGGTCTTTTTTGACGTCGAAAGTCAATCGCATCAGGGTTGGCAGCACCGCGTGCGAGTCGAACACAAACAGCCAGTCCGAGCCGTCTTTGGCAGCTTTGGCGACGACGCCCGCACCGAGCGCCCCGCCAGCCCCAGCGCGATTTTCGACGATGATGGTGGCGTTGAGCCGCTGTTGCAGACCGGCGTTCACCAGCCGTGCGATGGCGTCGACCGAGCCGCCGGCGGCGAATGGAACGATAATGCGCAACGTCCGCTGATTCGGCCAGTCAGAGTTCTGCGCCGTGGCGGAGAGCGCCGGCGCCGTCAGCGCGGCGGCGATAAGGTTGCGGCGGCTCAGAAGCGACATGCGAGGTTTCCTCTCTTGTTGTGCAAACCGCGAGCTTTCGAAGTTCCTTTAGCCGGTCCGCATCGGTAAGGCGACCGGGCTACGAATGTAACCGGGTCATGTCACATGTTCGGGTAGTTTGGGCCACCGCCGCCCTCCGGGCAGGTCCACGTGATATTCTGCGCGGGATCTTTGATATCGCAGGTTTTACAATGCACGCAATTCGCCGCGTTGATGACGAATTTCGCTCCGGTTTTCGCCGCCTCGTCGTCGTAGGTGATTTCGTAGACACCCGCCGGACAATACAGCCGCGCGGGTTCGCCAAATTCAGGCAGGTTGATGGCAACAGGTATGGAGGGGTCGCGCAGCCGCAGATGCACGGGCTGGTCTTCCTCATGATTGGTGTTTGAGATGAACACTGATGACAGCTTGTCGAAGGTCAACTTGCCGTCCGGCTTTGCGTAGGTCTTTGGCGTCACGTCGGCGAGCTTTTTCAGGCAGGCGTAATCTGGCTTTCCGTGTTTCAGCGTGCCGAACGGCGAGAAACCAAACAGTTGGTTCATCCACATGTCGAGGCCGCCGAGCGGCACGCCAAGCCACGTGCCGAATTTTGACCATAGCGGCTTGACGTTGCGCACCCTGCGAAGATCGGCGCCCACGTCGCTGCTGCGCCAGCCCGCTTCATAGTCGTGCAGCACGTCGCCGGCGCGGCCTTTCGAAAGGGCTTTCACGACACTCTCCGCCGCCTGCATTCCGCTCAGCACCGCGTTGTGCGAACCCTTGATTCGCGGCACGTTGACGAAACCTGCCGAGCAGCCAATCAGCGCGCCGCCGGGAAACACCAGTTTCGGCACACTCTGCCAGCCGCCTTCGGTGATGGCGCGAGCGCCATAGGACAATCGCGAACCGCCTTCAAAAACCGGCGCGATCTTCGGATGTGTCTTGAAGCGTTGAAATTCGTCGAACGGCGACAAGCTGGGATTCTCATAGTTGAGATGCACGACAAAGCCGACGACCGCCTGGTTATCTTCGAGGTGATACAGAAATGAGCCGCCGCCGGTTGCGTTGTCGAGCGGCCAGCCGAAAGAGTGCTGCACGAGACCTTGCCGATGCCGCGACGGGTCCAGCCGCCACAACTCTTTCAGTCCGATGCCATACTTCTGCGGCTCACGGGCAGCGTCGAGAGCGAATTTGGCGATCAGTTGTTTGGACAGCGATCCGCGCGCGCCCTCGCCAAACAGCGTGTACTTGCCGCGCAGTTCCATGCCGCGTGCGAAGCCGGGCTTTGCCTTGCCATTTTTGTCGACGCCCATGTCGCCCGTCGCAACGCCAACGACTTCGCCCGGCTCGCCGTAAAGCACTTCAGCGGCGGCGAAGCCTGGATAGATTTCCACCCCGAGCGCTTCGGCTCGCGCCGCGAGATAGCGACAAACATTTCCCAGCGAACCCACGAAGTTGCCGTGATTGCTCATCAAGCGCGGCATCAGAAAATTCGGCAGGCGCAGCCCGCCCGACGGGCCCAGCAAATAAAAGCGGTCTTCGATCACCGGCGTTTTCAGCGGGCGCTCCGCATCGTCGCGCCAGCCCGGCAAAAGCCGGTCAAGTCCGATGGGATCGATCACTGCGCCGGAAAGAATGTGCGCGCCAACTTCCGAACCCTTCTCGACGACGACGACCGTGCACTCGGGCGACAGCTGTTTCAAACGAATTGCTGCAGCGAGCCCGGCAGGACCGGCTCCGACGATGACGACGTCAAACTCCATCGCCTCGCGTGGCGGTAACTCGTTGTCAGCCATCGTCAGCTCCAAGGCGTCGGATAATGATGGGTCCGGACTAAAGGTTTATATATAAACTATGTAAACGCGGTCAACTTTGCCAAGTTGTGCTTGGGCGCGTTCGCCTGCGCCGAAATATTGGCAATTCCCGTCGGCAAGCGACAAGGCACTCGAAACGGCAGGTGAAAATCCCTAAGCTGGGCCCATGGTTCCCGCCGCGCCCTCCCCAGACACGTTTTCAGACGCCGAACTGGCGCGCATCCTTCAGTGGTATGTCGATATGGGCGTCGATGCAGCTATCGACGCGACGGCGCATGACCGTTTCGCCGATTGCGCGGGTGACAGGGCTCGCCGTGCGTTGCCCCAGGTTGTACCCGCTTCAGTCTCGCCCGAGTCAAACTTGCCCGCTTCAGGCGGCGGCTCGCCGGCGGCCTCGCCGCGTCGCGTCCTGCCGCCGCGCCAGCCGCTCTCCGGGCAACACCCGGTCGCAAACCCGTCAATCGGGCCGGCCGCCGTTTCCAATGAAGCGGTAGCGCGCAGCGCGCGCGAAATCGCCAATGCTGCGGCGACGCTTGAGGCATTGCGCGCCGCGCTTGAAGCCTTCGAGGGTTGCACCCTCAAGCGCACGGCGACCCGCCTTGTCTTCGCCGATGCAAACCCCTCGGCGAAAATTATGCTGGTGGGCGAGGCGCCGCGTGACGAGGAGGATCGCGCCGGTGTGCCGTTCGTCGGCCCCGCCGGGCAATTGCTCGACAAGATGCTGGCGGCCATCGGCCTCGACAGGACGCAGGTTTATATAGCCGATATTGTGCCGTGGCGGCCGCCTGGAAACCGCGCGGCAACAGCGCAGGAGATCGCCATTTGCCTGCCCTTTATCGAGCGGCAGATCGAGCTTGTGGATCCGCAGCTGCTGGTCTGCCTCGGCGGCGTGTCGGCGCAAAGTTTACTCGGTGTCAAAGACGGCATCGTGCGGGCTCGCGGCGCCTGGTATGATTACTCCATCAACCGCACGGAGCCGCCACGCACCTTGAAAGCGCTGGCGACGTTGCATCCCGCCTATCTGCTGCGCACGCCACGCGCCAAGCGCGAGGCTTGGCGGGATTTTCGCGCGCTGGCGAAGGCGCTTGCGCCGACGTAGGGGCTTACGACGTAGTGTTGTGATTCTAACACTTGTTTCGCTCGGGCGACTTTGTCCAGGATTTTGTTGATTGTCGCGGTCCATACGAGCGGCTTGGGATCGGCATTGTGGTTGTTCAGGTAACGATTGATGCATTCCTGTAGATCGGCAACGCTGTGGAGGACTCCGCGTCGGATGGCGTCCTCAGTGATGCCACCGAAGAAGCGGCGGCGCAAAGTTCTTTCGCCTCGATAGTTTCTTATTGCAGGCTTGAAGCGATATTGCTGAATTGAAGGGACACCTTGCCGCCTACAGCCCCAACGGCAGCGATGATCACCACGCCAATGAGGCCCGCAATCAGTCCGTACTCAATGGCGGTGGCGCCGCCCTCTTCGTTCCAAAACCGGGATATAAGAAGGCTCATGGGTACCTCGAGTAAATATACGGGTCTGCCCGAAACTGATTTCAACCTCGCACCGAGTCTTTAAGCGACAGCCAATTAAACATGCAAATGTTTCTTGGTTGTTCTGCTTTGGTGGGGCCGACAGCTTAGTCACTGAAAAAGCGAAAAACTTCTGTTTGATTATCCGCCATCTGAGATCGGCGCGACGATGCGGTCGCGACGCAGCCGCTTTTATTCCGCTTTGAGCCGCGAATTCATACTTCATCGACCGTCGCTAATGACTTTTTCCGCAGCCTGCCAACGAATTTAACGAACAAAATAACCTAACGTAAAATGCTTGTCCGTATGGTTTGCAAAGGCAGCGGACCTTCGCTTCGCCTCATCGGGGCTTGCTATGACATCTTCAAACTTCTTTCAACGGGTCGGAACCTTCGCGCGGGATCGCACCGGGTCTGTAGGCATTATATTCAGCCTTTCATTCATCCCCCTGATATTCATGGTCGGCGTGGGGGTGGACTATGGGCGCGCCATTGCACTCGGGGCCAAAACTCAGGCCGCCGTTGATGCGGCTAATCTTTCGTCGGTTGCTTTCGCAGACGGGGATCGCCAGGCATTCATAACGAACGCTGTCAACGCAGCATTCGCCGGATCCGACGCGACTGTAGCGGCGCCAACGTTCGCGACGGACGCGGCCACGGGGGGATACCAGGTTAGCGTCACCGCCAGTATCCCGACGACGATCATGTCGATGGTAATCCCGACGCTCAGTGTTACCAAACGATCGACCGTCGTCACGGGCAATGCCGGCACGGTCGGGACTGGGGGCTCAACGGACACTTCTTGTATTTTCACTACGGGCGAAATGCTGGCCCTCTCGACCGACGTGATGACGTTCAACGGCGCTCCGAGCGTGCAGCTGACGAACTGCAACATTCGCTCCAACAAAAGCATTGCG
>JAYTTW010000048.1:0-2761 GCA_043744855.1 Hyphomicrobiales bacterium
TTTAATGGCTTCAGCATCTCATTAGACCTCATCCTGAGGAGCGCTGAAAGCGCGTCTCGAAGGACGAGGGCGGTCCACGCGTTTTTCAGCAGCCTGCTAGAGCGCGATGACGCTTGTTCGAATCGTCGTCGCACTTCAGGTTTTTGATCGAGCATGATCTTCTCCGAAAACCGGCATCCACTTTTCGGGATCATGCACCAGGCATTAACCGGGCGTTACCAAATTTCGGCGACATTGCCGGCATGTGTATGAGTACCGTGTCCCCGCGTTCCCAGGGATCGCTTTGCGTCGCGTTGCTGGCTTGCCTGGTTCTGGCGGGCTGCGGCGGCGGCCCCAAGTCGCCCGGCTCCAAGTCGCCCGGCGCTGGGCTCGGCGGCTACGACGGCGCCAGCGCGGATGTCACCCACGGCATTCCCAGTTTCAAGCCGGCCAAAAGCGCGTTCACAACCACGCAGCCGCAACAGTTTCCCATCCATGGCGTCGACGTCTCCAAATACCAGGGCGATATCGACTGGCGCGCCGTGCGGGCGTCAGGAACGCGCTTCGCGTTCATCAAGGCCACGGAAGGCTCAGATCACGTCGACGCCAAATTCCGCCAGAACTGGGACGGCGCCAAAGCCGCCGGGGTGGCGCGCGGCGCCTACCACTTCATGTTCTGGTGCCGTTCACCGGCGCAGGAGTTCGCCAATTTCGCCCGCACCGTGCCTCTCGATCCGGACGCGCTCCCGCCAGTCCTCGATGTTGAGGCGACGCCGACATCGCGCAGTTGCACGCGCCGGCTCGAGCGCGGCCCGGTGTTGCGCGATATGCACGCGATGCTGCGCGAGATGGAACGCCGCTACGGCAAAAAGCCGGTGATTTACACGACGGTGGACTTTTACGAGGCGATATTGGCGCCGAATGAAATGGCGGAGTATCCGATCTGGGTGCGCTCGACCAAGCATTCGCCGCAAGTGCGTTACGGTTCGCGCAAGTGGCATTTGTGGCAATACCAAAGCGACGGCGAAGTGGCGGGCATACGCAGCAAAGTGGATCGCAACGCCTTCTACGGCTCGTCGGAACAATGGGCTGCGTTCGCCGGCAACCCCACCGCAACGCCAGTTCGCACCGCGTTTGCCGCACCCGACGAAATCACGCCAGCCAGCAAGCCGGCGCCGGTGCGGGCGCCAACGCCGCGCCTTGCGCCCGCCTATGACGTGACGATTCCTGGCGCGGCGCCGACCACCATCGCCGGCCTGATTGAAGCGCCAGCGGCGCGGCCGCTTGTCGAGCGCCCGTCGATATCACGCGTGCCCACGGTCGCGCCGCGCGGCAGGCTTGCGCCTGTTGACGCGGATGATGACGAGTGACCCTCACGCCAGTTCGTGCATGATCCCGAAAAGTGGACGCCGGTTTTCGGAAAAGATCATGCTCAATCAAAAACTTGGAGTGCGACGACGATTCGAAGAAGCGTCATCGCGCTTTAGGCAAGGGATGGTGTCGCGGATGCCGACGATTTGGCAGCTTTCTGGGCAGGCGCCGGCGGCGCCTTCGCCACTCCGCGCGCCTTGACAAGCGCTGCGTGGTCGGCAGCGTTTCTGGCGACGTAGTCGGCGGCGAATGCCGCGACCGCCTTGTCAAAAACCGGACTTTTGCCCATGTAGCCGGCGATGGCGGCGACATCGCCCGAGCGGGCGTGGGCGCGGGCCAGCGTGCGTCCGCACAGGCTGGCGTAGTCGGCGAGATCGCCCTGTTCGGCCATTTCGCCGATGTCGCCAAGCCTGCGGTTCTTGAGGGAGCGAACATAAAACTGCCGGCCTGAGGCAGCGTCCTGCGTCCAACCGAGAAACATGTCGCTGGCGGCCTGCAAAATGTTTTGCCCCTGCACGACGCGCTGGCCCTGATGGCCGCTCCAGGCGAGAGTGGAATGGAGCCGCTCCAGCACCGAGCGGCGGGCTTCCTTGAGTTGCAGGAAGAAATGATGGCCGTCCGGGTCGCTCAGCAAGGCGACCGCGCAGAACGTGCCGACCGAGCCGACGCCAACCGCCTTGAACGCGATATCAACCAACTCGTAGCGGCGCAGGAGTTCGGCCAGCTCGGGGGCGAGGGCGGCGCGGTAGGCAGCCAGCACGGCTTCGGCGTCGATGGTGTCCTGCGCCAGCGCTTGCGGGTCGAAATGGAAAATCGTCGGCGGCTTGTCGGCGATGGCGAGTTTGCGGCCGGCGGCCAGATGCGGGGAATCCTCGTCGGGCATATTGGCGCCAGCGCGCACCTGCGCGAACACCTGCGCCAGTTTCTTGCGCAGCGCCGTTGCGCGGAAGGCGCCCAGTTCGCGCTCCGGTTCGACACGCGCTGACCACACCTCGAGTGGAGACAGGCCGGACAACCCGATCATTCGCAAGCGGTAAGCTTCCGCGCAGGCCTGCGCCATGCGGCGGACGGCTTTGGCGCTGATGGCTTTATTGTTCGTCGTCGCCGCGACGGCGACGCTGGCGCACAGTCGCTTCAGATCGACAGTGAAATCGACGCCGCCGAGGGTTTCATCGAAATCGTTGACGTCGAAAAGAATGTTGTTCTCCGGCGTCAGGAAAGCGCCGAAATTCATCAAATGGCAGTCGCCGCACGCTTGCACCGGCAGCCCTGAAGTGGCGGCGGATTGCAAATCGCTCGCCATCAGGCTGGCGGCGCCGCGCAGGAAAGCGAATGGGTTCTCCAGCATGCGGGCGGAGCGCTCGGGCACCAGTTTTTCGACGCGTGCGGCGTCGTCTGCGGCAAGAATTGC
>JAYTTW010000049.1:0-2736 GCA_043744855.1 Hyphomicrobiales bacterium
GCCTTTGTACCGATGCCCGTGACGTAAGAAATCGTCAGGCCGTCCGGTTCCGCGACTTGCCCTATGTAGTTCGCGCCGATGAGCCCGCCGGCGCCGCCCATGTTCTGTATGACGATCGTGGGCGATCCGGGAATGTGCCTACCGAGATACTTCCCGATGACGCGACCGACGACGTCGGTTGGCCCGCCAGCCTCGTAGTTGATGATGAACCTGATCTGCTTGCCCTTGTAGCGCATGGGGACGTCAGCGGCTGTCGCCGCCGTCGCCTGACACAAAAAACAAACATATAGAAGCTTGTTGATGGTGTTCATGCCCGCCTCCCGAAATGTGTTCTGTTATTGATGCGCTCCGACCTATGTCTTAGGCGGGTTTGTCGTGGGCGTCTTCCCTTTGAACAAGGGAACGAGAATGCGTGAGCGATAAAGCCAGATCCCGTCGGCGCCCCTTGCTGAGACATCGACCACGTCGGCGAGCAGGATGGGAGGCTCGGACGGCAAAACCGGACCGCCGTCAGCCGCATAGAGGCTCATGATCCATCTTGACTGAACCACGTCCTCGTCATCGACCGATACATTAAAATTGCTGATTACATGCCGGGCGACTCGTTCACCCCGTCCCTCCCGCCAGGAATAGAAGTTCTTGATAGCGTCGCGGCCACGCAATTCGTGTTCCGTGGTCGTGAAGACACCTGTCTCTTCGTAAAAGAGATGCGCATTGCGACCCCAATTACGATCAACGTCATCCCAGAACTCGATCACGCGATCTTCAAGTTCCGCTTTAATGATAAGATTGCGCTTACCCATCTGCCTTTCCTCTCCTGTTTTCTTGGCGACCATATCCGCCGCCGCCCGGCGTATGACATTCGACGATGTCGTCGGGTCCCATCGAGATCTTGTGGACCTGATCGCGCGCCGGGACGGGCTTGCCGTTGATCAGAAAGCTTCCCGGCTGACCATTGCCGCCGCCTTCGAGACCTTCCGGAGCTTGGGTCATTCGGCTCAAGACCGCGTCGAAGACCCAGGGGTGCTCGCCGAGCACTTTGAATTTGAGGCTCTGGCCGTCACCACCACGCGATTTCCCAGCGCCACCCGATCCGCGGCGCAATTGCTTCTCAATGAAGAGCACGGGCGATGCGGCCTCGATTATTTCGATCGGCTGCACCGATACGCCCGTTGGATATTTTGTCGCGCTCAGACCGTCCTTCGTCTTGCGTGCGCCCATGCCGCCGGAAGCGCCCCAAAACTGGATAAAGGGCGTGCCGTCCGGCCGGCTGCCGTAAACATGGAATGCCCAGCTCGCACCGGAGCTCTCGGCAATGACCTTGTCCGGCGCGCATTTCGCCAGGGCCTTCAGAATCGGCATGGGCACATACATGCCGACAACGTGGCGTGCGTTGACCGGGGCCGGGGGCTCGCAATTCACGATCGAGCCGACAGGAGCCACGACATGGATCGGTGCCAGGCTGCCGTGGTTGTTGGGCAAATCCGGCGCAAGGCACGAGGTCACGGCGAACGTGCCATAGGCATGCGTGTAATTCATGCAGACATTGATGCCTATCGCAACGGCCAAAGAGCTGCCGGTGAAATCGATTGTGATGTCCCCCAGCTCGGCATCGACTGTAAGCGCCACTTTCAGCCGAATGGTTTCGCCGCCTGGCACGTCAAATTCCGTGACGCCGGGATAGACGCCGCCCGGGATTTTTCGGATGGCGCTGCGCATGGCGGCTTCCGACCGACAAATGATGTCGTCGCTCAGCTCGGCGAGGTCGGGGAGCCCCTGACGCTCAAGCAGTGCCAGAAGCCCTTCGCCAGCAACTCGCGCGCTTGAAACCTGTGCCGACAAGTCTCCGAACAGCTGCGCCGGCATGCGGACGTTCTGCCAGAGCATCGCCGCCAGCACTTCATCCATGGCGCCGCCGCGATACAGTTTCAGCGGCGGAATCCAGAGACCTTCCTGATAAACGTCACGCGCGCCGGCGCCGTGTCCATAACCGCCGACGTCAGTGTGATGGATCGTCGACCCAAAGAAGGCGAGCAGGTGGTCGCCATGGAACACCGGCGTGAGAATGGTAATGTCGAAAAAATGTCCCGCACCCAGCCAGGGATCGTTGGTAATCAGCACGTCGCCTGGAACAAGCGTATCGGGCGGGAAGCGATTGACGAGGTGGCCGCCGCAGATTGCGAGGGAGTTGATATGCCCCGGCGTTCCGGTCACCGATTGCGCGACCATCCGTCCACGGACATCGAATAGAGCGCAGGCTAGATCGCCTGCATCGCGAACGATCGAACTGAAGGCCGTTCTCTGCAAAACCTTGGCCTGCTCGTTCACGATATTGATGACGTTGCTCCACAGGATCTCGAGTGTTGCACCGTTCATGGCGTCAATCCTTTGTTGCGATGATGCAATCATACGCGTTCATGCAGGCAGTCCACCCGGGCGGCACGATGGTCGTCGTTTCACGCTCCTCGATGAGAGCGGGACCTTTGAACACCTGGTTTTTCGCGATCGAAGCGCGCCGCCAGACGTCGGCGTCGCTGAACCAGAGTTCGACGCGTCGCGTCGCATGCGGGCGGCCGGGTTCGATCGGCGCCGAAGCCTTCGTCGGGGCCACGGTGAACTGCGCCTCGGCCGTCAGTCGCCAACTGACGACCTGAACTGGCAGATTGTCGACCAGCAATTTGTATTGATCCCGATAGTGGTCCTCAAATGCAGTCTGGATCCGCGCGGCATCACGGT
>JAYTTW010000050.1:0-2731 GCA_043744855.1 Hyphomicrobiales bacterium
CTTCTGCACCGCAGTGTACGAGATAGCCGGAGGGCAACCCAGCACAACGGCGCAAGGCATGGGCTGACCGAGCTTTTTATACTTTAGCCAATGTGTATAAATGCCCGCGCGCAGCTCGACGGACGGATTCATCCCGAGCCGCCGCGGAGCCTTCAGTTGCCCGCGATAATTGCCAATGTTCTGAATTCCGGTCTCGGGATCCTTCGTGATGTAATGGCCCGCCGAGAGATAGGGCGCATTGTCCCAGCCGGGTGTCGATATCGGCACCGGAATCCCGTCAAGCGCAGCGCCAGGCTGGTCGAGCGCATCGCCTTCGGTCACGATTTCCTGACACGGCGCGTCAGACACCAGATGCGGGGCAATCGGATTTGCAATGGCGTTGATCCAGGTTTCGCCGATCTTCTCGAGCGGTTTCCCAAATCCTACGCGATAAACGTCCGGGGTTGCGGCGAGGCCTGCAACAAGCACAGACGCATCAAATCTACGGCCCTTGCTGTCGGTGGCGTTGGTGAACAAAAAGGCCTTGCGCTCCTTCGCCGGAATTCCGCCGCGGTATTGCCAGCGCACCAGCGGATGCATTTCAGTGTCTTTGTTGATCAACTCATCGACGACGATCAGAAGCCCCTTGCGGTAAAGCTCCAATACATGGGCGTGCAGATCCCGATAGTCCGCGCGTAACGCGCTCTCGTCGAGATAGCGTCGCAAAGAATCGGGGATCTTCTCAATCTCGTTTGTCATCTCACCTCACAGTCAATGGCTATGCGTGCGATCACGCCTTGCAGGAAGGCTGCCGCAGCGAAAAGCGCGGAATCTTCGTTCCTGTAACCGATGACCTGGATGCCGAGCGGCAAGCCTCCAATCATCGCGAGGGGCATCGTCAACGCCGGGACGCCCAGAAGTGACGCCTGCACTGCAAAAATCGGATTGCCCGTTGACTCAATTCCAACCGGCGCGACATCCGGCGCCGACAGCGTCACGCAAGTCGCGGCTTCCTCGCGCAGAGCTGCATGGAGTGCGCGGATTTCGTCACGGCGGAGCAAATGCGCGCGGTAAGTGTCGACACTCATCGCCTCGGCCTCGCGCAGCCTTTCGACCAAGCCTTTGCTGAGTTTGGTTACGTCGCGGTCCACGTAGGTGTTCAGCGGCCAGCGCGATTCCCAGGCGTTGATGTTGCGGGTGAGCGGCAGCGTCTCGTACAGCGCCTCTTCCAGCGCGGCGAGCGTATGACTTTGCTTGCGGGTGATGATTTTCACACCGGCTTGACGCACCTTTTCAAGCGCCTCGTCCATGACTGCACGTGCGGATGATGTCGCACTTTCCAGGCCCGGCGTTTGCAGGAACGCCACCGCGCGTGGAGTTTCTGGTTCCGGAGCTCTCATCGGCCCCATTAGGCCGGGGTGGCCGGGGTCGCCGCCCGCGCGCGTTACGATTTCAATGGCCATCTGCCAGGCATCTTCGAGCGTCGCAGCGAGCACGCCTTGGCAGGATTGACTTAAGTAATCATGGCTGCCGCCGCGATTGATTCCGCCGAGCGATGGCTTGAAGCCGAAAACCCCGCAATAGCTCGCCGGGCGAATGATTGAACCCACGACCTGTGTGCCAAGTCCGCCCGAAAGCATGCCGCAGCCAACGGCGGCTGCCGAGCCGCTGCTTGAGCCCCCTGGCGTACGCAGAAGATCATAAGGATTACGCGTCGGACCGGGGCGCGTCGCAGCGAATTCTGTGGTGACAGTTTTGCCGACGATGATTGCGCCTGCTGCACGCAGAGCACATACGGAGGCGGAATCATGACCTGGCGACCATCCGGCAAACAAAGCAGACCCCATTTGCGTGGGCATGTCGGCGGTTTCGATCACGTCCTTCACGCCAATCGGCATGCCGTCGATGGCTGACAGCGGCGCTCCAATCTCCCATCGTCTGCTACTGGCGTCAGCAGCCGCGCGCGCGGTCTTCAGCCGCATGGTTGTAAACGCCTGCACATCCCCTTCCCGATTGTCGATCTCATGGATGCAGAGTTCGAGAAATTTGCGCGGCGTCTCTTTGCCCGAGGCAAAGGCGCCGAGGGCGCGGGCGAAAGAACAGGGTGAGGGTTTTTCCATCACGCGGAGGCTGCAGCGAGAGTGATGGAGGCGGCGCGCGCTTGAAGCGCCAGCATGGAAGAGCGCAACAGATATTGTCGCGCACGTATCGGGTCTGCCGCAGTTTCCGCAAGGTCTTCCAGAACCTTGCGGCGCTCTTCAGGTTCACGGGTTTCCAGTTGTTTTTTGTTGGCGATCGATTGCGCCTGCACGAACTCGATTGAAACGTTGCGGCGCTGGAGTGAGTAGAGGTCCATCAAACTGTCAGGCGCGCCGTTGATCACCTGCACAAGCTTTTCGGAAAGGTTCGCAGCGTCCTGCAAGCCGCCATTCAGGCCCATGCCGCCAATTGAATTGTTCACGTGCGCAGAATCGCCCGCGAGCAAGACGCGCCCCTTGCAGAATGTCGCGGCTACGCGCTGATGCACCGTGTAGATGTTGCGATGCACCACGTCGTAAGGCGCCTTGTTGGGAAAAAATTTCTGCATCCGCGCATGCACAGCCTTATCGTTAAGCAACTCGATTTCCGGCGCCTGCGGATCGGCGGGGAACACGAGCCGCCAGAGACCAGGCGGGCCATCTGCGGCGACCTTGAAGCAATTGCACCATTCTTCCGGGTCGGCGAAATAGGAGCGGTGACAATAACCGAGCTC
>JAYTTW010000051.1:0-2719 GCA_043744855.1 Hyphomicrobiales bacterium
GTCCAATTCCCGAAAGTTATTACCCAGCATATTGAAAAGAGCACTTTCGGGAATTGGACGGGCGTCGATCAGAAACGACCAACAACCAAAATCACCGACGATGAACTTGTTTATGAAAATCCTGCACCTACAACGGGCGCTGGAACAACCATACTTTCGTTTCGAAGGGTGAAGTAGCATTTGAGCTCAGGAATAGCCCCTCGCTCATTCTTTTGAGCGAGAGGCTTCGTCCATGCGTTTAAAACGTGAAGTGCGAAACGGTATCAGATTGCGCCTGGTCACACCTGCTAAACGGGTTGTCACGGTGCTGCATCTCGCCCGGCTCATAGCCGAAGACATTTTGATCCGATAAGTTGATTGCAGACAAAAAAGATATTGTCGCCATTACCGTCGTGCGCGATCTGCGGCACGCAATTCCATTGCATGAAACTTTCAGGGATTTGCATTGAATCGCGTCTGCTCGAACGTCGGGACGAACTGTGCGCATGGCTTCGCCCCGCCCGATTTATATTGGTGTTGCGAAGGCCGCGGGTGTGACCACACTGGTTTCATCTGGACGCGGTCACTTCCGCAACTGGAACATATGTTCAACATCTGAACGGTCGCCAACCTTGTATCCAGCGGCAGCGCGGTAGTCGACGAGCGACAGTGGCGGTCACATTTCCCGCATGAAGCGCTGATGAAATCCGCCCCATGCTGTAGCACACCGCCCATTGTGATCAGGGCTTGCACAGAATTGAGCATTCACCGTCCTCGTCGCATGGCCGCCGAATGCGACCGCCTTCTGCATTTTCGAGGAGTTCGGCATACGTCAATGGTGCAAATGGGTTAGTGCCGGTTATTTTTCGCTTCGAAAGAGAGCTCACATTAATAGGAGCCCAACAGTGCGAGCCCTTTTTCGCGTGATATGCGACTTTCCTGCCATGCGAAATGGCCGATCCGCAGCAGCCCAAAGTTCTTTGGCCTCGATAGTCTCTTATTGCAGGCTTGAAGCGATATTGCTGAATTGAGCCGACACTTTGCCGCCTACAGCCCCAACGGCGGCGATGATCACCACGCCAATTATGACGCAAAGTCTTTAGGCGATCCCACGTTTCTGCCCGTGTTCGAGGAACTCAATCGCCGCAAAGCCGTCGTCTATGTGCATCCCACCATGCATCGCTGCACGGCGGCGCTCATCCCCGGTCTGATCCCGCAAGACATCGAGTTCCCACTCGACACGACGCGCACCATCACCAGCCTGGTGCTGAATGGCGTGCTGGCGCGCTGCCCGGAAATCCGCTTCATTTTTGCGCACGGTGGCGGCGCGCTGCCTTTTCTGGCGGCGCGCATCGCCCATTCCGGGGCGCGCGAACCCTTCAAGGCCAACAACCCCAAGGGTATCGAATACGAACTGAAGCGCCTTTATTGCGATACTTCCAGCGCCGAAAGCGCCCCGCAACTCGCCGCCATGCTGCAATTCTTTCCCGCCTCGCACATCCTTTATGGCAGCGATTATCCGTTCGTACACCCCGGCCGCGGCATCGGCGAACTCGATGAATATCCGCTCAGCGTCGCCATGCGCGCCGCCATCGATCGCGACAACGCGCTGGCGCTGTTGCCGCGTCTGAAGGAAGTGTAGGAACTGGCGCGCCGCAAGCCACGGGAGGCAGGCGCATGGCGAGCCTTCCATCGTTGCGCGGGTCGCCGCCGTCATTCAATGACACGGTTTTAGCGGGCTGGCATGTGGTTTGCCGGAAGGATATACGCAGATCATGCGCTCGCTGCTTTTTGTCCCCGCTGACGCCGCCCGAAAACTGGAAAAATCCGTCGCTGCCGGCGCCGACGCGCTGATTATCGATCTCGAAGATTCCGTCGCGCCTGGAGCGAAGGCGATTGCCCGCGAGGCCGCACGCAATTTTATCGCCGCGACGCGCCCGCTCAAATCGCGGCCTTATCTGATCGTGCGCGTCAACGCGCTGGATAGCGGCCACATCGACGCTGATCTGGAAGCGGTCATGGCCGCCGCGCCCGATGCCATCCTGTTACCCAAATCCCGCGATGGCGCCGATGTCCAGCACCTCGGCGCCAAACTCGCTGTCCACGAGGCGCGTAACGGCTTGCCCGATGGGCAGACCCGCATCCTCGCCATCGCCACGGAGACCGCCGGCGCAATATTTGGGCTGGCTTCCTACGCTGGCGCCAGCCGGCGGCTCACTGGCTTGACGTGGGGCGCAGAGGATTTGTCGGCGGCGCTGGGCTGCGAGGCGACACGTCGCGCCGACGGCGATTACACCGACCCTTTTCGCTTGGCGCGCGCGCTCACGCTGTTCGCCGCGCACTCCGCGCAGGTCGAACCCATCGACACGGTATTCACAGACTTCCGCGATGAAGCCGGGCTACGCCGCGAGTGCGAGGCGGCGCGTCGCGACGGCTTTTCTGGAAAGCTGGCGATCCATCCGGCGCAGGTGGCCGCCATCAACAAACACTTCACGCCATCTGCCGAGGCCGTACAGCGAGCCCAAAAAATCGTCGCTGCCTTCGCCGCTCAGCCTGATGTCGGGGTGTTGTCGATCGACGGCCAAATGGTCGATGCGCCGCATCTGGCGCGGGCGCATCGACTGTTGTCGCGCCTCCTCTAACAGGCTGCTGAAAAACGCGTGGACAGCGCTCGTCCTTCGAGACGCCGCTGCGCGGCTCCTCAGGATGAGGACTATTGGGGAATTATTGCGGTTCAAAT
>JAYTTW010000052.1:0-10536 GCA_043744855.1 Hyphomicrobiales bacterium
TGTGTTCGCCCCGGTAACTAACCCTACTCGACGCTTCCACTTGTGCGATTGCGCACAAGTGTCATACGGTTGTTGCCCGCAAGGCTATTCTGACAGCCATTCGCCATTGTAGATGGCGGGCGGCAAATGGCGGGCGTGGCGGCTGGTCGACAATCGAAGTCAGGCAACAGAGCGCGAAGTCAGGCAACAGAGCGGACTAAATTGGCATCCATCGACTTCGCAAGTTTGACGACGCCGTTGTCCGGGGCGGAGCCCTGCGGTCCCGATCTCGATCTGGAATACGACGACGATTACATGAACTTCGTCGCCAACATCGAGGGCTCCATGCCGACGACGTTCTTCGTCGAAAACCCGGCGACAGGCTCGGTGCAACCCTTTGCCTTCGATTCGTCCGTGCTAAAGGTGGACGACGCCCTCGCCAAAATCGTCGCGTTTCTGGGTCGAACGCGTGACCTGCGGCTGATGACGCTGATGGCGCGGTTGATGGTGCTCAGTCGCGACATCCAGGGCTTTTCCTCGGCAGTTGAAGCGATCGCCACGCTGCTGAGCGCAATGTGGGACGAAGTGCATCCGCGCGCCGAAGATGGCGCCTTCACCATGCGGGCCGCGACGCTCGGCACGCTCAGCGAAACCACCATCGTCTTTTCCTTGCAGTATGCGCGGTTGTGCGACAGCCGCCGCGCCGGCTCAATCAGCTTTCGCAGTTATATGTTCACCCAAGGCGAGGCCGAGCCGCGCGAAGGCGAGGAAACCCCAGTCGAGGCGACCATCGTTCAGGCGCTCCAGGACAACAAGGAGCAATCGTTTCAGACGCGCGACAATCTGGAGAAGCTGCGCGCCGCCCTGGCTCGCATCAACGAATTGTGGGTTGAAAAGGCGGACTTCATGTCGGCGCCGAGATTTTCGGCAATCGACGCGCTTGCCTTGCGAATTATCGGCCTCATTGACCTCGCCTATCCGCGCGAAGTCGCCAGCGCCGTGGCGAGCCTCGATGGCGGGGACGGCCCGCGCACCGGCGCGGTCTCCAGCGCAGCGCAAGCCGTAGCGGCGCTCCAAGCCTCCATGGACTATTTCATGCAGCGCGAACCTTCGAGCCCGTTGCTGCCCTTGATCGCGCAGGCCCAGCAACTGCTTGGCAAGTCGTTCGTCGAGGTGTTGCAAACCCTGCTTCCCGATCACGTCGGCTCGGCCGCCTACCAGATTGGCAACCGGCAGTATTTTCCGTTGCCGGTCGAACGGCTGGCAGGTTTATTGCCCAACGCGGCGGCGTATGGCGACACGCAGGCCTCAGACGCGGAGGAGGAAACCGCGCCGATCTCATCGGACGAGCCTGAAGAGGCGGCTGCAAATGACGGCGGCGAAACCTCTGGGGATGCCGAGGCCGGGCCGGACGAGGCGTCAGACGCCGAACACTTCGCGCCCGCCTCGAACGCCGGCACTGTTGCGGTTCGAGTACAGCCCGCGACGCGCATGGAATCCGGCTTTTCCGCAGCGTCCCGTGCGCAGGCTCTTGGTTTGCTCGATGCTGTCGCCGGGTGGTTGCGCACGGCGGAACCTTCAAGCCCGGTGCCGTGGCTGCTGGAGCGTGCGCGAGCCCTCGCGGATCGCGATTTTCTGACAGTACTCAAGGCAGTGCTGCCTCCCAATGCGCTCTCAGAGCAAGAATAGCCCACCAATTTAATATTGACGCGCTCGCCAACTAGGTCTTTACTCGCAACAGCGATCAAATGAAGAAGGGGTCCGGCCATGGCAGACAGTGGACAGAAATTTATCAAGCGCAATCGTCCCCCACGCGTGCACATTACCTACGAAAATCCCAACAATGCTGAAGAAAAGATTGAATTGCCGTTTGTCATGGGTGTGATGTCGGATCTTTCCGGCAATGCTCCCGGCGTCGAGAAAGAGTCGGTCGCGGACCGCAAACTCCTCGACATCGACATGGACAATTTCGACAAACGCATGGAAGCGATCGCCCCAGGCGCGGCGTTCCGCGTCAAAAACACGCTCGGCGAAGGCGGCGACAAGCTTGGCGTCAATCTGCAATTCCGCAAGATGGACGACTTCAGCCCGGCGGCGATCGCCAAACAGGTTCCGGCGCTCAACGCGTTGCTGGAAGCGCGAAGCCAACTGTCCAATCTGATGAAATACATGGATGGCAAGGTTGCGGCGGAAGACCAGCTGAAAAAGCTGCTCAGCGATCCCGCGCTGATGGCGGCGCTGAAGGACAAGGCGCCGAAAGCCGAGGGCGACGACAAATAATTTGCAGCGCGCCTTGATTCAGGGGCGCGCTGTTTTCTTCCCCACCCACATGCCGGCGCCTGACCAAGGCGCGGCACAACAGGCGAGGCGCCCGTGGCAACCGAAACCCAACGTCAGGATCCAGCAACAGGCGGCGCAACAACAAGCGTCGACGAGTTCCAGTCCCTGTTGAAGCAGAGTTTCAAACCGCGCACGGAACGCGCGGCGACCGAGGTTGAGAACGCCGTCACCACGCTGGTCAAGCAAGCGCTGGCCGACAGCAGCGTCGTGAAAGACGACATTCTCGATACAATCACCGAGATGATCGCGCAGATCGACAAGCGCTTGTCGGATCAGATGAACGAGATCATTCACGCCGATGAGTTTCAGCAACTGGAAAGCTCATGGCGCGGATTGCATTATCTGGTCATGAATTCGGAGACGGATGCGCAACTGAAAATCCGGGTGATGAACGCGTCGAAGTCGGAATTGCATCGTCATTTGCGTCAGTATCCGAATGCGGCGTGGGACCAGAGCCCGCTTTTCAAACGCATCTACGAGGAAGAATTCGGCCAGTTGGGCGGCCAGCCCTTCGGCTGCCTCGTCGGCGATTATTATTTCAGCCACAGAGCCACCGATGTGCAGTTGCTGCGCGATCTCTCCAAGATCGCCGGGGCCGCGCATGCGCCGTTCTTTACAGCCGCCGATCCAACCTTGATGGGCATGGATAGCTGGACCGAGCTGTCAAACCCGCGCGATCTGTCGAAACTGTTCGACACGCCGGATTATGCGGCGTGGAAGAGCCTGCGCGATTCAGACGATGCGAAATATCTCGGACTGTGTCTGCCGCGCGTGCTGGCACGCGTGCCTTACGGCGCCAAAACGGAACCCGTCGAGGAATTCGCGTTTGAGGAAAACACCGATGGCCACAAGGGCGAAAAGTATGCGTGGATGAACGCCGCCTACGCCATGGCAGCCAATGTCAACCGCGCCTTCAAGGAATATGGCTGGTGTTCGCGCATACGTGGCGTGCAATCGGGCGGCGAGGTGCAAAATCTTCCGACGCACACCTTCCCGACCGATGATGGCGGCGTCGATCTGAAATGCCCGACGGAAATCGCCATCAGTGATCGTCGCGAGGCCGAATTGGCGAAGTCCGGATTGATTCCGCTGATTCATCGCAAGAATACCGACAAAGCGGCGTTCATCGGCGCGCAGTCGCTGTTCAAACCGAAAGCCTATCAGAACAATGTGGAGGCGACGGCGTCGAGCAATCTGGCGTCGCGTCTGCCCTATATGTTCGCCGTGTGCCGCTTCGCGCATTATCTCAAGTGCATGGTGCGCGACAAGGTCGGCTCCTACAAGGAAGAGAAAGAACTCGAGTTGTGGCTGCACAACTGGATTCAGGACTATGTCGATGGAAATCCGGCCATGTCGTCGGAGGAAACCAAAGCCCGTCGTCCGCTGGCGGCGGCGGAAATCACCGTCGTGCCAAACGAAGAAAACCCAGGATATTACTCCGCGACTTTCAATCTGCGTCCGCATTTCCAGCTTGAAGGCATGGATATCGGCCTGCGTTTGGTGTCGCGTTTGCCGGCGCCAAAATAATTTGACGCGGCAGTAAAGAAATAACCTGGGTGTGTGCTTGAGCGCACATTCAAACCTGAAATCATCGTCTAGTTTGACGATGACCCAACAAGGTCGCAGCGAGATCGCAAAGGCGATAAACCCAACAGGAGCACATCATGGCAGTTGAAGCCTATCTCAAACTGAACGGCGTCGAAGGCGAGAGCAACAAAAAAGGGTTCGAAAAGTGTATCGAACTGGACTCATTCTCTTGGGGCGTGACGCAGCAAGGCTCGTTCCAGCACGGCACCGGCGGCGGCACCGGTCGTTCTTTCGCCCAAGACCTGCACGTCACCAAACAAATTGACTGCGCTTCGACGAAACTGTTCCAGAAGTGCGCGTCGGGCGAGCATATCACGTCCGGCATTCTCACTTTCCGCAAAGCGGCGGGCAAACAGGCGGTCGATTACTTCACCGTCAAGTTGACCGATCTCATCGTCAGCTCGGTCTCGTTCAGTGGCGCTTCCTCGGGTGACGCGCTTGGGGAATCCGTATCGCTGGCTTTCGCGAAGATTTCGCAAGAGTACAAGACCCAGGACAACACGGGCAAAGGCAGCACGAATGGCGAACTGGTCTATGATTTCCAGAAGAACTCGGATAGCTGACGCTTGGCGGGCGCCGGTTGGCGCTCGTGTCCAGGATATCGTGCTCTTCCCGGATATCGTGCTCTGATTTGGCCGGAACTCCGCGCACCCTTCCCGGGCGAACCCTCGCTCGGGTCGGGACCGTCTCCGGCATTGTTTCCTTGTTTGATCCGAATCGCTTTTTGGCGATGTCTCTCGTGTTGCAACCTCTTTCCGGCATGCCCTGGGGCTGACGATGGCGAAGACCGATTATGTTCTCGAAATCGACAGCGTGCGCGGCGAAACGAAACGCGGCGGCAAAAATCAGCTGATCGAAATTCGCGAGTTCGAGTTCTCGACGCTGGTGCCGCAGGACGGCGCCACGGGCGAGGCGACGGGGCGTCGGCGTTACAGCAACGTGACTTTCCGAAAGGTCGTCGACAGTTCCTCGCCAATTCTGCAACAGATGCTGGCGACACATTCCAAGATCCGCAAGGCCACACTGACGCTATCCAAAACAGGAACCAACAAGGAATCGTTCAAGTACTACAAGCTTATCGTCAGCGAGGGTTATATCTCTTCGTATCGCATCCTTGGCAAACACATCGAGGATGAATTTGGCGCCATCCCGCGCGATGAGTTTGCCATCAATTTCAAAAAAATCGTGGTTGATTACATGGTGCAGGCGAACTCCGGGGCAAGTGACGGCAACCTCTCCTTCATCGACGACATTACCGCAAATCAAGCACGCTGAACCGAGGGATTGTTTGATACTCAATGGCAGAACCCGCGCGAAAGAATCGCCTTTCCCCCCCGCTGATGTACGTTTTCCGTGCGGCCCATGCGGCGCGTGATGGCAAGGCGAGCGCGAGGACCGGCCGCGGAAGCGATTCAGACAAGGCACGTTCAAGGGCCGCGCAACGTGTCGCTGTCACCGAACAAACCTTGCGGCGCGAGGTGGCGCGCGATCTTGAAACGCTGATGAATTGCGTGTCGATGGAATCAACCGTCGATCTCACTGATTTCCCGGCAGTGCGCAAATCCATTCTGAATTTCGGTTTTCCCGACATCGCCCATCGCACCATCGATGAATTGGCCGTCTCCGATCTCGATGCTGAAATCGAAGCGGTGCTGAAACGCTACGAGCCGCGATTGATCGCCGCCAGCCTGCGGGTCACCCGCGACCCCAAGGTGAGCGTCGATGATCTGAAGATTCGCTATGTGATTAACGCCGATCTGTCCTGCGAACCGCTGAATGTGCCGCTGCAATTTGTCGCTGACGTGGACGCCACGTCCGGCAAAATCCAGATCCAGCGGTTGTAGCGATGGATCGTGAGTTTCTCGACCTTTACAATCGCGAACTTGAATTGCTCTACGAGCACGGCGCCGAGTTCGCCGAGGAGTATCCGGGCATCGCCGGGCGTCTCGGCGGCATTTTGCGGGATCGTACCGACCCAATGGTGGCCGGCCTGCTCGAAGGCTCGGCTTATCTCGCAGCCCGCGTGCAACTGAAGCTGAAGCACGAATTCCCGGAATTCACCAACAACTTGCTTGAACAGCTTGTGCCGCACTACCTGGCGCCAGCGCCTTCAGCGATGCTGGCGGCGGTTGCGCCAACCTTTGGCGATGCGGCGTTGCGGGAGGGCAAGCTCATCGAACGCGGCTCGGCGCTCGACGCGGTCTACATCGAGCATGAAAAGCGCGTTTCCTGCCGGTTCGTCACGCGGTCGCCGGTAACGCTTTGGCCGTTCGAGATCAGCGGCGCGAAGTATCTGGGATCCCTCGGCGCGGTGCTGGCGACGGGCGCGCCGGCTGGCCGGGGCGTGGTTGCTGGCATGCAGATTTCGCTGACCCACCGCACGGCGGCGCGTCCCGAAGACGAAATCAGCGCACAGGAAGCGCAAAAGCGCCCGGACGTCTGGTTCGCCGGGTGTCGCACGACCGAGTTGCCGTTCTATCTTATCGGCGCGGAAGCCGACGCTGACGCGATATGTGAACAGGTGCTGGGTCACTGCACCGGCGTCTGGTTTCGCTATCCCGATGAATTCGGCAATTCCGTCCTCGTGGCTTTGCCTGCCGATTGCATCGCGCCGGTTGGATTTGATGAAGACGCGGCGTTGCTGCCAAGCGACACACGGCTGTTTCGCGGTTATGACCTGCTGCACGAGTTCTTCCTGTTTCCGCGCAAGTTCCTCGGCTTTTCGTTGCGAAAACTCGACACGGTCCTGAGCCGGCTGCCGTCGCAAAAAGTCGACGTGATCTTTGGCTTCACGGAAATCTCGGCGCGCCTTTCCGCCGCTGTGCAACCTGCCATGTTTGCGCTTTACACGACTCCCGCCGTCAACTTGTTCGAAATGACGACGGACCGGATTCCCGTTCGCAGCAACCAATACGAATACCATGTGGTGCCGGATCGCAGCCGCTATCTCGAATACGAACCGCACCGCATTCTCGATGTCTACGCGCACTTTGCCGGAGGTTCCGACAAAATCCGGGTCAAGCCGCTCTATTCGGCGACGGCGGGTTCGCAGAGCGCCGTCGATCTTTCCTACACGCTGCGGCGTCTGCCGCGCCGGCGCACCATCGAGGAGCGCAAATACGGCGCCGCGTCGAATTATATCGGCACTGACATGTTCATCTCCATCGGCGAACCGGCCTATGCGGATTCAACCTCAACGGTCGCCGAACTCAGCGTTCGCGCCCTGTGCTCCAATCGTCACCTGACCGAGCATATGCCAATTGGACAGGGCGGTTCAGATTTTCGCCTCGTCGACAACGTCGATCTCAATGTTGCCTGCATCTCCGGCCCCACCCTGCCGCGCGAGCCGGTCGCCTCCATCGTGCGCGGCCGCGTCGAGAACGCACATACAGGTTCGACGGTCTGGCGGCTCATCAATATGCTGACGCTCAATCATCTCGGCCTTGTCGAACATGGAGCCGGTGAAAACGCCCAGGCGCTGCGCGAAATCTTGTCGATGTTCGCCGATCTCGCAGACAGCGCTGTCGAGAGGCGCATTCGCGGCATCAAGGCGGTCGAGAGCCGCCCGGTTGTGCGCCGCGTGCGCCATCAGGGCGGCATTGGCCCGGCGCGCGGCGTCGAGATTTCCGTCACCATCGACGACAAGGCGTTTGAGGGCAGCGGCTCGTTTCTGCTCGGCGCCATCCTCGACCGTTTTTTCTGCGAATACGCGGCGTTCAACCACTTCACGCAGTTGACGCTGAAAACCGCTGAACGAGGCGAAATCATGCGCTGGCCGGCACGCATTGGCACGAGGAACCCGCTTTGAGCCTGCTGCGCGACATGCAAGAAGAACCGTATCGCTTCGACTTGCTCGACGTGATGCGGCGGATGGAGCGAACCCTTGGCCGCGCGAGCGCGGCGGCGCCGGCGGGTCCGGACGAACTTGTCGGACGCAGCGAACTCAGCCCGCGTCCGCGGCTTGGCGACAGCGCCTCCCGGCGCGACGAAATCATTGTGTGGGAGGGCGCCGAATATCTGGTTTCGTTTGGCCAGGAATTGCACCTCGACTTTCCCGCCTCCAACGTGGCGCGGGTGGATATCGACAGCGACAGCACGCGAAAACGCATTCGCATCTACGCGAAATTTCTCGGCATGTTGGGGCCGCAGGGCGCGCTGCCCTTTGCGCTTACCGAGGAGGCGTGGAGCTATGCGCATAATAATGACCACGCGTTGCCGCGCTTTCTCGATGTATTCAACCAGCGCTTCCTGCAACTGTTTTTCCGCGCGTGGGCGGATTCGCGGCCGATCGTGCACAACGACCGACCGGACTTTGACCGCTTTGGCGCCTATGTAAAATCAACCATTGGCGTGGGATCGCCAGCCTTCGGCGATGGCCGCCATGTGCCGGAAGGCATCGGCCTTTACGCGGGATTGCTGGCGCCGCAAGCAAAGTCGGCGTCGCGTCTGCGGAACGCGCTGCGCGGGCTTTTCGAGGTCGACGTCCAAATCGATGAATTCGTCGGCACGTGGCTGGAGTTTGACGCCGCAGAACGCTCCAAGCTGGGCGGCCCCAACAGTGGTCTGGGTTCGGATATGCTGCTGGGCAAGGCCTGCTATAGTGTGCAAGACAAGTTTCGTATCCGCGTGTTCGTCAACAGTCTTGAACGCTACGGCGATTTTTTGCCGGGTCAGGCGACCTGCGAAAAGCTCGTCGATCTGGTATTTTTTTACATCGGCGACGAATTCGAGTGGGACATGGAAATCGCCCTGCCCGCGCCGCTGGCGCAACCCGTGCGGCTTGGACAATCGGGGGCGCTGGGGTGGACCAGCTGGATGGCGCCCAATTACGCCGCCGACAGTTTCAGATGCGACGCGCGCTTCAGTCCGGCGGAGCGGGTTGCTGACAAACGCCGCAAAGCGCGCGACGCCAAACGGGTTGCAGGGGGTGAACATGGCCGACATCAGTCTTGAAGCGGTAACCGGAAAACTCAATCGTCTCGGCTTTGAATCCTTCAATCTGGCGCACCGCCAGGCCAAGGGCGCCGGCAACCGCAACATCGAACTGGCGCACTGGCTGTCGCAAATCCTGCAACGTGACCGCAGCGACCTGGCGCTGACGTGCCAGCATTTCAAAACCGACAACGCCAAACTGGCCGGCGATATTTTGCGCGTCATCGAAGGCTTTGGCAAAAACGTCACCGCCATGCCCGGCATCTCGCAAACGGTGATCGATTCGCTGGACCGCGGCTGGCACTACGCCACGTTGTTCTTCGGCGAAACGCAGATTCGCACCGGCCACCTGCTGGTCGGCGCGCTCAAGGACACCACCCTGCGGCGGGCCTTGCTGTCGATCAGCGCGGAATTCAACAAGATCAACGCCGATACGCTGTCCGACGAACATCGCAAGGTCTGGCAGCTCTCGGAAGAGGAGAACATGCGGCCCATCGACGGTTCGGGCCTCATCGCGGCGGGTACGCCCGGGGCCGAAGCGGCGGCCAAGGGCACGACGGCGCTCGACAGGTTTTCGCAAGACCTCACCGCCAAGGCTGCGGCAGGCGAGATGGACCCGATACTCGGGCGTGATGACGAAATCCGCCAGCTCATTGATGTGCTGATGCGCCGCCGACAGAACAATCCGATCCTGACCGGCGAGGCCGGCGTTGGCAAAACCGCAGTCGTTGAAGGCTTCGCCCAGCGCATCGCGTCGGGCGATGTGCCGCCGCCACTGCGCGGCGTGCGGCTGTGCGTTCTCGATGTGGGTTTGATGCAGGCGGGCGCGTCCATGAAGGGCGAGTTCGAACAGCGCTTGCGGTCGGTCATCGACGAAGTGCAGGGTTCGCCGGTGCCGACCATCCTGTTCATCGACGAAGCGCACACCTTGATCGGCGCTGGCGGTCAGGCTGGCACTGGCGACGCCGCCAACTTGTTGAAGCCGGCCCTGGCGCGCGGCACGCTGCGCACCATCGCGGCGACGACGTGGTCGGAGTATCGCCAGTACATCGAAAAAGACCCGGCGCTGACACGCCGCTTCCAGCCGATCACCGTTGACGAGCCCGATATAGAGAAGTGCTGCATCATGCTGCGCGGCATTATCGGGCCGATGGAGAAGCATCACAAAGTGCGCATTTCCGACGCGGCGATCGTGTCGGCGGTAAATTTGTCGGCGCGCTATATTCCGGCCCGGCAGTTGCCTGACAAAGCGGTGAGCCTGCTCGACACAGCATGCGCCCGCGTCGCCATCAGCCAGTCGACGACGCCAGCCGCCATCGCCGATGCGAAAGTCGCCATCGAGGCGCGCGAGAGCGAGAAGGCCGGACTCATCGCGGATCGCGATCTTGGCGCCAGCGAAGACGCGCGTATCGCGGAGATTGATGCAGAAGTCGTCCTGCTCAAAGAGAAGTTGGCAAGACTTGAAACAGAATGGGAAAGCGAGAAAAAGATCGTCGAGGAGGTGCGCTCGCTGCGCGAGGTGCTCGCCGAAAACAAGGACGACGCGGAGGCGACGCGCGGCCTGCTGAAGGAAAAGTTTGACGCGCTCGACGCCATCAACGCCGAAGACCGCATGATCTACGCGCATGTCGATGAGGCTGCGGTGGCGTCCGTCGTATCCGCATGGACCGGCATTCCTGTCGGCGGCATGGTCAAGGA
>JAYTTW010000053.1:0-35828 GCA_043744855.1 Hyphomicrobiales bacterium
AAGAAATCAACCGCTTGGCGACGGACAGGCTTTCAGACATTTTGTTTACAACGGAAAAGGCTGGCGTCGAAAATTTGGTGCGGGAGAATGTCGAGGCCAGCCAGATCCAGTTTGTCGGCAACGTCATGATTGACACCTTGTTCGCCTGCCTTGACCGCGCCGTGGCCCCTGCGACAACGTTTGCGGAGGTCGGCGCGGATACAGCGTTTCTTGAGGCGGTGCGCGTCAAGGGTTTTGGCTTCGTGACACTGCACCGCCCCTCCAATGTGGACGATCCCGTCAAGCTCAAAGCGCTGCTGCACGCGCTAGTCGACATTTCCGTCCAGTTGCCGCTGATCTTCCCGGTCCATCCGCGCACGCAGGCGATGATCGCCAATGCCGACACGGAGGGACTTCTGCAAGGCTCTGATATCGTGACGTCGCCGCCGCTTTCCTATCTTCGCGCCATTGGCCTGATGCAGGCGGCGCGCGTCGTGATTACCGACAGTGGGGGCGTGCAGGAAGAGACCACAGCGCTCGGCGTGCCTTGCCTGACAGTTCGCGACAACACGGAAAGACCAACGACAATCGAGGAAGGCACCAACACGCTGGTCGGCTCCGACCCGTCGGCGCTGCGCGCGGCGGTGCTCGAGGTGCTATCGAACGGCGGCAAAGCCGGACGCACGCCACCGCTTTGGGACGGCAAGGCGGCGGTGCGGATCGCCGCCGCTGTCGAGGCCTTTCTGCTGACGCGCGAAACCGGTTCAGTGCGAGACAGCCGGGCGCAGTAAGTCGCCCTGCCCGCTGAGCGCCGCCACCTGTTTCATCCAGGTGCGGCTCCACAGTCGAATGTCTTCGCCCGCCTCGGGCGCATCTGGAAGCGTGTCGTAGAGACCTTCATACCAAGCCTTGATCGGAATGCCGAAACCGGTTTTGCGACGGTTCGTTACGGCTAACGGCAGCGGCGAGGTGGGCGATTGGGCGAGCCACTGCTTGCCCTGCGTTGTTTTTTCGTGCGCGAACAACGGCGCCAGACGGATCAACAATTCGCTGTCGACGAGCGGCGTGCGAATCTCCAGACTGTGCGCCATCCCCGCCCAGTCCGTATCCCGAAGCAACTGGTTGCGCATGTAGAGCGAGGATTCGAGTGTCGCGAGTTTGCTGAAATCGCGGGCTGGCGTCGGCTCCAGAACCTTCTCCACGAGGCGCTCCGGCTGCAGCTCTTCCAACCCTTTGCGGAGGAAATCGTTGTCAAGCGCGGGCTCGCGAAATTCAGCGGGCAGATGAATAATCCTCTGCAGGAAATACGCCCTCGCGAAGGTTGCGCCATGGCTCAACACGCCCGCCGCTTTGGGATGCGTGTGAAGCCCAAATTTTCGGGCGAACTGCAGCGCCCTTCCGGCGATTGCGCCGACAGCTTCGCCGCGCGGAAGAAACCGCGATCGACGAACCAGCTTCGGGATGGAGACAAAAGTGTTGTATCCGCCAACAAGTTCATCGCCGCCGACACCCGAAATCGCTACCTTGAGTCCGATTTCCCTCGCCGCCTTGCTGATGAACCACGTATTGACGCCATCAATGCTGGGCTGATCCATCGCCTCGATGATGCCCGGAAGATCAGCGTGAAACTCCGCAGCGTTGATCCACCGCGTCGTGTGCGTGGCGCCGTATTGTTTCGCCACGACTTCGGCCAGAACGGACTCGTCTGACGACGTGTTGCGATACGGCTCGAAAGCCAGAGTGATGGTGCGGATTTCGTTCTGGCCGGCATCGCGCATCAGCCCTACCAGCGCACCTGAGTCGATCCCGGCGGAAAGAAACGCGCCAACCGGAACGTCTGCGACAACGTGATGACGGACACTGTCCAGAACGCAGGCGCGCAAATACTCCGCAGCCTCCTGTTTCGGCGGCGCCGCGCGTTCGGCACGGCAGTAAGCCTCGGCAATGGAGAAGTAGGCCTGCGGCGGCTGCATGCCCGAACGGTCCACCGCCGCCCACGTCCCCGCAGGTAAAGCCTTTATGGCTCGATAGCATGTCCACGGCTCCGGCACATTGCCAAAGACCTGGAAACCAACGAGGCCGGCGGCGGCAGGTTCGCGCGACACCTCTCCGCCGGCGAGCAAAGCCTTGACGCTTGAGGCGAACTGCAAATATTTGCCGTCGTCGGAATAATACAACGGCTTGATGCCATAGGGGTCGCGCGCCAGAAAAAGCCGTTGCGCCGCGACGTCCCAAATGGCGAATGCAAACATTCCCCGCAACATTGGCAGCATGCCGGCCCCGTGCCGCCGAAACAGATGCAGCAAAACTTCCGTGTCCGAGCGACTGCTGAAAACACAGCCGGTCTCCTCGAGGGTTTTGCGCAGTTCGCGATAGTTGTAAATTTCGCCGTTGAAGGTCACCACCAGAGCCTGATCTGCGCTCACCATCGGCTGGGCGCCGGTGGGAGAAAGATCAATGATCGCCAGTCGCCGATGGCCCAAGGCTATTCTGGCGTCCGCATCGAGCCACTCGCCGTGCCCGTCCGGCCCGCGGGCGATCATGTGATCCCGGGTCGCCCTGAGGGTTGTCGCGTTTATGCGTCGATCCCCGGCGTAGGCGAAGATTCCATTAATGCCGCACATCAATAAATCGCCAACCGGAATGGAAGCGTCGCGATATTGACGTCCGTTAAATCACGAGAAGCCATTTTCAACCTTGCAAGCGCTCCGCCGGCGATTTCTGATGATCTATTTCCGCCCAGGCTCTGGCGACTTCCGCGTCGTTCGAGCTTTCCCGAAACAAAATCATCGGCACGGTTCGAATCAAAATACTCATGTCGAGAAAGAAAGATAGTTTACGAACGTAGAAAGCGTCCATTGCGCCCTTGTCCTGGGGCGAAACCAGCCGGCCGCCGTTGACTTGCGCCCAGCCTGTCAAGCCGGGACGCACGGCGAGCCGCTCGCCAAATCGTTCAGGCTGGTCGACAGGCAACAGGGGGCGCGGACCCACAAAAGACATTTCGCCAAGAAAAATATTCACCAACTGCGGCAGTTCATCGAGCCGCGTGTTGCGCAAGAAGTTGCCCGCCTTCGAGGCGCGCTCGGCGTCGGTAAAGCGCCGGCCATCGTTTGAATGGCTGGGGCCCATGGAGCGGAATTTGAACAGCTTGAAATATTTGCCCCGCATTCCCGGGCGTCTTTGCCAGAACAGGATTGGCGAACCAAAATTCAGGAAAACCACAGCGCCGACGACCACAAATACCGGCGAAAGCGCCGCCAGCAAAACGGACGACCCAAGGATGTCGATGCCGCGTTTGAAATGCACGTATCGACCTGGCGGCGCGACGACTGCCTCAGCAAGGCTGACCTTGCTGGGCATCTCGTCGGGGTCGCGCGGCTTCTGGCTATCGCCAGGCAGAGACGATTCGAAACCAAGCTTCTCTGTCAAGAATTCAATCGAGACGTCGGACGAGCCTTCGATCTCCATCAGGATTTCGATGGATTCCTGGCTCATTCGTCCAATCGCTTCGGCGACGACAATTTTACTGACGATGACGCCATGTACCTCGAAGGTGCGCAGGATATCGGGCAGGTCGGTGATTGCGCCAACAACCTTGTGTCCGCCAATCGAGCGTCCGGTTTCTCCACTGCCCACATCAACCAATCCGGCAATGTCAATGCGGCCGGCCGCAACAGCCTCGACGCAGCGAATATAAAGGGAGGCGAGCCAATCCACTCCAACAACCAGCACAGTCGTTACACTCGAAGGCGATTGCGTTTGCATGGAGGGCTCGCCGCGAACATCAAGCCGGTGCCGCCAGCGCTTCTGCGCCCTTGCAATCGCCAGCACGAAGAATATGCAAAACACCTGAATGACCGGCAGGGAGCGTGAAATGTTGTCGAGCCGGCTAACGCCAAACTGAACCAGCGTCGCGACAAGCACGGTGAGGATGGAGGCAAAAAAGATGCGAACGAAATCGGCATAGCGGCTGTGTTGCCAGACGACGCGGGTGATGCCCATCGCAAGTTCAACAACGACAAACGCAATGACGCTTACAGCAAGGTAAACCTGCACGTAGGGTTGGTGCAGCAGTATTCCGGTAAAGTCATCGCGCACAAGAAAAGCCGCGACAGTCGCCAGCAAGACAAGCAGCATGTCCACTACCAGTGCGGATAATCTCGTCATCGTACTTTCCATCGATCAAACCGGAGGGATATCCACCGATCATGTCATTTCGCTGTTGCCCGGGGACAAAAGCGGTGTTGCACGAACCAGCCTATTCATCCGGTCGCAGCGCCACAGATGTCCCTGATTTCAGGCATCCCAGGTTGTTGGACCGACTGCGGGTTCGATTTTAGAATCCCACCATATTACGGTTGGCAAATGGAATATGCCACAGATCAGCTTTTCGGTCGGGCGGCAAAACGCACTATTACTTCAAGAGCCCATGCGAACAAGTTGGCTCCCTCGACGACCGGCAAGCAGGGGTTGAAACAATTCCTGTTCGCGACGAGGTGACGCAATCAGCGCGCAACTAATTGCAAAGAGGCAACAAAGCGCCGATGTGTGCAAGGGGTAGTCGACAAACGAATGCAGCGCCAGCAACAAAATGACCAAGGTCGCGGCCCGGGCCAGCAGCGTGTCGAAAGCGCGGCCTGTGCGGTTCGGGTAGACCCAAACCTGGACCGCGCGCCAACCGGTCCACAGGGCCAGCAGAGCCAGAACGCAGCCGCCGGCGACGCCAGCTTCGAGCCAAAGCTCGAGGAAATCATTGTGGGCATGATTCGCGACGCCATTTATCATCAATTGGTTCGACTTCTCGATCGTCGCATAGACTTCCGGAAAAGAGCCGATTCCACTGCCGAAGGGCAGAAACTGTTGAGCGACGCCAAGTGTGTTGCGCGCGAAAAGGAATCGCGTGTCGGTTTGGAGATGAAAGGTCAAATCGCGGTCGGCGAATCGCGACAGGCCAAACTGGGCTGAAAAGACCAGCACCGCGACAGCGCCGATCAGCAGCAGGGCAATGCTGGTTTTCCGCGCGACATTGCGAGGGTCAGCAATCATCATGCCGCCGATCCCGATCAGCGCGACCACCGTCAGCGCTGCGCCACCCCGCGATCTCGCGATGATCTGCGTCGACGCCAGCAGAAACATAAGTGTCGCCGTCGCCGTCAGCACGATATAATGACGGCTCTGCCGGTCCCGCGCATCGATCAGCGCAAAGCCTGAATTCAGCACCCAAACCGCAGCAAACGTCATCGCAACATAAAGAAATGCCGAGAAATGATTGCGATTGGCGAAGAAACCGACGGCTTCGGTCGGGTTGGTTACTTCAAAGAAACGTAGCGGGCTTTCGTCGCCGGTGGCGACCTGGGCGATACCCAGAAAAACGCTGGCGCCGGCGATCACGAGCACGACGGTGACCAGATCGCGTTTTTCGCGAAAATCGAGCTGGCGGACGCCGAGAAACAGGGCAATGGGGGGAATCAGCGACAGGGCGGCCAGGGCAGTATTTGGCGCGTTCAGGCTGATTGGCGCCCACCCAACGGCGCCGCGCGAGAACTCGAGGCTCTCACTGTAGAGATCGCGCAGCGGTAGCTGCTGCCAGATATACGGCGGCAGGTCGATACACTGGGCGAGCGGCACCGCAAGAATAAGCCCGCAGATCAACACTTCCAGCCACGTAAAGCCGTCGCGATGGCGGAGGCAATCATTCAGCGCGACAATCAAAAGAGGGATGGCTGCAATTTGCAAAATTGCGTCGCCTGCAAAGCCGCTTTTGGTGCCGCCTCCCAGCAATAATGCCAAGGCCGCCGTCAGAACGCTCAGAAAGAACACCGGCGCCGTACTCTGCTGAAGAAGGTAAGCCGGCCGCATCGGCGTTCTTCTCCAGCGAAGGATTTCGGGCCAGCGAGGTATCCGGGCTTTCGAGGCCGCCGGAAGGCGTCCACGGCACTTAAAGAAAAACCTCCCCGGATCGTCGATCCGGAGAGGTTTGAACGGATCCACCCAACCTTAAATCAGGGGCTGGAGCGTTGGTTGCGCGAAATCGCGATGATTGCAGCTGCGCCGCCGATCACAACAATGCCGCCGATGAGGATTGGCGCAATGCCACCGCCGAACGACTCACTCTCAGAGGCAACAATGGCCGGCGGAGGATCGTTACGCTGGCCAGAGGCCGGAAGGTCGGCGGCCACGAAGCTGCAGGGCGAAACGCCGGAAACCTTCGTCACCTTGCCGGGCAAAACCTTGACTTGGCAGCCATCGGCATAACGCAACACTGCGCTGCTGCCGGGACGGGCCATGACCGCATCGCCGGTTGCGAGACCAGACGCGGAGCCTGACTTCACGTAACCCGACCCGCGGTTGACCAGCACGTTGCCACTGACATCCGTAAGGCTCTGGGCGAAAGCGGCTCCAGACATCATCATCGCGCTCGCGATGAGCAATCCTCTAATCGCCATCATATAACAAAACCTCCGTTTAGGGCAGAACCCATCGGGCAACACCCAATCCAAAAACCATAATACCAACCCCGAGTCAATCGGGAGGGTACGCCCGAGTCGCCCGGGACCATGGAACCTCAACATTACGCCGCAGACACCTGCTGCGCCGCAACCGATTCCTTAACGCCAACCTAACACATCGAGGGGTCAACGCAATTCGTTTCGACGCACGCCCCGGCATTGCGAGCCGGAATCTCGCTGGTTGTGGCTTCCGCGCCACACATTTTATTGGGATTGGCGACGCCTTGTGCAAAACACCTCCATCTGGATTTGCTGCCTGATCGTTGTTGACCGGAAATTGCGATCCTCGAAAAAGTTGGCTACCAGTGATTGCTACTACCACTGGAAGCCGCACTGTATGTCTGATCCGGGCCAATCGCCTTCCTTTTTCGCGCGTGCCGCCCGCTCTGCCGGACCGCTGAAACGCCTGCGCGGCTGGAACCGGATCGTCAATCGCCTTTGCCCGATTGCTGGTGGTGAACGATGTCTGTTCGACGTCGATTTTTTCGGGCTGCGGTATCGGGGAAACCTCGGCAACATCATTGATCGTGAAGTGTTTTTTTATGGCGCCTACGAGGGTGAAGAGCTGGCGTTCGTGCGGTCGTGGGCGCAGCGGAGGCGCGGCGGAATTGCTTTGGACGTCGGGGCGAACGTCGGCCACCATGCCATGGCATATTCAAAAATGTTCGATGCTGTGCATGCTTTCGAGCCAAGCCCGGCGCCGCACGCCATCCTGAAAGACAATGTTGCGACCAACTCTATTCAAAATATCTTCGTCCATCCGTTCGGACTCTGGAATTGCGATGCTGACCTGTCGTTTAACCTGGCTCCCGCCTCAAATCTTGGAATGGGCAGCTTCAAGGAGGACGTGCGGACTCCCGAAGGCTTCGCTCCCATCCGGCTTCCGGTCAAACGCGGCGACGATTTTCTCGAGTCCATCGGCGTCAGCGCTGTCGATTTCATCAAGATCGATGTTCAAGGTGCGGAAAGTGAGGTTTTGCAAGGTCTTGCCAAAACACTTGCCAAGTCCCCCCCGTTTGTCTGGCTCGAGATTTCCGCGACGACACGGCAGGATTTGCCAAATCTCGCGGCGCTCCGGACGGTCTTCCCTAAGGATGCCTACGAGGCGCTTATTTTCGCCCGATCCCACGTTTGGCTCAAGACAGCCGCACCGCGACCCATAACGGCCGACGAATACCAGCACCTCGATGGCAATCTGATGCTTGTTCCACGCGATAGCCTTTAAATTCAACCGGTATAATAGCTCTTATACCACTCCACGAACCGTTTGACGCCTTCCTCGATCAGGGTTTGCGGCCTGTAGCCGACGTCCCTGATAAGCGCGTCGATATCCGCGAACGTCGCCGGGACGTCCCCTTGCTGCAGCGGCAGAAAATTGATCTTCGCCGTTTTGCCCACCGCTTTTTCAATGCAGGAGATGAAATACATTAGTTCGACGGTTTTATTATTACCAATATTATAGAGTCGGTAGGGCGCCGAGGAGGTCGCCGGCGATGGCGCGGCTGGATCCCAGTGCGGGTCCGCAGCAGCAATGCGATCGGTGACGCGGACGACGCCTTCGACGATATCGTCGATGTAGGTGAAATCCCGCTGGTGGCGACCGTGATTGAAGACATCGATTGGCTCGCCGGCGAGAATCTTGCTGGTGAAAAGGAATAAAGACATGTCGGGACGACCCCACGGCCCATAAACCGTGAAGAAGCGCAGCCCTGTCGTCGGAAGATTGAAATAATGGGCGTAGCTGTGCGCCATCGCCTCATTCGCCTTCTTGGTGGCGGCATAAAGGCTGACGGGATGGTCGACGTTGTCGTTGACGCTGAACGGCATTTTGGTATTCGCGCCGTAGACTGAGCTCGACGACGCATAAACCAGGTGTTCAACGTCGTTTCGACGGCATCCCTCGAGGACGTTCAGGAACCCAACCAGATTTGCATCGGCGTAAGCCTGCGGGTTTATTGCCCCGTAGCGAACCCCCGCTTGAGCCGCCAGATGAATGACCCTCGATGGCCGCGTCGCCGCCATGAACTCGCTGAATCCTACCCGATCTGACAGGTCGAGGCGGCAAAATTTGAAATTTTCGTGGGCGGACAAGAGCGCCAACCGCTTTTCTTTCAGCGCAACGTCATAGTAGTCGTTCAGATTGTCGAGCCCGATCACCTCGTCGCCCCGCGCCGCAAGGGCTTGGCAGGTGTGGAACCCGATAAAGCCGGCAGCGCCGGTGACGAGTATTTTCACGCTGGGATCTCCGGATATGGCGAGACATGCGGGCGCTGTCAGCGCTGGCTCACAACTACTTCTTGCTAGAGGCGCGTTCAATAGAGGCGAACAGAAACGCTTCGAGCCGCGAAGCGCCCGCATCCCACGTAAGGGCTGAAACGTCAATATTAACAGAGGATGGTCGGCGCGCCTGCCAATGCGCAAACCCACGCTGGAATGCGGCATGAAGTTTCGCGGGGTCGCGGCACGGCCATAGGTCGCCTTGAACCTCTGCGGCAAGCTCGATCGACTCCTCATGCTCGCCGGGGAAACAGATCACCGGCCGTCGACAGGCCATCAGTTCGAGCAATTTGTGGTGAAAGCCGAAGTGCGCCCAGATGTAGCAATTCAGCGCGGCTGCATGGCACAGGCGCGCCAACGAGGCGTGATCGATGTTGGCGTCGAGCCTCGTTGCGCACGCGAGCGGAGCCGCATCCAGCGCGGCCTGGAGCGCTGCGTGGTCGGCGCCGGCATAGTGAAATTCAACCTGCGCCAGGTCGGCGGCGGACAGAGCGTTGAGCCATTGCCGCAAGCCCGACAGAAACTCGCCGAGTTTTGCCGAATCATAGGTGCTGCCGACCAGCATGATGAGAAATTTGTCGGCATCCGGCAGGCTGCCGGGCGGCGCGATCATTTCCTGCGCAACGCCGGAATAGACGACCTCGTGCGGCTGCTTGAACCAGCGCGCCGCGATGTCGGCGTGCAGATGCGCATTGCTGGTGAACCCGGCGGCGTCGCGCAAGCGGAAGGCAAGCCACGCCCGCAGCGCCGGCGGAATGTAGTTCGCCCAGTTATCCTTAAAGTCGATTGTCCAGGCAGAGCCGGCGAGGCGGGCCAATTCCTGTCCGACGACAAGATTGCTGGAATTGCCGAAATTCGTCCAGACGACATCGGGCTTGAAGCGCGCCGCGAGTTCACCGAGCAGCGGTCGGGCGCCGTCGCTCCAGTCGCCGTGTACGCCGCCCTCCCCGGCAATCAGCGCGCCGGTCAGCAGCCGCCGCAAAAGCGGCGGGGCGCGGTTGGCCCGCAACGCCGCGAGCCACGCGCCCGCCCGGGGAAGTCGCTCCATGAAAAATGGCTCACGCCAGTCGTGGTGCGCAAGCAGGCTCGCGACCTCTCCGGTGCGGGTTTCGCCATCCCCCGGGTTGCAGGTTGGACTGAGCACGACGATCTGATGGCCGCGCCGCGCCATGGCCCGCGCCAGCGAGGCGACCCGCAGGCCGTATACGCCGCCTCGTCGCAGGTTTGTGTCACTGATGAATATGGCTTTCACCGCGCCGGCTCCTTTTGGCTTGGGATCGCGGGTCCGCATGCATAAGCGCGCGGCACGAGGCCTTCGGGAAGGTTTCCGCACAAGGGCAGCGGCTTGAGCACGCTGATTTTCTCCTGCGGCAAGAAAGTCGGCAACAGCGCAATGGTGTATCCGATGTTGCCGCCGACATCGAAGAGCCGTGGCCATGGCTGAGCCCTAGAACTTATAGGGCCGCACGGGGATGTCGCCGCGCGCCATACGCTGATTGCTGACGCCCACATACATGGCCGACAGGGTGCAGCAGGAATCAATGCGCACGTCATATTCCAGCGGGCAAAGGAAGCCATTGAAGAGATGATAGAGCTTGTAGGGGAGCGGTTCAAAATATTCGTGCGCTTCCCACAGATAGCGTTTTGACGCTGACCAGCCGCTGGCGAATTCGAACATGAAGATGTCAATGGCCTGTCGGCCAAGCAATTGGCGCGCCCCTTCCAGCACGTGAAGATCGTAGCCCTCGGCATCCACTTTCATAAAGTTGATGTGCTCGACGTTGCTGCGCGCGCAGTAGGCGTCCAGCGTGGTGATGGGAACCTTGTAGAGCGTCGGCTTTTCGCCGGGCATCTCCTTGCGCGCCGCCAGACTGTTGCACATGTTCTGGTAATCGTGGAACTCCAGTTCGCCCGGCTCGGCCGCCAGTCCCTCGTTTACAAAGACCACATCGGGATTGCCGGCGAAGTCTTTTTCGTAACAGGCGCGCGCAAACCGCGAGGGATCGAAGCCGGTGACCTTGGCTCGCGGACGCGCCTTGAGGATTTCGGTCGTCGACGCGCCATCGTGAAATCCGACATCGAATGCGACAGGAGCCTCGTCCATGAGCGTCGCCAGCCAACGCTCGCCATTGGTGTCGCCGTTCAGCGAGTAGTTGCGGACGACAACGTCAAACTTGCGCTCGTAGGCGATCAGACGTTCGACGATCCCGGCGCCAACCGGATTCCAGAACAGTCGTTGCAACAGGTGATGGCGTGATTTCGCGTTGAACATGGAAAGATCAGGCCTTTGACAGGGCGTGGGAGGGGTTTGGCGCGGCGGTCACCAGATTTTTGATTCGCCGCCGCAGCGGTTCCTCGTAAAACAGGAATACGAGGACGGAGGCAACCAGCAGAATCGGGAAATACAACGCGCGACCGACCCACTCGTGGCTCTGCGGTGTCAGGGCCATGACGATGGAATGGATCGGCAATTGCAGCAGATACAGCGAGTAACTCGCGCCGCCCAGCAGCACCATTGTATCGCTGGCGAGAAATTTTGCGATTTTTCCGGCGTCAGGCGACGTTGGCGTCAGGAAAATCAGCGCGGCGAAAAACAGGGTGGCGAACGGCGCGATCCATAGGGAACTTGTCAGACACAACAAGATCGGGATCGCCGCCAGGACACCCACAAACGCGAACCGGGAGTGCGTGCCGATTTTGCCGCGCAGCAAACACAGCAACATGCCAAGCAGGAATTCAGGCGTGCGCAGCAACGGGACGGGCGTAAAATCCATCCACCCGAACAGAAAAGATTTCGTATCGACGCAGGCCGACAGGCGACCCGCGATGATGACACTGCAAAGAAGGAACAGAAGCGCCATGAGTCGAGAACGGTCCATGCCCGCCATAAGCCGCAAAACGAAAGGAAAACAGATGTAGAAAAACAGTTCCACCGAAAGCGTCCATGATTGCATGTTCCAGTTGGACACCCCGGCGGAGCCGGCAATATGCTGGGACAGCCAGGATTGGAGCGCAAAAAACTGCGGAAAGTCACCCAGCAGCCAGCCCGGCGCCACGAATGGCGTCATCGCCACCAGCGAAAGCAGGTAGACCGGGTAGACACGCGCAAATCTGGCGAGGGCGAATGTGGCGATTTCGCCGCGTGTCGCCAGCTTGCCCTGATAAACGTAAGTCAGGATGAAGCCGGACAATACAAAGAAGAAGGAAACTCCCAAATATCCGTTGGCGAAAAAATTCTTGAGCGGCGTTGGCGCCAGGGAGGAAGCGGAGATTGTCGGTCCACCCGAGTGAAACAGCAGGACGTACGAAGCCGCGAAAAACCGCAGGCTCGTCAGCGCCTTGATTTGCGTGTTCCCCGTCATCTCGCGGCAACCTCTACTGGTGCGGCGCTCAGGCCGACGGGCGAGGCATGGGCCTCGTCAAGCGCGCCAACGAAATGTTTGCGCCATTGCTCGATAATGAATGGCTGCCAGAGCGTCCAGCCGAGATTGCTTTCGCCAGCTTCCGCGCGGTCCAGCATCTTGTCCCACGTGGCGGGAAGCCACGTTGAGGAATGGCGGAACCCGCTGGAAGCGAAAGTGTCGCGCACGACAGACTGCAACCGCGGCGAGCGAAACCACAAATCCTGCGGCGGATTGAAGCCTTGCTTGCGCCAACGGGTGCGGATTTCCTCGGGCAGGATGCCCTTCATGCTTTCGCGCAGCAGACGCTTGGTTTGTATTTCGCCCATCAGCATGTGCGGCGGCAGGGACAGCGCGAAATCGGCGAGACGGTGATCACAGAAAGGCAGTCGCACCTCGCGCGAATGAGCCATCGAGTTCCGATCACCATAGCGTAGCAATGTCGTCAGGAACCCGCCAAAACTATCTTGCGCCAGGGCGCTGGAAAGGGCGTGAAACCCATCCAGCTTTCCACGCTCGTTGACCGCCATGATGTGTTCAGCGAGGCCGGGTTTTATTGCATATAGAAGGCTGCTGCCCGCGCCGAGGCGGTTGGCCAGAAAATGCCGCAAACGAAATGGCAGGCGATCGCGCCAGCCACGTGACGGCGACGCCAACGCGGTGGGGTAGCGCTGGCGGATTTGCGGCAGTTCCAGCGCCAGGCGCTCCGCGTCACCGGTTTCGCGCAGGCTGGCGACGTATTGAGCAAAATAAGTCTCGTAACCGCCAAGCAGTTCGTCCGACCCCTGCCCATCCAGCAACACCGTGACGCCGTGTTGTTTGGCCAGATTGAAGACGCACCACTGGGCGAACTGGCTCGAGCCGCCGACCGGCAGCTCGTTGTGCCAGATAAACTGGGGAAGCTCGTCGATGAGGCGATCCACGGTGGGTTCCACGAGATGGCTCGACACCCGCTCGGAATCGATGACGATTTTGGCGAAGTGATACTCGTCGGCTGACGTGCCGGGGAATTGCCCGGTGAAGGTGTGATAGTCGGCATCGGCGCCGAGAAGCCGCCGCGCGATGCACACGATGGCGCTCGAATCCAGTCCGCCCGAAAGGCAGGAGCCAACCGGCACGTCGCTGCGCATCCGTAATCGCACAGCGTCGATCAACAGCTCACGAAACTCGGCGAACAAGTCTTGCGGGCGGGCGAACTGGCGTTGCGATGAAAATTGCGGGGCGTAATACCGCCAGATTTTCGGCTCGCCGGCGTGAAGCGAGATTTCCAGCGCCTCTCCTGGCAACAATTGCTGGATGTCATCGAAGACTGTCTGCCGATCGGCGTCGAGGCCGGTGCTCGGATTGCACGCCGCCCGGGTCAACCGTAATTCATCATAGTTGCGGCTTATGCCAGGAGTGCGCAGCAGCGCCTTGTACTCGGACGCAAAAGCGAAAAAGTCAGGACGCAGCGAATACAGAAAAGGCTTTTCGCCATAGCGGTCGCGAGCGGCGAACAGCGAATGTTCTTTGCGGTCGTAGATGGCGAAGGCGAACATGCCGTTGAACTTGTGCAGGCAATCGACGCCCCACTGCTTGTAGGCTTCGAGGATAACCTCGCTGTCGGATTGCGTCGCAAAACGCGCGCCGGATTGCTGGAGTTCGGCGCGCAGCTCAATGTAGTTGTAAATTTCGCCGTTGAAGGTCAGCCTGTAGCGATCTGAGACGTCGGCCATCGGCTGGCTCGCCGCGTCGGAAAGGTCGATGATCGACAGTCGGCGATGCCCGAGCGTGATCGAGGCGCCCTCCACCGCTTCGCTCCATTGCCCTTCGCCGTCGGGACCGCGATGCGCCATCAGCGCCAGCGCATAGGCAAGGTTGCGCGGCGGGGCGTTGCTCCTGACGATGATTCCGGCGATGCCGCACATGGGCTCTAGAACTTCCTGTCGGGCGTGCGGAAAGCCAACACGCCGATCCACGACTTGAGGAGTGGGACCATGTCGCGGGCCTGGCGGCGCAGCGCCTCAGCAACACGCTGAGCGCCAAGGCGGGCGGAGCTTTCCACATCAATGTTGCGGAGGCGCCACCTGCCGGCGACCTCGACGAACTCAACTGAAAAAATCTGCGACGTTCCTGTCATAACCCCTCATTTGGCGGATCCACGGCGACCCGCACCCGGCACGCCAAGACTACACACACAATCACACTCATCACCGCAGTCCAGATCGCGTATCCCATCACGCCATAGAGAGGGGTGAAAAAATAGTATCCAAGCGCCAGTGGTACGGATTGCAGCAAGTAGTAGCCGACCTGTTCCCACATGCGACCTTGCCCAACCAGCAGTTGCATGGCGACGTTTCCATATATGGTTGGAACCGTTGTCGCAATGATGATCCAGAACGGCACGGCGCCGGCGACGAATGCGCCGCCATAGGCGGCGAGTATGGTGCGCGACGCCAGACCGATGACGGCGACGATGAGGATCGAGGCGGCAAGATTGGCGATGATACTGAGTTTGTGAACCCGCGCGACGCCGTGCGTATCGCCGAGGCCGTGCAGACGGCTAATGGTCGGTATGGCGACTGAGGAAAGGACTGCGGCGAGGTAGAGCACCACGCCACGCCACTGCTGCGCAGCAGTGACCACAGCCGTGTCGCCAAAACCGCCAGAGCTGCTGGAGAGCAGAAACATGCCGTACCAGGCGGCGCTGCCGCCGATCAGCGTCGCCAGCACGGACGGCAGACTGAAATCGAAAATGATCCGCCGCTGACGCCAAAGCATTTCGCCGCTGGTGGCGAAACCCATCTGCGACGCCAGCCTTTCTTTCAAGGCGATCAGCGCCACGGTGCGCACCACGGTCGCGATGCTGACCGCGACAACGACGGAGGTGAGATCGCCTGGGTGCGCCATCACGAAAACCAACGCCAGACCCGCCAATGCCATGACGACGCGAACGAAAGACAATTTCGAGAACGCTTCAAAGCCTTGCAGGACGCCTTCCTGCACCCCCGACAGAACCGAAAAGACCGCGATGACGACACCGGCGGCGACGACGTCGGAATGTTGAGCGCCGCCAAGCAACCAGCGCGCCGCCGTTTCGGGCGCCGAGACAATCGCCAGCCCGGCCAGCGAGGCCAGCGTCAGACTCACAATCTCGCAAAGCCGGGTGATGGCGGCGGCGCGCCCGGGTTCGAGCAGGCGGTAGCGGGCGACGTTGACAGAAGCCGTGAGGCCCAATTGCAAACCGGCGAGCGAACTCACGAGGCCTACCGTGGTGAACAGCAGCCCGTACATGCCGAACAGTTCGATGCCCAGCAGGCGGGCAATGTAGACAGCCTGGATGAGGGAACAGACACGTTCGACCGCGACGCCAGCGGCGCTCCACAGGACGTTCTGGCCGAGTTGCCCAAGCGGCGTTTCCAGGCGCTCAAGCCATTTTGACCGGATGAGTGCGAGGCGCGAGGCGATCATGACCGACGGGTTCGCAGCGATGTCATCTGGCCTTTCCATTCGCCGTCCCGGCCATTGCCTATTTGCTGGCGATCACAAACAACAAACCGCCGCGAGCGTTGGCCCAGCGACGCACGGTTTCAGGCCGCAACATGCGCAACACCGGGCGCCGCAATTGACGCGGCAGCGGTACAGCGTCCGCATCCTGCCCATAACTTGCGGTGGAGACGTTGGGAAAGAAGATGCTGAAGAGGTCGCGCAACATGTCGGCTGAATAGTAGCGCGCCATGAAGCCATCCGAACGCTTCCACAGGCATTGGTCGAGCGTTTTGCCGCGCCAAAAGCCCCAAAGATAGTCCCATACAATCGTCGTGTAGGCCGGCATGCCCTCAAGATTGTAAACCATCACGCGTGCTTGCCCGCCCGGCCGCAACATCCGGTCAATTTCACGAACGATCCAGCCGGTGCGCGAGGAATGGTGAATAACGCCCCACGACCAGACGAAATCAAAGGCCTGGTCCGGCAGACCGGAATGGCACGCATCGCCTTCGATGACCGTCGCCTGCAAACCCTTCAGAGCCAGCCGCTTGCGGGTCGCCTCGGCGCTTGTCGGGGATATGTCGATCGTGGTCACGTTCGCGCCGGCGCGGATCAGCAGTTCCGTGTGGAGGCCCATGCCGCAGCCGATCTCCAGCACGTCTTTTCCCTTCAAGGTTTCGAATGGAATTATCTGGTCGAAAGGCGCGGCGCCGTGGCCAAACAGTCGTGCGCCAAAGATAAAGCGTTCGTCGATGGCGTCGAACCACTCCTGCGAATATTTGGGAGAGTCGATTTTTTCCTTCCAGTCGTAGGACATGGTTTGCGAGGTCCACCACTGCTTGTTGGAGGTCTGCAAAACATCCGTGCGGCTTTCTGACGTCCTGTGCTGATCGGGTTCCATTCGAGCGGTCCGTTGGTTCAGATGGCCTGCGAAGAGGCGGAAGTGGGCATGGCGCCGCAAACGCTGGTGAAACGCTCGGCGAATGCGGAAAACCGGAAGTATTGCCGCCATCTGTCCAACCCGGCAAGCCCGAGTTGACGGGCATGATCAGGGTTGCGGAGGAGTTGCACGATCCGCTCGGCGATAACGTGCGGCCTGGCGCGCGGCGCGTTGTATCCGGTGACGCCGTCGAGGTTAATTTCCTGCGAGGCATCGTCAGTTGAGGCGATCACCGGCTTGGCGTGCCGCATCGCCTCGACAAAAACCAGTCCGAAGCCTTCGACGTGCGAGAGCATCGCAAACAAGCTGGCGCGCTGCCAAAGCCCCGCCATTTCGTCTTCGCGGACAAATCCGAGAACGTCGATGTTTGCAGCCGCAGGTGAGGCGTGCGCCAAGCTTCGCACGATTTCGAGATGCGAACCGCCCCCGGCAAAAATGAGCCGCGCCTTTGGCACAGCGGCGACGACCTGCGGCCAGATATCGATCAGGATATCCTGCCCTTTTGCCAGAATGTTATCGTTGCGGCCGACGAACAGCACGCTCGGGTTTTCGTCGTCCACCGGCGCCCTGCCCTCCGGCTCGCGGTCATCCTCCGTGCCAAGCCAGCACAGCCTGGCTTGTGGCAGCGCGCCGATATTTTCGCGCGCGCGGTCCAGTGTGAACTGACTGTTTGCGAGGACAAGTCTGGCGTTGCGAACCACCGAGAAATAATCGCGGCGCGGGCGCGGATAGCCCCACACTTCCGTGCCGTGAATCCACACGGCATAAGGCGACGCGCGGCCAAGCAGCGGCAGGTGCGCGCGGGCCGTACCGGCAAAATCATAAACAATCGGATGTCGTTTCATGATCTGCGCCGAATTGGCCAAGGCAAAACGCAACCGGTTGCCGCCAAAACTTCGATACGGGGTTTTGCCGACGGTCCCGTCTTGCAGATCCTGCACGCTAAGCGCTTCGACGCGAACATGGGGTTGCAACGCCAGGATGCTCAGACGCGCCGCGCGCGCGATGCCGCCGTGCCCGCCCTCAAGAAACTGCGAACTGACGTTGAGGATGCCGCCGCTAGCTGGCGTGAAAGGCTTTCCCACGGCTAGCGCCGCCCGCTCAACGCGCCGCTGCGCGAGGCGTATAGATATTCGGCGCGCAGTACATCGCATATCGCGCCGAACTGGTCGGTGGGTCGCGTCTCGAAACCGCGCGAGCGCAAGGCGCTCTCGATGCGGCGCGCGTCGCCGCAAGTGTGGTGAAGTTCCATCGCGATATTGTCGACGCGATCAAGGAACCCGGCATCGTTGAGGAAGATGTCAAACTCGACGCCCTCGATGTCGCACTTCAGAAAACCGATGCGGTCGATGCGGTAATTCTGTAGAATCTCGGCCATCGTCACCTTGTCCGGCCCGCTGCTGGAGGCAACAAATCGTGACAAGCGAACACAGCACGACCGACGTGTTTCATTGGCTGCGGCGAGGGCTTCGAATACCGGCTCAAAATAGGTTTGTGGCTCGACGCCAATCGCCAGCGTTGGTTCCAGCACGTGCGCCGCGAGCATCAGAAACATGCCGCGATTGCAGCCGAGATCGACGACGTTGCCGGCCCGCAAGCCCGGTTTGAAGGCGCGCAGGTACACGTTGCTGGCGAAAATTTCGCGAACCGATCCGAAGGTCGGCGTCGCGTCGTGGCTGGCGACAAGCGCCGTCATCGTATCGAGCGGCACGTTTATCCGTTTACCCGCAACAGTCGCCGTTACGGTCCCGGTCATGGCGGCGTCCGCCGGCGCCAGGGTCCGGCGTCCCAGAACGCCGCGCCATTGCGCCAGTATGCAACCCAAATAACGCGAAAAATCCCGTCGATCAATGCAGGCCTGCAGTTGCGAGAGTTCACGGAACAGGCGAGTGACGGGATGCATAGGGTTTCCGGACTTTCGAATGAGGCGAATTGCCTCACGCGGTGGCTGCTATCTTCTTACGTATTCGTCCTTTGCACCGGCGTCGGCGCGGCGACGAACGAACCGCCGAAGCGACGCATCCATAATTCGATCATCACAACCGCGAGAACCAGATAAGCCCCGTCCCGACGACCCGAAAGCGTATCCGCCATCAATCTCGAAACGCCGGCTGAATCGAACAAGCCCCGTTCGCGAAAGCTCTGCGAACCCAGGATGTCCTCGACCATGGCGCGCATTGGTCCAGCAATCCATTGCCGGACCGGCGCGCCAAAACCGGTTTTCTTGCGGTTCAAAATTTCGGCAGGCAGACGCGCCGCCACCGCGCGCTTGAGTATCCATTTCTCGGTGGTAAGGCAAGTTTTGAGCCGCCACGGCGTCTCGCGCGCAAACGCCAGCATACGCTCGTCGAGGAACGGCACGCGCACCTCCACGCCATGCGCCATCGCGGCCTTGTCGGTGTAGTTGAGATTGTGGTCGGGCAGGAAGCCGTGCATTTCCAAATCGAGCATGCGCTCGACAAGCGGTTCGTCGCGGGATTTTTCAAGCGCCTGATCGAGCCAGCCGGGGGCGCGATCCCTGAGACTTTCGCGCACACTGGCGCCAAGCACGTCGAGGGCGTACGCGTCCTGGTTGAACTCAAAAGCGCGAAGTAAAAACTGTTCATCCGTGCCGGCATACATATATGCCAGCTTTTCCACACGGCGACGCAACGGCCCGCCCAAAAATCCCGACGCTGCCGCCAATGCCGGGAGCAACCGGACCGCGCCGCCCAGCCGGGCACGCAAGGCGGCGGCCTTGTGCCGGCGATATCCGGAGAATACGTCATCGCCGCCGGCGCCGCTGAGCAGCACCTTGATGCCGTCCGCGCGCGCTGCACGGGCGATGGCGCCGACGTAGAGCGGCGCCGGATCGGCCTGCGGCTCGTCGAGACAATAGACGAGGTCTTCGATGTCCTGAGCGCTCGGCGGCGAAACGAAGATGGGCGTCAGCGGCGTTTGCAGCGAAGCCGCGACACGGCGCGCATGCTCGAGATCATCGCTGAAACCTTCGTCGGCCAGTTTGTCGCCGGAAAATCCCACACAGTAGGTTTGCAGCGGCTTGTGACCGCCAGCCACCATCGACGCGACAATGGCGCTCGAATCAACGCCGCCCGACAGGAACGCGCCGACCGGCACATCACTTAGACATTGATCGGCGACAACCTGATCAAACAGTCGCGCGAGATCGGCAACCCGCTGCCCGACGCGGCGCGACGGCTGTTGCGGAGCGGCGTTGGGCCGGGCAGCCGCCCAAGCCCCGATCTCGAATGAATCAAGACGGGCGCGAATGAAGTGACCGGGCGGAAGGTTCGACACGCCAGCAAACGGTGTGCGAACCCCTGGGCTCCAGAGCCGCACGAGATAATCATGGATCGCCACTGGATCTATCGTCCGGTCGAGCCCGGCATACGCCGTCAGCGCTTTAATTTCGGAGGCGAACAACAGGCCGTGCGCGAGGCGCGAATAATACAGCGGTTTGACGCCGGCCAAATCGCGCGCAACGAAAAGTTCGAGCTTGCGACGGTCCCATATCGCGAAAGCGAAGATGCCATTCAGGCGAGACAACATCGCCGCGCCAAAGCGATCATACAGGGGTCCGAGAATCGCCGTGTCGGAGTTGGGATTGAAAACGTAACCGGCGGCGCGCAGTTCCTCGCCAAGCGCTTTGAAATTGTAAATCTCCCCGTTGAAAATGACCTCGTAGCGCGCGTCGCAACTGGCCATCGGCTGCTGCGCGGCATCGCTTGTGTCGATGATCGCAAGCCGGCGGTGAGCCAAGCCCACCTGCGCCAATTCGTCGTGCAACAGGCCCTCTCCATCGGGGCCGCGGTGAGCAATCCGGCGAGCCATTTCCGCCAGCAATGGCTTGTCGTTGAGGCCGAGAAATCCGGCGATACCGCACATGATCGTTGCCTGTTCCTTGCTCGCGGAGCGACGCGTACCCGTCAGGGTTGGCTCAGGTCAATCCCGTAGCGCTGCGCCAGACGTTGCTGGAACGCCTCGCGCCCGTGGGCGGCGATAAAGGCGCGCGCCTCCTCAATTTTCGCGTCGATGAGCATGAAATACCAGAACCCGTGCAGGGAATGGAACACGAAACCCTGTCTGCCATCGAGGAAACCGAGGCGGAAGAAGTAGCGGTAAAAAAAGTAGAGGACGCTGCGCAGGTAAAGCGGCGCACGCGCAAACACGCAGTTGCGGGCGAAGCGAATGAAGCGCGCCTGCGCATGCGCGCCCTTGTCGACGGAATCGTTGATCGGCGTGAGACCATATTCGCGATTGACGAAATCGACCATTTGTCGCGTGGCGTAGCGATTGTGCTTGTCGGTCCACCAGCCAATATCATTGAGGTTTTCGTCAACAAGGTCACCGGGGCCGATTTGTCTGGAATGACCATGCAGCAATACAATTTTTTCATCCATCCAGCGCTGCTCGTAGACGGCTGCGCCGGTGCGCCACAAACGGGTCAACAGGGTCGAATAATATCCGCCGAAGCGCATGAAGCGCCCGCGAAAAACCACCCGAAGTTTGAAATTCAGACCGCACACGTCAGCTTCAAGCGTCGGCAAAACGGTGCGGATGGCGTCCATCAGGCGGGGTTCGAGATATTCGTCGGCGTCCAAACGCAATATCCAGTCGGTGCGGACATCGCAGGAATCCATCGCCCATTGAAACTGTGCGGCCTGATGACGGAAGGCGTGCTGCACCACTTCCGCCCCGCAGGCTCTCGCCAGTTCCACGGTTCTATCGGTTGAAAAACTGTCGACAATGAGAATGCGGTTCGCCAGCGCGGCGATACGTGAGATGCAACGCTCGATGTGAAGTTCTTCATTGAAAGTGAGGATGATGACGGTAATGGTCGGCGAACCCGGCGGGCTTGCCGCAAGGTGGTTGGGCGCTGAGGCGAGCGACGTCAAATCGCGATCTCCTCAAGGCGAACCGGCGCGCCGCAGCGCAACGATTCTTCGATGGCGAGCGTCGCCTCGGTGACCGCAACGATTTCCGCGAGGGAAATGGGGGCGTCGTTGCGTCCGCGCGTGGCCCCCAGAAACTGCTTCACCAGGTTAGTCTGGCCTTTGTCCTGCGCCAACTTGAAGCGTCGGCTTTTGCCCTGTGCTGTCAGCGTCAGGGCGCGAAAATCATCCAGTCGCATGACGCGCCCGGCGGCAAACGCCTCGAAATATTCTTTCGGCACGGACGCATCGCCAAGTGAGGAATACACGATGGTTCCAGTCGAGCCATCGGCGAAGCGAAGCAAGATAGAGACCGCGTCTGCATGGTCGCGCGCCGCAATTGCCTGCGCCTCAACCGGCAACGATCCGCAAAGAAACGTCATGGCGTCGATGAAGTGACAAATTTCACCCATCACCCGCCCGCCGCCCTCCTCCCTCTGTATCCAGCTGGCGCCGGGGATGGCGCCGGCGTTGACGCGATAGAGCATCACCATGGGACCGGTGCGGGGCGCGAAAGATTGCTTCGCCTGCTGCAGCAACGGCGCGTTGCGACGATTGAAGCCGACGACAAGACATGCCGAACTGGCATTCGCCGCCGCAACGACGGTGGCCAGATCGGCGGCGTTCAACGCGATGGGTTTTTCGCAAAAAACGTGCTTGCCGGCGGCGAGCGCGGCAGCGGCGAGCGCCGCGTGGGTGTCGTGTCGCGTGGCGATGAAGACGACGTCGGTCGCCGCGTCAGTAAGAACCGCTTCGGGGTCGGTGGCGATGACAGCGAAACCATGTTTGACGCCGGCGTGTTCGGCGCTGACGCCCGTCGAGGTGACGACGCCGGTCAATACATGCTCGCCAGCTTTTTTCACCGCTGGCAGCAGGATACCCTTGGCGTAATTGCCGAAGCCAATAAAGGCGACGCCGGGCGCGCCGTCGGTGGTTCGTGGTGGCGACCGGCGAATCGAACGTTGGATCCGGCTCGCATCCTGCTCGGGGTAGGTCAGCAAGAGCGCCATGTGCGGCGCGCCGCTTTCCATCAGAGCATAGGCTTGCGTTGCGTCGGCAATCGCGAAGCGATGCGTTACGAGTTTTTTGGGAGTGACCTTTCCCGCGGCCACCAAGCCGAGGAACGCCTCCATGTTGCGCTGTTCGGTCCAGCGTACATAGGCCAACGGATAGTCGTGCCCGCCTTGCTCATAGGCGGGATCGCCGCGGCCGGGGCCGTACGACATGGACAAACGCAGATCGAGTTCGCGCTTGTAGAAGGGCTCGCGATCAATGGTCATGCCGACCAGCCCGACGACGACGACGCGGCCTTTCAGGCGGCTGATTTCCGCGCAGGTGTTGACCGGATCGCTCGACGTTGAGGAAGCCGTCAAAATCACAGCATCTGCGCCGTGGCCGGCGGTGAACCCGGCGACAGCCTCGACGAGCCCGTCGCTGAGGGCGATATCGGCGCCCATTTCCAGCGCCAACGCGGCGCGCGCCGCGTTCGGATCGAAGCCCAGGACTTCACAACCGTTGGCCTTCAACAGCTGCACCGTGAGCAGGCCAATCAACCCCAAGCCCATCACCACGACACGCTCGCCAAGGGTTGGCGCAGCGACGCGCACGCCTTGCAAGGCGATGGCTCCCAGGGTGACGAAACTGGCGTCCTCATCATCGACGGCGGTGGGGATGCGGACCGTGAGGTTCTTCGGCACCACATTTATTTCAGCATGATTGGCCAGGCCGGCGCCAGCGCAGGCGACGCGGTCGCCGACAGCGACGCCCGCAACGCGCTTGCCGACTTCGAGAACTTCACCGGCAAGGCTGTACCCGAGGGGAATCGGCGTATCGAGTTTGGCGAACACTTTTTCGATGGTCGGGCGCAAACCGTCGCGCTGCACGTTGCGCAAGACGCGGCGCACGAGATCGGGCCGCGCGAGCGCCTTGCCGGCGAGCGAGGCTTTGGCAAGGTCCATCAGTTGCTTTTCGGTGCCAGAACTGATGAGCGAAACGCGGGTGGCGACCAGCACGCCGCCCTCGCTGACCCATGGCGCAGGCGCATCGGCGACCTTGAGTTCGCCAGTTCTGTAGCTCTGCACGACCTGCTTCATGAAGTATGCCAGTCCCCGCTCCGGTATCAGGAAAACCGAAGGCTTGTTTGCAGGCTCCTAATGCCGCCCCCGAGTGCGATTAGCAATCTTTTTGTCGGTAGTTCGACGCCCATGTCCGGCCACCAGACCGCCGGCTCAACGCGCGCCGGCAGCGACGTTGCGAAGGCGATGCGAGCCTCGCCACGCGACAGAACAAAGCCGCCGTCAGGCAAAATTTCGACCACAACTTCGGGATGCAACAGATACCCCACGGTCGCCGCCTGGCCTGCGCCAGCATCGATCCGGTCGTCGATGTCCACCGCGTCGCCACGCACCGCCATGCGGCGAACATGGCGCGGGCGACCGGAGAGGTGCGCAAACCCATCGTGGGTGGCTTCAACAACAAGGTGGTCCTCGCTCACCTCAATCGACTGCAGTGCTGGCGCGGGTCTGCGACCGCAACGAAAAGCGCCAAAAAACTCCGCCTGGTCCTCGCCATCGAAGCACAGGGTGTTGTGGGCGGAAGCGGCACGCGAGCGCTGTCGCCTTTCACCGGCGATGTATTCAAAGACGCCGGGATCGACGAAAATCCGCTGGCCGGCGACCGACAATTCAAACCCGAGGAGGTCGCCGTGACCGTGCGCCGGCAGATCGTCTGGCGCAATCTTTCCACAATCGAACAACAGATATGTCTGGTTGATTTGCAAGCCAAAATATCCGGCGTCGCGAAATGCAAATGCGCCTTGCGGCAGTGGCGCGAGCGGAAAAATTTTCCCGTAAACGGCGAGACAATCGTCCGGCGAATAGGCCATCGTCAGTCCGGCGTCGTTGAACTGCGCGACGCGCCCATCGGGATGCGTGAGCCGCGCCGTTGCGACCGCCATGCGTTGCAAGGCGCCATCCAGTTTGCCGCGCAGGGGATCGCTGCCGAGCGCGACCCGGCATTCGAGCAGATCAGCGAACGTCTGACAGTGATAGGATGGCGATCTCTCGTAGTGCACGCCGTCCGCCAACACCTGGCCGGAGATTTCACGATCCAGGAACCGCAGGCCGAGGGCTCGCCATCGGCCGGCTTCAGCGCCGTCGAAAAAACACGATGCAAGCAACAGCGCCTTGATGTTCTTGATGAGGTGATTACCGCCGATGTCGGTTTCCAGATGGGTTTCGAGAAACCGCATGTGCTGCGCCAGCGACTGCACGGTGGCGTCGACAACCGCTGGCGGGAGCCTTGCGCGGCGTAGCGCCAATTGCTGCATCCATACGACGCTGCGCAGCGATACCGCATAACTGTTCCATGCGTCGCGCCAGTATTCTCTGGCGAAAGGCGGGTTGGCCGCGATCCATTGCCCGACGAGATCGACGAACGCCGTGTCGTCGACGGCCTCGAGGTATTCCATGTAATGCAGATTCATCCGCCACAGTTGATTGGCGCCGCCCTCGCCGCCCAACCGCCAGTCAACCCGAGGGCCGCACTGGTGCGTGCGATGCAGAAACCCGAAGCGCCATCCCTTGAGATCGCCGACGATTTCCGCGTGACGAGGCGCGAACACGGGCGAGGGTGGCGAGCGGCTGAGCCTTGGCGCCGGGGCGGCGAACGAAGCGGGCGGCGTCCGCGCCTGCCGGAAACGTCGCAAACCCTCGAGTTCGATGCGGCGCGCGAGTTTCGACAGCGGCACATGACGGGCGAAAGCAAACGCGCGCGACAGCTTTCGCCAGATGTCAGAAGTTTGCCGCACCATGCTTGTTTGCTGCACCATGTTTGTTTGCCGCAACATGTTCAATGTGAATATTGGGGGCGCAGCCGGGACAGCACCATGTCTCTAGCGTCGCGCCCCGGTTTCGGGAACGCGAAAGATCGCCAGCAAGACAATGCAAACCGCCGTCACGCCGACGAAGAGGAAAGCGCTGCCGTAATTCAGCGCACTGACGATTTGCGAAAACACCAGCGGGCTGAGCGCGCTGCCGCCCTGCCCGGTAAAGCGCCACAGCGCAAGAAACTGTCCGCGCGCTTGCGGCGGCGCCACGTCAGTGCCGACGGTCTGGATCGAGCCGCCGGTGAGCGCCTGAAAAGCCACCGCGACAAAAAACAGCGCGACAAACCAGGAGTATGACAAATCGAGGAACGCCGACGACGCCAGCGCCAGCATCGAAATGGCGACGCCGGTGAAGCCGGGAATGATGGTGCGCTTGCGGCCGAACCGGTCCATCATCCAGCCGGCTATAAACCCGATGGGCCAGGAGATCGTCGCGGCGCCGGTAGCCAGATAGCCGATCTGTTCCGGGCCGAGGTCATATTCAAAAGCGGCGTAAAGCAGCAGCAATCCCGCAGCGACCGGGCCGCGCGTCAAGCCGGCCAAAAGCGTCAGTCCGAAGAAAGCCAGGCGCGGCAGCACGATTTCGCGAAACGTCGTGGCGCGGGGATCTGCGGAGTTGCCGGCAGCGCCCCTCTTGGCGGCCATGCGCGGGGTGGCGAAGATGAGCGTTGGAACCAGGGCCAGCAAAGCGATGGCGCTAAAGGCCAGAAACGGCGCGCCGGCGCCCCATCGCGCGGCAAGGTATCCGCCGAGCAACGGGCCAGCCAGCATGCCGGTGTTGTCCATGCCGAACATCCAACTCACCTGGCGGCCTCGCTGCGCCGTCGACGCGCCTTGGGAAATCGCCGCAAGGCGTCCCATCACCCACATCTGCGCGGCGAAGCCGCCGAGAAAACGCAGGACGAGTAATTCATCGAACGAGGTGGCGCGCCACACCAGCAAGGCGGTGGCCGAGGTCAGCAGCGGCCCGGCGATCATTACGGCGCGCAGGCCGAAGCGGTCGATGAGCCAGCCCGTTGGCAGGGTGCCCGCAACGTTACCGACGAGATAGGCGGTGACGACACCGCTGGCGACGCCGAAGGTTACGTCGAAGGACTTCGCCAGCGCGGGAACGGCGGGTAAGGCGATGCCGGCGCCGAGCGCCAGAACCAGCGCCGGCAGATAGGTTGAAAGCAAGGCGCGCCAGGAAACGGCCGCCGATTCGAGCGAGGCTTCGCGCGAGGCGTTCGCAGACAAGGCGACGGCGGGGCTGGCGGGAAACCTGGAATCATCTGTGGCCATCGCGGCAATTTACAGCCTTTCGCGTTGGCGTCGATGGCGCCGGCGGAACCGGCGTTTCGACACGTTGGGTTCAAGTTGGGATCCAGGTTGGGTCCAAGTTGGGGTCCATGGCAAACTTGAGTTTTTCGCTGACGCAAAACGTCACCGCGAGGGAACGGGATCGGGTCAGCGACGTCATGACTACGCTGGCTATTGGGGAAGTGTGTAGACGGACAACGCAAAATTCACAGACACCTTTTCCGCCGGTGATCTGGTAAAATTTGGCGTCGCCTACCTGCTTCTCGCCACGGCGGGCACGAAGCTCGCTGTCACGGGCGATACCGCGACTTCGCACGAGGATGGCAGCATGGCGGTCGAGCCGCCGCAACCTTTGGCAAGAAAAGGCATGGATATCGCCCGCAGCGTTTGGGCGCGGATTGGCAAGGACCGCGTCATGGCGGTAGCGGCGGGTTTCACTTTCTACGGGTTGCTGGCGATTTTTCCAGTCGTCACCGCCACGGTGTCGATTTACGGCCTGTTCACCGATCCCGCACGCATCGTCAGTCACATGAACCAGCTTGCTGGCATTCTGCCGGCAGGCGCGATCGACGTGATCGGTGGCGAAGTCAGCCGCATCGCCGCAGCTGGCCCGGGCAAACTGGGGAATGGATTCGGCGTTGGACTGATGACCGCGTTGTGGAGCGCCAACGCGGGTATGAAGGCCCTCTTCGACGCCTTGAACGTGGCATATGAGGAATCCGAGACGCGCGGATTTTTCGCACTGAACGCCCTCTCGCTGGGGTTCACGCTGGCGACGATATTGTTTGTTTCCTTCGCTTTCGGTTGCATGATCTTGCTGCCTTTGCTGCTAACGCGCCTGCACCTCGATTACGCGGCAGTGGGTATTTGGCTGTCGCTGCTGCGATGGCCGGTCTTGCTGGCGGCCATTATTTTGGGCTTGGCGGTGCTCTACAGGTGGGGCGCCGCACACAAGAAACCCAAGTGGAAATGAGTGACGCCCGGCAGTATTTTCGCGGCGCTTTCATGGCTGCTGGCGTCGGCCGGGTTCTCCTACTACGCGGCGCATTTCGCCAACTACGACAAAACCTATGGAACGCTGGGAGCCGCCATCGGCCTGATGGTCTGGATGTGGATATCGGCAATCGTGATCATGGTGGGGGCGGAAATTAATGCCGAGACTGAACAGGAGGCCAAGGGGGAAACGCCCGCTGCTGATTTGCCGGGAAGAGAAAAGCAGGTTTCGGCGGGAGGATGAGGGCATCTACGAAGCGAACTTCCTCAAATCGAAGGCTCGCGGCCACACTCGCAAAGCGTTTCCCTACGTGAGACGAAACAATTGCTGTCGCGGCCTAATGGCGCATCCTCGGATGACGTCGTGGAGTTGCTGGACGAGTCGGGCGCGAAGCGCCAGAGCGACAGGATGCGCCGCGTAAATGCTCAGAAACTTATCCGTGATTTTCATAAAATCCTCGGATATGGAAGTGTGATCGAGCGCCGGTGCCAAGACGATTCTCGTTGGCGTATCCAACCCGCACGCAAGGACAGGAGCAGCTTATGAGCTTCGCATTTCTTCAGGGTTACGCGGAAGCTCTGAAGGCGAAGTTTCTGCTTCCCGGTCCAGCTTCCCGTGAGGATCAGCTAAAGCCAGAGATTGCGGCCTTGATCTCAGCCTGGGGCGCGGCGCTTGGTCTGAAGATTGAGACACGCACGGAGACACATCTCTCCGAGCACAAGGTTCGGCCTGACATTGCGATTTACGTAGGCGGACTAATCTGCGGTTATATCGAGTTGAAGGCCCCGAGCCTCGGGGCCGATGCCCCGACGCTCAAGGGCGACCACAACAAGAAGCAGTGGGAAAAGCTGAAAGGCTTGCCAAATCTGATTTATACCGATGGGCGCGACTGGGCGCTATATCGCAGCGGTGAACGCCCCAATGGGCAGCCTATAGTTCGCCTGCACGACGATCCGACCACGAAAGGCAAGGCGGCCACGACGCAGGAGGATGCCGATGGGCTTGAACGACTGCTGCGCGACTTTCTGGGGTGGAAGCCTATTGTCCCGCACAATCCCTCTGGTCTGGCCAATTACCTCGCCCCATTGACGCGCTTCCTGCGATCTGAGGTTGAGGCCGCCCTTGCTGTTCCCGGCTCTGCGGTCAAACTTCTAGCCAACGAATGGCGGCAGTTCTTCTTCCCCGACTCAGACGACGCCAAATTCGCGGACGCCTACGCCCAGACCGTGACCTATGCGATGTTGCTCGCCCGCCTGTCAGGTGCCGCGAAACTTGATCCGGTCGAGGCTGCCAAGACGCTCGACAAGAATAACGGCCTGCTGGCGCGCACACTGGAATTGCTGGGCCAGAAAGAGGCGCGGGCGGAATTATCTGTCGGCTTCGAGATGCTGCAACGCTCGCTGGAGGCGCTGGACCCCCACGACTTTCTGAAATCGAAGCCTGACCTGTGGCTGTATTTCTATGAAGACTTCCTCGCCGCATACGATCCGAAGCTGCGCAAAGATTATGGCGTCTATTACACCCCGCGAGAGGTTGTCGAATTGCAGGTGCGGCTGGCCAGCGAACTGCTGGAAAAGCGGTTCGGCAAGAAACTGGGCTTTGCCGATGATGGCGTGGTGTTCCTGGACCCTGCGGTGGGCACCGGCACCTATCCTGTCGCAGCGGTCAAGCATGGGCTGGAGAAGGTTCGCGCGCGATCTGGCCCCGGCGCCGTGCCCGCCCGCGCCCGTCAGATGGCCGAAAACATGCACGGCTTCGAGATATTGGTCGGCCCCTATGCCGTCGCCCATCTGCGGCTGACGCAGGCGCTGGAAGGCGCGATGAACGATGCCAAGGCCGCCGTAGGTGACTCCGAAGAGAAGCTCGGCAAGCGGCTGAACATCTACCTGGCCGATACACTTTCAAGTCCCAACAAGGCCCCGCCGGGTGGGCTTGATCTCACACATAAGGCACTGACCCAAGAACATGAGACCGCGCGAAAGGTGAAGCAGGGCGGGGATATTCTCGTTTGCCTTGGCAATCCGCCATACGATCGCCAAAATATCGAGGAGGACGACACAACGACCCAGCGAAAGGGCGGTTGGGTGCGGTTCGGGGATCAGTTAAAAGGTGGGGCGAAGCAAGAAGAGCAAGGCGACCGAGCGATACTGAAAGATTTCACGGAACCGGCGATAAAAGCAGGCGCAGGCGTCCATCTCAAGAACCTTTACAACGACTATGTCTATTTCTGGCGCTGGGCACTGTGGCGACTGTTTGAGCAACAGACTTGCGGAGGTGTTGTCACGTTCATCACCGCGTCCAGTTATTTGGCTGGGCCAGGTTTTGTCGGAGTGCGCGAGGTGATGCGACGGACCTTCGATGAACTTTGGATTATCGACTTAGGCGGCGACAACCTTGGCACGCGCAAGACGCCAAACGTTTTCAACATCCAGACGCCGGTGGCTATCGCTATTGGTGTCCGTTCGGCAAAGCCTTCGGCCGACAAACCTGCCAAGGTTCACTATGCAAAGGTAGAGGGCGCAACCCGTGACGCAAAGCTGACGCATCTCGACGGAGTTGCGGACTTCCATGGCCTTGTCTGGCGGAATTGCCCGGACGATTGGCACAAACCGTTTCTGCCTATCGGCAAGGGCGATTTCTTTCAATGGCCCCAGCTAATAGACCTTTTTCCATATCAGCGGAGCGGCTCGAAATTTGGCAGGCCGTGGCCAATAGCAGAAACGCAGGAGTTGATCCAAAGACGTTGGACCAAAATGTTGGGTGAAACGGGTACGTCTCGCGCTAAATATTTCAAAAATAATAAATACCGAAAGATTGAAAAATCTTACCGGGACCACATGACTGGGGAACTTCTCCCAACGCTAAAAAGCCTTCCAAAGGGGACAGAAACACCGAGAATTTCGGCGTATACATATCGATCGTATGATCGTCATTTTGCCATAGAAGACATTCGTTTCAATGACAGAATGGGCGAAGCGCTTTGGCAGGTCTCGGGATTAAGACAGTTATTTTTGTTCACGTTGACCACCAAGGTGCTCGGTGAGGGACAAGGTATCTGCGCTTCTTCAAGTGTCCCGGATATTGACGTGTTCTGTCGGCGCGGCGGCAAGGACGTGATCCCTCTTTACCGCGATGCCGCCGGAACCGACCCGAACGTGACTGCCGGACTACTGGCGGCTCTTGGCAAGGAACATGGCTCCACCCCTTCGGCAGAAGACCTTGCAGCCTATGTCTATGCACTGCTGGGCGGCCAGTCCTATACCAAACGATTCTGGAACGAACTCGAAACCCCCGGCCCGCGCGTTCCGATGACGAAAAACGGCGCGACCTTTGCCCATGCAGCGAAACTTGGTCGAAAGCTGATTTGGCTGCATACTTATGCCGCGCGCTTCCAAGACGCGAACCAAGGCGACGAGGTGCCGAACGGCAAGGCCACGACCATCAAGGGCGTGTCGTCGGCCCCGGCCCACTATCCCGCCGAAAATGCCTACGACCCCGCCACGCGGGAAATAACGGTCGGTGATGGCCGGTTTGGCCCCGTTGCGCCTGAGGTGTGGGATTTTGAGGTATCAGGCCTCAAGGTCGTGCAATCGTGGCTCGGCTATCGGATGAAAAAGCGCGCTGGCAAGAAATCCTCGCCACTAGACGAAATCCGCCCCGAACGGTGGACCGCGCGAATGAGCGATGAATTTCTGGAACTGCTATGGGTTCTAGAAGCCACCCTTGCGATGGAACCCGATCTGGCGGCTGCATTGGACAAAGTCGTGTCTGAACCCTGTTTCACGGCCAACGATCTGCCGCAACCGACCGCCGCAGAGCGCAAGGCCCCCAAAACGACCAGCGCCGATGGAGACCAGCTGACCCTGATGGTGGATGAGGACGCCGCCGACGACGATGATGACAATGATGATGCTTGAGGGCGTTTTGAATGCCGCCTCTCGCCATCGTTATAAGTTGGTGAGGCCGGCGCAGCGCCGCTAAACACTTGCGGCACTGCTAAAAAGACTGGCGCGCCCGGAGAGATTCGAACTCCCGACCCCCAGATTCGTAGTCTGGTGCTCTATCCAGCTGAGCTACGGGCGCGCGGTCGGCACATGTTGTGTAGGGGTGACGACAAAGCCGGGCAAGCCCGGCGTCGGGTCATGTAGCGGGTCGCTGTCGGGTTGGCAACCCTGATACAACGGCGTTGCAAGCGCACTATTTTCCGCTGCTCCCTGTCGCCTCCGGCAAGCGGATGAGGAACGTCGCGCCGCCGGGAGTTGGCAGCGAGGCTTTCTCCGCAAGACTTATCTGGCCGCCCTGCGCACGCACGAGATCGGCCGCAATCGCCAGCCCCAAGCCAGCGCCGCCGGGCCGCGCCGAGGTCTGGAAAGCCTTGAAAAGGCTGGCGCGCGCCGGGACCGGTACGCCAGGTCCATTGTCGGCGATTTCGATGGTTACGAAGCCATTTTCGCGCCAGGCGCGGACGCGTACGATGGCGGTGTCGCCATTGCCGGGGCCAGCGGCTTCGAGCGCGTCAACAGCGTTGCGGCAGACATTCAGCAAGGCGCGGAACAAATGCTCGGCGTCCGCCTGCACAACTATATCCTTCGGCGTCTCGTCGCGAATTTGCGTACGACCCACACCTTCCGGCGACACCGTCTCGACAGCGTCGTGCACAACCGAATGCAATTCAACGCTCGCCAGTCTGGGAGGGCGTTCAACGGCGCGGCCATAGGTCAAGGTCGACTGGCAAAACGCGATGGCGCGATCCAGAGTGGCGACAAGTTTGGGCGCAAGACGTCGGCCAAGCGGATCGGATTGTTCGGCCAGGCGGTCGGAAATGAGTTGCGCCGACGCCAGCATGTTGCGCAGGTCATGATTGATTTTGGCGACCGCCAGTCCCAACGCCGCCAGATGTTTTTTCTGGTTGAGTTCATCGACGAGGGCGCGCTGCATCCCGTTCAGGGCGTCTTCGGCCACGCCTATTTCATGGGTGTTGCCCGACGGCCTGATAATTCTCGCCGCATTCTCGGGATCGGCGCCAAATTGCATGAGGTTCGATGTCAACCGGCGCACCGGGCGCAACACCATCAGATGAATCGCCGCCACAGCAAGGCCACCGACGAGCGCCGAGATAAACAGCGACAGCAGTAGAATGTTGATGGAATAAGCCTGCATCGCCGCCCGCAGCGGCGTCTCGTCGAGGGTAATCTCGATAAATTCGGCGTTCATTGGCGCGGGGCCGACGACGTTCAGGATGCGGCCGGGCGGCGCTGCGAGCGTATGGAACGCGGCCATGATCGAATAAAATGGCCCGGGGGCGCGCAGATCAAAGGTTTCGTCGATTCGCGGCGGCATGTCGCCTGAAGCCAGCAGGCGCCGCGTGTCATTCATCTTGAGCACTATGGTTTTGGCGCCGACGCTGTGAAGAATGGCGGCAGCAAGTTCTTCGGGCACCATGTTCGCCGGCGCCGCCTCAAATACCATTGCCGCCGTGTTTGCCGCGCTCAGTCGGTCGCGCAACCAGTTGTTGCGAAAGTTGGCGATGGAGGGAACGTAGATCGCCACCTCCGCCAGCATCACGAAGCCTGCCACCAGAACCAGCAGCCGGCTTGCGAGGCCGAAGCGCACTCGCCTCGGCGTTGAACGTGCGTCGCCTGTTGCGGCTGTGTCCGTGCTGTCACTGCGATCAAGCATCTGCACTCTCAACCAAAACGCCGGAGACAGCCGAGTACGCGGCTAAGCCAGGGATTGCGCAACGAGGCAGCAAACGCGGACGAAGCGGCGCGCTTACCGGCCTCCGCCAAGGTCGGATACGGCAGCACCAGCCCGGCGACGTCGCTCACCTTCATGCGTTTGTCTACGACGAATTGCCATAACGAGATCAGTTCGCCGGCATGCGGGCCGACAATGCCGACGCCCAGCACGCGACCGCGTTTGTCGGCGATGATCTTCACGTGGCCGTGGGTTTGGTGTTCGGCTTGCGCGCGGTCATTTTCACCAAATGGCCACCGCCAGACGCCTATTTTGGTATGGGCTTGCCGGGCTTGCGCTTCCGTCATTCCGGCAACGGCGATCTCCGGATCGGTATAAGTGACGCGCGGAATGAGATGCGGTTGCAATTTTACCGGCAGACGAAACAGCGTCGCGCGCAGCACCAGACCGGCATGATAATTGGCGGCGTGGGTAAATTGCGCGCCGCCGGCGACATCGCCGATGGCGTAGATGCGCCGGTTGCTGGTGCGCAACGACGACGACACCTTGACGCCCTTGTCGTTATATTCGACTTGGGCTGCTTCCAGACCGAGATTGCCGACATTGGCGCGCCGGCCGGCGGCAACGAGGAGATGCGTCGCATCAACAAACTCCTCGATGGTTTTTCCAGCGATAACGACGCGGGCTCCAGCGGCGCGCGGCTCGACGCGCAGGATCGAAACATTTTCGCGCAGCACGACGCCCTCCTCGCGAAGGCGTCGTATCACGACGTCGGCAAGTTCCGCATCTTCCCGGCCAAGAATTTTGGCCGCCTCCAGAATGGTAACGTCGGCGCCGAGACGGCGATAGGCTTGCGCCAGCTCGACGCCGACAGGGCCGCCGCCGATGATGACCAGCCGGCGCGGCAGTTCCTGCAATCCGAAAATGGTTTCGTTGGTGAAAAACCGGACGGTTTCAAGGCCGGGAACTGGCGGCGGCTGGGGCGACGACCCGGTGGCGATGATAAAGCGCCGGGCGCGCACCTCGAGGCCGCCGGCTTCCACGGCTTGCGGCGAGGTGAAGCGCGCCGACGCACGGATGACCCGCACGCCAAGCGCCTCAAAACGCGCCTGCGAATCGTTGGGTGCAATCGCTGCAATCACTTTGTGGATGTGCGCGTGCACGGCGGCGTAGTCGACGCGCGGTTCGACGGCGGCGATGCCAAAGCGGGCGGCGGCGCGCAGGGTGTGCGCTGTGTTTGCAGCAGCGATCAGCGCCTTCGAAGGAACGCAGCCGCTGTTCAGACAATCACCTCCCATCTCGGCCTTTTCGATGAGCACAACGGGCACGCGCATCATCGCTGCGGCGGCGGCGACCGAGAGGCCGCCAGAGCCGGCGCCGATGACGCAAAGGTCGGGGCGAAGCACTTCGGCCATGTTATTTGTCTCCGCCGCGTCTTGCCTCGATAGCGCGCCAGCGACGCAACAGCGCCGGCACGAGGGCGATTATTCCGAGCCCCGCGAATGCCAACATCAGGTGCGGCGTGACCAGCTGATGCAGCGAGATATCCGCCTTGCAATCAGTCGCGCCAGACGCGACGCAGGCGTCGAAGGCGCGCCGCTGCGCTAGAGCCACGGAATCGAGGCCGGAGCCAGCGAAGGCATAGGCGAATGTGCCGGGTATGATCCCGAGGCATGTCGTCCAAACGAAGGTTTTGAGGGGCACGTTGAGAAGCGCCGGCGCGAGATTGACGAGCCAGAAAGGAAATACGGGCGCCAGCCTCAAGAAAAGCAGGTACGAGGCAGCGTCGCGTTCAAAGCCGTCGCGGAAGCCGGCCAGCGACGGCCCCGCCCGCTCGCGCAACGCCGCGCCCAAAGAGGTGCGCGCTACAAGAAAGATGACCGTTGCGCCGAGGCTCGCCGAAATTGTCGCCGCGATGCCGCCGGCAAGCCAGCCAAACAGAAAGCCGCCGGAAATGGTCAGCAACAGGGCGCCGGGCAGCGATAGCGCGACGCATGCGGCGTATATGGCGCCATAAGTGAGCAGCGCCAGAATTTTGTGGGCGTCGATAAAAGCCCCAAGGCGGTCGCGGCTTTGCAGCAGCTTCTCCAAGGTCAGATAGCCGGTGGCGCCGCTGGCATATACCGCCACCATGGCGGCGAAAATCACAACCAACGGCAGAAAGCGCAGGATGCCCCGCCTTGCTGGCAGTTGGGCCGGGTCGCGCTTGTCCGATTGCCGTTCGCCATCCATACGCATCCATAGCGCAGCCCAAGTCCGAGCGCAGCCAGAATGCTATGACTTTCTCGCGAGGCCGCGTAGGGTCCGGCGGAAAATGCCTCGCCATGCAATCTGAGGCGTCAGAATCGGGCCAGGGCAACGAATCCAAGTTAACGGCCTGAGTGGTTGAGCAGGCTTGCGAGATATTTTGTATCCCATCCTGCGAGTTTGCGCCGCAGTTTCATGCT
>JAYTTW010000054.1:0-2669 GCA_043744855.1 Hyphomicrobiales bacterium
CATCGCACCGCTGCTGAGGCCCGCCATTGTCTTTGGATGGATTTGGCTGGCCATGCTGTCGATCCGTGAATTGACGCTCGGAGCCATTCTCGCGTCACCCGCCAACACGACCTTCGCAGTCGCGGTCTACACTCTGCTTTCGGGCGGCGAGGCAGGTCAGGCGTCGGCGGCCGCGTTGTTGCTGATCGCCGTGATGACTCCATTGGTTCTCGCCTACTTGCGTTTTGCCGATAACGGTCTGGTCGCCGGCAGCGCGGAACCCGTTCGAAAGGCCATCGCATGAAAGAATCCAGAGTTCATCTTGTCGGCAGCATTCCGCTGCACGACGCCGGCGAGGCCATGCGCGCCGTCGGCGAAAGGCTCGGCGGATTCGTTTCGCGGGTTTCGGATGGCGAGACCGGCGCGCGCAGCGACTGGATTCAAAGTCTCGCGCCAGTGTTCGAAGCCGATGACCGCTTTGAACGGATCACCATCCCCGCAGATTCGGGGCGCGCGCGTCACTATTGTGCGCCACGCGCCGGGATAGATGCGGCGACGCTTGATCTGCCCGAGTTCGGCTACGCGCGCGCGGCGAAGGCGTCATATGGCGTCTTTCGGGCGCTTCGGGCGGAGAATGTTTTGCCGGCCCAGGCGCGCTTTATGGTTGCCCTGCCGACTCCAGCCGCCGTGCAAACGATCTACATCGCTCCCGACTCGAGACGGGCCATGGCCCCTGCGATTCTGCGCCGGTTTCGCGCTGAAATCGACGCCATGCTGGAGGAAATACCGGCAGGCGATCTGGCTATTCAGTGGGACGTCGTGTTCGAAATCCTCAGCCTCGAAGGCGTGCGCACAATCATCGCCACCGAAACGCGGGCCGACATTGTCGAAGGGTTGCGGGAGATCGTCAGCCTCATTCCGGCGTCCGTGGAAGCAGGATTCCATTTTTGTTACGGTGACTTCAAACATCGGCATTCGCTCGAGCCGAAAGACATGGGCACGATGGTCGATCTATGGAATGAAATCGTTCGCACCGCTCCGCCCAAGCTCTCGTTCCTTCACATGCCCGTGCCGCGCGAGCGCGACGACGACGCCTATTTCGCGCCGCTTTACAGGCTCGACCCGGCGGGAGCGGAAATCTATCTTGGACTGATTCATTTCACTGACGGAATGGAGGGCGCGCGTCGGCGCATGGAGGCGGCACGGCGGCGCCTTTCCTCCTTCGGCTTGGCGACGGAATGTGGTTTTGGCCGTCGTCCGCCTGACTCGGTCTATCCATTGCTCGATTTGCATCGAGCTTTGGCGTTGGAGAACTTGAACGGGAGGGAAGTTGCGCCATGATGAATTGCAAATGTCTCGTGGCAGTGTGCCTTGCCGTCGCTGCGGGTCCTTGCATCGACAAGGCGTTCTCTCAAGAGCGCGCCCAGGCTCGCTGGATAGAACAGGCGAGGAAAGAGGCGGCCCTGGACTTTGCCTGGCCATTATTTGGCGGGCAACCCGAAATTGACGCGCTGACCAGCGTCTTCGTCAAGCATTATGGCTTCCGTCCCAGCGTCCGCGTGACGCCAGTAACCGACATTCCAGCCGTGGTCGCCAAGACCGTGCAAGAACAGAAGGCGGGCCGCCATCCTTCCTCCGAGATTCTCGTGGGATCGGAGACGCATGTTGTGGCGATGGTTGACGCGGATGCGCTCGAAAATGTGGATTGGGGCGGATTTTCCGACATACCCGCCGGTCTGCTGGAGGCCGAAGGTCGAGCGATTCCGCTCATTACGCGTTTGCCAGGCGTGACCTACAATTCGAACAAAGTACCGCTTCAGGAGGTGCCGCGCACGGTGGAGGAGTTTCTGCAGACCAAACATGTCGTCGCGACGACGCCCTATGGCGCCAACCTGAACATTCTCGCCTCCAAGGAAGTCTGGGGGCCAGAGCGGACGATCAAACTGGCGCGACGACTTAGCGGAAAAGCCGAAGGCCTCATCAATTGCGGGCACGCAAATCGCATTCTGACCGGTGAATTCGACATGTTCGGGCTGGATTGCGGAAGTTTGGAGGCGCTCAAATTCGCCGCACGCGGGGCGCCGCTCAAGTCAGTAGTTCTGCGCGACGCCGCCATACAATCTTACCTTTATGTTGGCATTCCAAAAGGCAGTGGGCATCCGGCTTTGGCGCGTCTTTTTGTAGCTGTGATGCTGTCGCGCGAGGGGCAGGATGCGATTGCCCGTAACAGCTTCGCCGATCTGCATCGCTTGCCGGGATCAACAACGGCGGCTGAAGTCGCCCGATACGAAGCCGATGGCTCGAAATTTGTGGACGTAAACTATGATTTCGCGCGCCGAAGTGCGGCGGACGTCACGCCGCTGCGTCGGACATTCATCGGCATTCTGGAGCGAAAACCGTAGGACGCGTGAAAACATAGTCGCGCGGAAATCGACATGCGGCACGACCGATTTGTCGCGGCCGGGACTGAATACCGGCACCTCATTTTTCCATTCGGCGGAAAGACGGTCAAAGCGGCAACTGCAAAATCGCCGCTCTGCCTACACGCCAGTTGGACAATTGCTCCGGGCCTATTGTGGTTGGCGAACTGGCGGGGTCATTCGCCCGCAAGCACCTGGCGAAGACGGTCGACGACGTCGTCTGGCGCCTTGTAAAGGTCACCAAGCAGACGCACGATCTCAACTCCGCTG
>JAYTTW010000055.1:0-10387 GCA_043744855.1 Hyphomicrobiales bacterium
AAGCTTCATATCGACAGCGCGATCTGCGTTGGCCACTCCCTGTCCGGCGTGCTCGCCACAAATCTCGCCATCGCCCACAAATCCCTCGTTTCCGGCCTCGTGCTTGTGGCGCCGGTCACGCATCCCTGGCCCGGCGGCGGCCTCGACCTTTACTACCGCATCGCCTCCCACCCGGTTTGGGGCACGATATTTAACAACCTCATCGCCACTCCCGCCGGCCTCGCGATGCTGCGGCGTTCGCTCGCCTCCGTCTTTGCCCCGCAGCCGACGCCCGACGACTACGGCCATCGCACCGGCGTGGCGCGCGTCTTGCGGCCACGCAATTTTGGCACCAACGCGCGCGATGTCGCGGGCACCTACGAATTTGTGCTCAAACAAGCGCCGCGCCTGGGAGAGATATTGGCCCCGACCGTCATCGTGACAGGCGACGCCGACAATATTGTTCTCACCAAAATCCATTCCTATGGAAGCGCCCGCGATATCCCCGGCGCCGAACTGGTAATTCTTCCCGGCGTCGGCCATTCCCCCCATTGGGCCGACCCGCAAGCCATTGTCGACGCGATTGAAAACGTCGCCGCGCGAGCCGGCGTCCGGCCGCTCGTCGCAGCGTCAACCTGAAACCTCAGCGCCATCGCCAGATAAAACCCGCCGCTGTCACTTCTCTTTGCCGGTGAAGGCGATGCGAATCATGTTGGTCGCGCCAGGCGTGCCGAACGGGACGCCGGCAACCACCACAATGCGGTCGCCATCCCTGGAGAAACCCTCGCGATTGGCCAGTTTGCAGGCGCGCGCCGTCATGTCGTCAACATCGTCTGCGTCCTTGGTGACGATGGCGTGCACGCCCCACACCAGCGACAGCCGACGCGCCGTCTCGATTTTCGGCGTCAGCGCCAACACCGCCGGCGCCGGACGCTCGCGTGCAATGCGCAGCGCCGTCGAGCCGGACGACGTCCACGCGCAGACGGCTTTCACATCGAGAGTCTCGGCGATGTCGCGCGCCGCTACCGCGATGGCATCGGCGCCCGTTGCTTCGGGCGTGCTGCGCTGCGCATTGATGACGGTACGCCAGACGCTGTCGCGCTCGACCTCCTCCGCGATGCGATTCATCGTCGCCACCGCTTCAACCGGGAATTGGCCCGCAGCGCTTTCCGCCGACAGCATGACCGCGTCCGCGCCTTCAAATACCGCCGTCGCCACGTCAGAGACTTCGGCGCGCGTCGGCACCGGCGAGGTGATCATCGACTCCAGCATTTGCGTCGCCACCACGACCGGCTTGCCCAATCGTCGCGCTTGGCGGGTGATGCGCTTTTGCAGGCCGGGCACTTTTTCCAGCGGCATCTCGACGCCGAGATCGCCACGCGCCACCATCAGCGCATCAGAAATTTCGATGATTTCGTCGAGCCGCGCGATGGCTTGCGGCTTCTCGATCTTGGCCAGCACGAGGGCCCGGCCGCGAGCGATTTTCTTCACTTCGGCGATGTCGTCGGCGCGCTGCACAAACGAAACGGCGATCCAGTCGACGCCCTCATTCAGCGCCGCTTCAAGATCAGAGCGATCCTTCTCCGTCATCGCCGACACCTGGATTTCGGTATCCGGCAAGCTGACGCCCTTGCGATTTGAAATGCGGCCGGCGACATCGACGATGGCGGTGGCTTTCGTTGGCGCGGCATCGACGATATGTAACCGCACTTTGCCATCGTCGATCAGCACCGTATGACCCGGCGCGAGCGCCCGCAAGATTTCTGGATGCGGCAGGTGCACGCGGTGGATGTCGCCGTTGGCGGTGTCGGAATCCAGCGTGAATTTTTGGCCGCGCACGAGATCGACGCCGCCCTCAGTGAACGTTCCGACGCGCAACTTCGGCCCCTGCAAATCGACGAGTACGCCGATTTCCCGCCCGCATTCGAGCGACAACTGACGGATGGCGCGAATGCGCTCGCGCATGGCGTCGTGATTGGCGTGGCTCATGTTGATGCGGAACACGTCGGCGCCGGCCTCGACCAGCCGCTTCAGGATCGCCGGATCCTGCGAGGCAGGCCCGAGGGTTGCGAGTATTTTCACACGGCGCAAGCGAATCATGCAGTTACTTTCCGGCCTCTGCCGCAGGTGACGCGAGCCCCCAAGAAAGCTCAATAGGAATGCTCGGTAAAACAGCTCGACAAGACAGCTCGATAACAGTTCCCCGAAGCGGCGTTCGCTGCGGCTTCACCGCACCGGCAGCTGCTGCGAGGCATCGGTGAGTTGAACAGTCCAGTTCTTGGCGTCCTTGCCGGTGTCAATTTCGAGAAATCCAGTCCGCTCGAAGCCTCGCACCAGACAATTTTCGCGACCGTCGATGCGAAACTCACGGTCCCGTGTGCACATGTAGGCCTTGCCTTTCCACTCGCCGCCGCGCTCATCCATGGCGTAAACGTAGTAGAATTGCGCCGCCAGATTGCCACGCAGCAAAACCTCGCAACCCGTGCTCTTCAAATTCCACCAGCCCTCGCTGACCCAGCCCTGACCGTCCGTATAGGCGAGCGCGATCGAGATACGGCTGGAGGAGTTGTTGCACAGGCGGAAATCGGCGAGCGCTGCATGGCTGGCGCAAACGCCCGCCAGCGCCAGCCCGGCGAAGATGAGACGGTTGCGGCAGCGGACCCTGCGCATCCCTAGTGTCGATGATCGGCGTCGAATCACGTGAATCATACCTCTTTTAAAGTTTTTTCGCCGTGTCTCGCGCCCTGTCAACAATTTTATCCGTCACACAGCTTTGCAAGCGACCCCTGTCCCGGCAATCTAGGCGGATGGTTCCGTTCGAATCGATTTCCGGCGATCCGCAATCCCGGCTGCTTCTCATCTGCGATCACGCTTCCAACGCGGTTCCGCCGGAATACGCCAATCTCGGCCTGCCCGCCGCGCAATTCGAACGGCATATCGCCTGGGACATTGGGGCCGCCGACGCAACGCGTCGCCTTGCCGCGCATTTCAACGCGCCCGCCGTGCTCGGCGGCTTCTCGCGTCTGCTGATCGACGCCAATCGCGGCGATGACGACCCGACCCTCGTGATGCGCCTGTCCGACGGCGCCATCATTCCGGGCAACGTGGCGGTCGATGAAGCCGAGGTCGAACGGCGGCGCGTGCGTTTCTGGCGGCCCTACCGCCAAGCCGTAACGAGCGCCCTGGAGCGCCTTCTGGCAATGGGGCAAACGCCTGTTATCGTCTCGATTCATTCTTTCACGCCGGTCTGGAGGTCGGTCGAGCGGCCGTGGCAGATGGCGGTGCTGTGGGATGGCGACGCACGCATTGCCGCTCCGCTCATCACAGCTCTGCGCGCTGCGGGCGTCGTCGTCGGCGACAACGAGCCCTATGACGGCGCGCTGGAGGGCGACACCCTGCATGAAAACGGGACGGCGCGCGGAATTCCACATGTGCTCGTTGAATTCCGCCAGGACCTTGTCGCCGACCTTGCCGGCGTCGCTGCATGGGCGGATCGTCTGGCCATGGCGCTCACCCCTGTACTGGCGCTGCAAGAAACCCATATGATAACCCATCAGGCCAGCCGCACGCGGCGCGACCAGGGAAATCCCATATGAGCCAGCAACCCGCCAGCGACGGTCTCGACCGCCAGACCCGTCTCGAACTCGAGGCCGCCGCCTTCCGCCGCCTCACCGCGCACCTGCGTGATCGTACCGACGTGCAGAACATCGATTTGATGAATTTGGCCGGCTTTTGCCGCAATTGCCGGTCGAAATGGATGCAGGAGGAGGCCGTCCAGCGCAGCCTCCCGCTTGGCCTTGAGGCGGCGCGCGAGGCGGTCTATGGCATGCCCTACGACACTTGGAAGCAGCTCTATCAACGCGATGCCTCGCCCGACCCGCAAAAGCAGTTCGCCAGCGCTCACCCCCCGACCAAACACGCCTGAGCCGGGCTTGGTATAAAGTTGGCAAAAAAAGGATTGCGGGGATTACTCCGCCAGCCGCTTGACCGCGAGGCTGGCTCGCCGCTTGATCGGCGCTCACCTGACGGCCCCGACAGCGCGGACAGCATCATGAACAAACCTGAACAGCACATCTCCGGCGCGCCGGTCGATACCGGCCATCTCAAGGCGTTCATCGAGCGCGTCGAGCGCCTCGAAGAGGAAAAACGCGCCATCGCCGATGACATCAAGGAAGTTTACGCCGAAGCCAAGGGCAACGGTTTCGACGCCCGCATCATGCGCAAAGTCGTGTCTTTGCGCCGCATGGATCGCGACAAGCGCATCGAGGAAGAGACCATTCTCGACCTCTATCTTTCGGCGCTGGGGGAACTTTGAGGGGCGCGGTCCAGCCATCGCCGGGCCTTTCGGACAAATTCATGCCGCAATTTGCGGGCTCTGGTGGCGCGTTGTTGGAGACAGGCAGCGCACCGCACGGGTTGCCAAACGCTGCGTGGATGGTAGAAAGCCGGATCCATTTACGGCTTTTTTTACCGTTTCACGACAATCTCAAAGCGGGCGTCGCAGTTTGGCGCCATCCCCACTGTGGCCTTCTGGAAAAGCGGGTGACTGGTTTGCTGAAACGCTCCGTGAAAAGACTTTGCACCACCCGCCTCGCCCGCAAGGCCGGCCCGTTAGCCCTGATTCTCACCGCGCTTGCTACCCCCCAGACCCAAAACGCCGTCGCCAATGGCGATACCCGCACCATAAATCTCTACCACACGCACACCGGCGAAAGCATTTCCGCCACTTTCCGCGTCAACGGCTCCTACGATTACGCGGTCCTTGACCGGCTCAATACTTTCCTCCGCGACTGGCGCAATAACGACACCATCAAGATGGACCCGCGCCTGTTTGATGTGGTGTGGGAAACCTACCGCGAAACCGGCTCGCATGAGGCCGTCCAGATTGTCTCCGCCTATCGCTCGCCTGTCACCAACGCCATGCTGCGCCGTCGCTCCAGGGCGGTGGCCGAGCATTCCCAGCACATGCTCGGCAAAGCCATGGATATGCACTACACCGATGTCAGCATGTCGCGCGTGCGCGAGATCGCGATGCGCCTGCAGCGCGGCGGCGTCGGCTACTATCCGACCGCCAACAGCCCCTTCGTGCACCTCGATGTCGGCTCTGTACGCGCCTGGCCGCGCATGACCTACGATCAACTGGCGCGCTTGTTTCCGGACGGCAAAACGGTGCACCTCGCCGCCAGCGGGCAGACCCTCGCCCGCTACGAAGACGCTCGCGCCATGGTCGAGGCGCGTAACGGTGTTTACGTACCAACCATCGCCCAGGTTCAGTCGAAGGGCTTCTTCGCCACCCTGTTCGGCTTGGGCGAGGATGAACCCGCAACCGCCTCGGCGCCGGCGCCCACCCGCGTCGCCGCAGCGCAGCGCGCCGCCCCCCGCAATGGCGCGCCAGCCTCGGCCCGGGTGGTTCAGCCAGCTGCAACGCTGGTCGCCCGCAACGATGATTCCAACGCCTCGTTCTTCCTCGCCGACGCGGCGCGGCGTGGTGGCGCTGCTGCGCCCCCGGCGGCGGCCAACCTTCCGACGGCTGCGCGCCCCGCGCCGGCGCCCACGCTGCTGGCCCGCGCCGAGCCCAAACCGACCCCGATCCCGGAGCCACCCGCCGCCCGACCGCAATTCGCCGACGACGCCGCCAGCGCCCGCCAGCTTCCCGCCAGCGTTGCCTCCTTTGCGCCGCTGCCGCCGCGCCGGCCCACCAATCTGCCAACGCCGACGCTCGTCGCCTATGCCGACGTGCCGCTGCCGCCGAGCCGTCCGGGCGAGTTCTCAGCGCTGGCGGAAACGCCATTGCGCACGGCGCGCGCCAACGATCTGCCCGCCGTTATCACCGGCGGAAAAGCCGTCCCGGCCAGCCTTGCAGTGCTGGCCTACGCGTCGGACGCCGCCTCATCGCTGACGGAAACAACACGCTCCGTCGTCGTACCCGCGCCGCGCAGCGCCCGCCCCCGCGCCGCCGCGCCAAATGTTTCGCAGTCTGTCGGTTTGCGCGCCGCCAGTCGGCAAGCGAGCCCCGCCGTGTCGCACGAAATGGTTGCCGTCAGCCGCCTCGACCGTTCGAATTTCCGCACCATGACGTCGCCGCTGCGCGCTGCTGATTTCACCACTGCCTTGTCGGCCCCCGTCATCACCGGGTTGCGCGCCGCCTCGCGCACCAACCCCCTCGAAGTGATTTTTGCGGCGCCCACGTCAGGCGCCACACACTTCGAAAAGTTGTCGGCGGCCTCCCCGGCTGCGAACCTGACACTCGCCGCCGCCCGCGCGCTTTAACGCTGTCTTCGCTTCAGCCTGCACGCCCAAACGCCACGAATGAATGGCGTTTTGAAAGGCTCCGGCAGGGTGGCGCGGACCTGCAATTTCGCCACTGCCGTCGACCTCTTGCTGCATTTGACAATCGGCGCCCCGACGCTAATCATCGCTGCAACCCGTGCCACGCGGGCGCGGAAAGATGGTTTGCATGAGTAGCGCACCCGCAGGGGCAGACAGCGTGGTTGCATCGGGTTTGCAGCCACAGCTCGTCATCGACCGCGTCTGCAAAAAATTTGGCGAAGGGCCAGGCGCCGTGCTCGCCGTCGACGATGTTTCCTTCGATGTCATGCCGGGCGAATTCGTCGCCTGCATCGGCCCTTCCGGTTGCGGAAAATCGACGTTGTTCAACATCATCGGCGGCCTGCTCGACGAATACGAAGGCGATGTGCGCATCGATCACGAGCGCATTGCCGGACCGCACCCGAAAGTCGGGATGGTGTTTCAGGAGGAATCGACGTTTCCCTGGCGCAATGTCATCGACAACGTCGCCTTCCCGCTCGAACTGCAATCGGTTGCCAAATCCGAGCGCTATGATCGCGCCCAGCACTTTGTCGACATCGTCGGGCTGAAAGGTTTTGAGAAGCGCTTTCCGGCCGAATTGTCCGGTGGCATGAAGCAGCGCGTCTCCATCGCCCGCACCCTCATTTCGGGTCCACGCATCTTGCTGATGGACGAGCCCTTCGCCGCCCTCGACGAGCAGACGCGCTTGCTGCTTGGCGACAAGATAACGCAAATCCAGCAAGACCTGCACCAGACCACCCTGCTTATTACCCACAACCTCACGGAAGCTGTGCAACTCTCTGACCGCATCGTCGTGATGACCTATCGGCCTGGCCGGGTGAAGCGCGTCGTCAATATCGATTTGCCACGCCCACGCACTTCCGATGTCGTGTCCTCGCCCGCCTTTGGCAAATACGTCGCGGAAATCTGGGGCGACCTGCGCGAGGAGGCGAGCCGCGGCATGGCCGACGCCGAGGCCAGCACAGCGACGCGCGGACGCTCCGCCCGTGGCTAGGGCCGGCGCTTTGTCCAAAAGTCGCTGGCTGCCTGTCGCGCTCGGCATCACGACGGTTGTGGCCGCCTTCGCCATTCTCGAAGCACTGTTGCGGTTCGGCTACGTCAACAAATACATCGTACCCTACCCGACCAGTGTCATCGGCTCGCTGGAGCGCATTATCGTCGAGGAGGACGTGCCGGCGCGCATTCGCGAAACCGGCTTCGAGATGCTCGTCTCCTGCATTTTCGTCATCCTCATCGGCGTGCCCATCGGCGCTGCGCTGTACCGTTATCGGGCCTGGCGTCGCGCCGTACTCGACTGGGTGGCGGCCATGGCGGCGGCGCCGCTGGTGCTGGCGTTTCCGCTGTTTCTCGTGCTGTTCGGCCGCTCGTCGCTGACCATCATCGTCATGTCGGTCCTCACCGGCCTGGCGCCGATCATCATCAAGACGACGGAGGGCCTGCTCGGCGTGCGGCCCGTGCTGCTCAACGTCGGCCGCAGTCTGAAGCTGACGGAATCCCAGATGTTCTTGAAAATCCTGATTCCCGCCGCCTTGCCGGTAATATTTTCCGGCATCCGGTTGTCCTGGACCTTCGTGCTCATCAGCGTCGTCGGCATCGAGTTTCTCATCAATCTCGGCGGCCTCGGCCAGTTGATCAATGATCTCGCCGAACGCTACGACATGCCGGGCACCTATGCAGCCATCGGCTTTGTCGTCATTGTCAGCGTGGCGTTCTTCATGCTTCTCGAGCGGGTGGAAACATGGCTGCGACCGGGCCGGTAAGAGTGCCGCTGCCAACGCGCGGCTGGTCCCAGGCGGGGCGTGTCTCCGTCCGCGACACCAACGTTATTCGCGTTGGCCTCGTGCTCGGGCTGGCGCTGGTCTGGGAAGCGCTGTCGCGTTCCGGCCTGCTGTTCCGCGATGTCGTGCCATCCTTGCTGGCCATCGCCGCCTCGATTGGCAAGCTGCTCGTCACGGCGGCTTTCTGGAGTAACCTCCAGGTGACGGCGTGGGAAGTTTTCGCGTCGCTGGCAATTGGGGCGGGTCTCGGAATACTTGTTGGCATCGTACTGGGGTCCAACCGCTTTCTGGCGGCCGCCTACGAACCCTACGTCTATTATCTCGCGCCGACGCCGCGCATTATCTTCTTTCCGATCATGATCATGTGGTTTGGCGTCGGCATCGCCTCCAAAATTGCGCTGGGCGCCTTGTCGTGTTTTTTCACCGTTGCCCTGTCGACCGCCAGCGGGATGCGACAATTGGACCCGGTGCTGATCCGCGTCGGCAGGAGCTTCCGCGCCACGCCGTGGCAAATGGGGACCAAGATTTACTTGCCGGCGATGCGCGTGCCGGTGCTGAACGGCATTCGTCTGGGTTTTGGCACGGCGACCGTCACTGCACTTCTGGCTGAGACAAAGCTGTCGAATCAAGGGCTTGGCTACCTGATCATGCAGATATACTCGCGTTTTGACATGCCGTCGCTGTATGGCTTGTTGATCATCGTGTTTGTCATCGCGGGCATCGGCAATCTGCTTCTCGGCAGGCTCACCAACACCAGTGCGTGACCCCCCGGGCGTCAAGCTGCCCTTTTTTCGCCGTATCGGCCCTCCAAACCGTGTTTTCCACCGAAGAGCGCAATTGCTCACATTTTCCGGTCTCAATTCGGGCCAGTCTCATTCGGTCCGGTTTTATCGGGCCAGTTTCATCAGGAGCAGTTGTATTGAGGTTAGTAGCGATTGCGTTTGCGTGTCTCGGGATGGCCTCTGGATCGATGGCGCGTGCGGGCCAACCGATCGCGAAAAATCTGGCAACCCTCCCAGGCGCCCTTGTCGCGATCCCTGCCCGAGCGGTCGCGGGTGAACCCCGCAACGCCGTGGTTCAACCCAGCGGTTCGGCATTGACGCGGAAGCCGGCGCTCAACACCACATGGGCGTCATGGTACGGCGGCAGCGAAAAGCTGTCGCGCCGCACAGCGTCCGGCGAAATTTTCCGGCCCGATGCGCTCACTGCCGCGCATCGCACGTTGCCGCTCGGCACGCGTCTCTTCGTCAGCGCCTATGGACGAAGTGTGATTGTCAGGGTCAATGACCGTGGGCCGATCAAAAGCTCCGGGCGCTCTCTTGATCTTTCACGCGGCGCAGCCCGCGCCTTGGGGATGATAGCCCGAGGCACGTCGCGGGTAAGCTGGCGCTTGGCAAGCCAGTAGTCGGGCCAACCTACAAAAAACCAAACCGGGTCGACCTCCACCTGTGCGAGCGCAGAGGTATGTCGGCATTTCTATACAACAACCGAAAAAATTGAGGTGCGAATGAACTGCTGATTGCTTCGTGAAACAAAAATACCAAAACAAAGGAAAGGTATCTTATGAAAAAACTTGTTGTGTTCGCCGTGTTAGCTGCGGCGGCGTCTCCCTCGTTGGCGCGCGAAGAGCTCTCCAATGCGGAATATTTCAATCAGGAACTGGCTCGTACAGCGTCGAAACCGGCTGTCACAGTGGCGCCTCGGGTCGCCGCGACGCCCGTGCTCCTCAGCCTCGGCCACAGCCGAAGCCGCAGCAATGGCGCCCCGCAAAGGCACGCCCCATCCGGCGCGGGGGCGACCCTCGCTTCGTGGTACGGCGGCGGCGAAGCGCTGGCGCGCCACACCGCGTCAGGTGAGGTATTTCGACCCAATGGCCTGACCGCCGCGCACCGCACGCTGCCGCTGGGCACGCGAATTCGCGTCAGCGCCAATGGCCGCAGCGTCGTCGTTCGCGTCAATGATCGCGGCCCGGCCGCGTGGACCGGACGCTCGCTCGACTTGTCGAAAGGCGCGGCCCGCGCCCTCGGAATGATCGGCGCCGGCACGGCGCGCGTCTCGTGGCACACCGCGTGAGGCCCGTGTTGGCGCCGTGACAAAGCCCGCCAATCAAGCATAATCCCCCTGGAAAGGCAGGAACATCCAAGGCAGGAGTATCCGGCCAAACCAGGGGGAAAACGCCATGCCGACAGCACGGTCTGGAAGATTGCCCATGCCATCCGCCGCGCACATTGCGGCGTGGCTGGCGATCTCTCTTGTATCGCTGGCGCCCGCTGCTCTCGCCGCCGACAAACTCACCATCG
>JAYTTW010000056.1:0-10363 GCA_043744855.1 Hyphomicrobiales bacterium
TCATAGATTCCGGAGCCGCCGATAATTCCGACCTTCGCCTTCGTCATCAGTAACTCCTAGCATTCAAGGAAGCCATAGCGCGGCTTTTCGTAGCGCGGCTTGGCGCGCCCGGGCAAGTCGCGCGAACTCGCTGGAACGTGACTTGCGTGTGATCGGCGTACAAGCGATCCTGCGGACCAGGCAGGAGGTCGCACGATGAATCTTATTCGACGCAAAGGGTGGGAAATCGCCGAACGCGAAGCCACGCCTGAATCGTTGTTTTTAAATCGGCGCTCGTTGCTGCAAGGCGGCGCCGGACTGGGCGCGGTCGCGATGTTGCCGGGCCTCTCAAGCCATGCCCACGCCGCCGCAGAGATGGAAGGCGTGTTTCCAGCCAAGCGCAACGAAATCTACAAACTGGATCGCGACCTGACGCCGGAAGCCCTGGCCTCGAAATACAATAATTTTTATGAGTTCGGCCTTTCCAAGAATGTGTCCGCAGCCGCGGAGTCGCTGAAAACCAGACCGTGGACGATCAAATTCGACGGCATGGTGGAAAAAGCGCGCGAAGTCGGGATCGACGATCTGTTGAAAGCAATGCCGCATGAAGAGCGGTTGTATCGCCATCGATGCGTCGAGGCGTGGTCAATGACCGTGCCGTGGACCGGCTTCCCGCTGAAGGCGATGATTGACTTCGCAAAACCGACGTCATCGGCGAAGTTTGTTCGCTTTGAGACTTTCCTGGATCCCAAGATGGCGCCGGGACAGCGCGGATTCTTCCCTTGGCCTTATGTCGAAGCGCTCACGATGGAGGAGGCGCGTAACGATCTTGCGCTGATTGTCACCGGCGCCTACGGCAAGCCGCTCGGCAAGACGTTCGGGGCGCCATTGCGACTGCACACACCATGGAAATATGGTTTCAAGAGCATCAAGTCGATCACCAAAGTGAGCTTTACCGACAAACGACCGGAAACGTTCTGGGAAAAGGCGGGACCGGGCGAGTATGGCTTTTGGGCCAACATAAACCCCGCAGTGCCGCATCCCCGCTGGAGCCAGGCGACAGAAGAGGTGCTCGGGACGGGCGATCGCAGGCCAACGCTGCTATTTAATGGATACGCCGAATACGTCGCCGATCTTTACAACGGCCTCGAAAAAGAAAAGCTGTATATCTGACGACATGTCGGTTTCATTGAGACCCTCGTTGCCTCGCCTCGAACCTATCCGTTCAAGCGGCGCGGGGCTTGCGCTTGACGCCAGCGGAAGCACCGGCGATCAAGTCGGGGGGCTTCGAATCAGCCATGCTGCTCGAAATTGTGTATCCGCAAATTGATCCTGTCGCTGTGCAGATCGGCCCCTTGCCAATCCGCTGGTATGCGTTGGCCTATATCGCCGGCCTCCTCGGCGGTTGGGGGTATGCGCGCCAACTGGTGAGAGACGACACGCTTTGGGGAAAGGTGCTTCGCCCTGGCGCCCAAAGTCTTGACGATTTGCTTGTCTATGCGGCTGTCGGCGTCGTTCTTGGCGGACGGCTCGCCTACGTCGTCTTCTACAATCCGGCGCTATTTTTGGCGCATCCATTAGAGATCGTGGCGGTTTGGAAGGGCGGCATGTCCTTCCATGGGGGACTACTTGGCGCAGCGCTGGGCGTGTGGATTTTCGCGCGACGCCATGCGCTGCCGGTGTTGCCAGTTGCGGACATATGCAGCGCTGTTGTGCCGATCGGAATTTTTCTCGGACGCATCGCCAATTTCATCAAGCCAGAATTGTGGGGACGAGGCAGCGATGTTGCATGGGCCATGGTGTTTCCAAACGCCGGGCCGATTCCCCGCCACCCTAGCCAGCTTTATGAAGCGGCGCTGGAGGGGGTCCTGCTTTTCGTGATCCTGTGGATAGCGCTGCGGTGCGGCGCTTTGCGCCGACCGGGAACCATAGCAGGGATGTTCGGCGTGTTTTACGGCACAGCGCGCATTTTCTGCGAATTTTTTCGCGAGCCGGACCCGCAGCTTGGCTTTCTGTTCGGCGGCGCGACGATGGGCATGCTGCTGTCAGCGCCGTTGATCCTCGTCGGCCTACTCATTCTGGCTTTTACCAGAAGGCCAACGGGAGTTTCGGCTTGAACGCGCTCGAGACCTTGCTTCGCGAGATGATCGAAACCGAAGGGCCAATGCCACTCGAAAGCTTCATGGGCTTCGCCCTGTCGCACCCTCAGCACGGCTACTATATGACCCGCGAACCGTTCGGCGCGGCCGGTGATTTCGTCACCGCGCCGGAAATAAGCCAGATGTTTGGCGAGCTTCTGGGGCTGTGGAGTGCGCAGTACTGGGCGGCGATGGGCTCGCCGAAGACACTCCGCTTGCTGGAGCTGGGTCCGGGTCGTGGCGTACTGATGCAGGATTTTTTGCGCGCCTCCGCTGCTGTGCCTGCCTTTCGTGCGGCGCTCGACGTGCATTTGGTTGAGACCTCGGGCCGCCTTGCGCAGGTGCAACGCGCCCGGCTTGCGCCCGAAGGCGTTTCAGTAACCTGGCATCACGACCTCGATAGTGTTCCCGCCGGGCCAACGATCGCCATTGCGAACGAGTTTTTCGATGCGCTGCCAGTCAGACACTACGAGAAAACCATGCGCGGATGGTGCGAGCGCGGCGTTGGCATTGACGCGACGGGTCAACTCGCCATTGCCCCATTCGAGACGCCGGAAAAATCCCTGCAACTCGATGCCCAGGAGGGCGCAATTCTCGAAATTGGCGCTTTCGGTCAGCAAATCATGACAGCGCTCGCGGCGCGGCTGGCGCTGCAGGGCGGAGCCGGATTGATAATCGATTATGGCCACACGCGCACACAGTTCGGCGAGACCTTGCAAGCGGTGCGCGGCCACGCATCCGTCAATCCGCTGCACGATCCCGGCGAAAGCGACATTACGGCGCACGTCGATTTCGACGCGCTGGCCCGCGCCGCACGCGCCGGCGGCGCGCAGACGTTCGGTCCGGTGACGCAAGGAAATTTTCTGCTGCGTCTTGGCGTTGTCGAGCGAACCGAGGCGCTGATGCGAAACGCCAACGCGCAACAGGGAGCTGAACTTGAGTCTGCGCTGTTGCGGTTGGTTTCGAAACAAGGCGTCGTCGATACGCCGTTGGGAAAAATCAATGGCATGGGTGCGCTTTTCAAAGTGCTCGCCGTGACGCAGGAAGGGTTGCCGCAGCCGGCCGGGTTCGCCGACGACGAGGGGGAGGAATGACATCGGGCGTAAGCGGCGAACCGGGCGCAATTGAATGCGACATTTTGCGCGTTGCCGGCGTTCGTCATGCGTTTTTCACCAGACAGGGTGGCGTCTCTAGTGGCGTTTATGCGAGCCTGAATGGCGGCGTCGGGTCGCGGGATAGGCCGGACGCGGTGGCCGAAAATCGCCGGCGCATGGCGCAGCGCCTGGGCGTATCGCCGCAAAATTTGTTGGCGCCTTATCAGATCCATTCCGCTGACGTTGTTTGCGTCGAAGCGGCGTGGGCGGCGGGGAGCCGTCCGCGCGTCGATGGGCTGGTGACGCGAACGGCGGGACTGGCGCTCAGCATCACCGGCGCTGACTGCGGCATGATATTGTTTTGTGATCCTGCGGGGCATGTGATTGGCGCCTGTCATGCCGGCTGGAAAGGCGCACTCACGGGCGTGCTCGAAGCGACGCTGGCGGCGATGGAAAAAATCGGCGCCGAACGGGGCAAAATCCGTGCGGCGCTCGGCCCAACCATTGGCGCAACGTCCTACGAGGTCGGGCCCGAGTTCGTTGAACGATTCCTGGCGACTGACGCAAAGCACAGCCGTTTTTTCACGCCGTCGCCGCGCGCTGGCCACGCCTGGTTCGATCTTCCGGCTTTTATCGGCATGCGCTTGCGAGGCGCCGGAGTTGTCGCTTTTGAAGGCACTGGCCTCGACACCTACACCGATGACGAGCGCTTCTACAGCTATCGCCGTAGCGTACATCGGGGTGAGGACGATTATGGGCGTCTCGTGTCGGCCATCGTTCTCGAATGACGCGCGCTTGCGCCGTCTGGACTGTTTGAATTGCTACCCTCCAATGTGCACAATTGCCGGCGCCAATGGCCGCTTGCGAATGACAGGAACGCCAGATGAAAACCGGAGATGCAATCGCTGAAATTCTCAAACGGGAGGGCGTCGATACGCTTATCGGTTATCCCGTCAATCGCCTGTTTGAGACGGCTGCGGCGGCGGGCATCAAACCTGTGGTCGTGCGGCAGGAGCGCACGGGCGTGCACATGGCGGACGCCATCTCGCGTCTAAGTTCGGGCCGGAAAATAGGCGTTTTCGCCATGCAGCACGGGCCCGGTGTTGAAAATACTTTGGGGGCCATCGCGCAAGCCTACAGCGAATCGGTCCCTATATTGCTGATTCCAGGCGGCTATGATCGCAAACTCTCGCACGTCGATCCAAATTTCTCATCGCCCAAATCGATGGGCACATTCACGAAATCAGTGGAACAATTGACTTGCGGCGCCGAGGTTGCAAACGTCTTTCGTCGGGCCTTCACGCAATTGCGCAATGGACGGGGCGGCCCCTGCGTCGTCGAGGTGCCGCGCGACGTCTGGAATGAGGACGTTCCGGAAAATTTCGATTACCAGCCCGTCGTCGCGACCCGTTACGGGCCAGACCCGGCTGATGTTGTGCGCGCGGCGGATGCATTGGCGGGCGCAAAACGGCTGGTAATCTACGCCGGACAGGGAGTGCATTACGCCCGAGCCTGGCCGCAGTTGAAGGCCCTGGCGGAGATTTTGGCGGCGCCGGTTTGCACGTCGCTGGAGGGCAAGTCATCGTTTCCGGAAAATCATCCGCTGGCGCTGGGTTCGGGCGGCGCGGCGATGCCGCAGGCGGTGCGCACCTTCCTCGATGACGCCGATGTGATTTTCGGCATAGGGTGTTCCTTTGGCGAAACAGCGTTCGGCGTCACCATGCCGAAGGGCAAATTCATCGTGCACGCGACGCTCGATCCAAAACATCTCAACAAGGATATCGAGGCTCGCATTGGCTTGATCGGCGATGGGGCCCTGACGCTCGATGCCCTTAATGCAGAGCTGGCCGGGCGCATCAAATCGCCACGCGACATTGCCGCAAAAGCAGCCGAGGTCGCCGCCGTGCGCGAGCCGTGGCTGGCGAAGTGGCGTCGCAAGCTCGACTCCAGCGAAAAGCCGATGACGCCGTATCGCGTAATCGCGGAATTGCATCGCGCTGTCGATATCGACAATGTGGTGATTACACACGACGCGGGGTCGCCGCGCGATCAGCTCTCACCGTTTTGGTCGGCAACGACGCCGCTCTCCTACATCGGGTGGGGCAAGACGACCCAACTGGGTTATGGCCTCGGCCTCGCCATGGGCGCCAAGCTTCTGCATCCCGAAAAGCTCTGCATCAATGTGTGGGGCGATGCGGCGATCGGTTTTACCGGCATGGATTTCGAAACGGCGGCCCGCTACAAAATTCCGATTCTCTCGATCCTCTTCAACAACTACTCGATGGCGTGCGAACTCGACATTATGCCGGTTTCAACGCGCGAGTATCGCGCCACAGATATATCCGGCAATTACGCCGACTTCGCACGGGCGCTCGGCTGTTACGCGGAACGCATCGACGAGCCGGCCGATATCGCCGCCGCCATTCGTCGCGGCATCCAGAAAACCCGCGAAGGGCAGCCTGTACTGCTCGAATTCATCACCTCGTTAGAGAAGGAACAGTCGCGCATGACCGCGCGCGCCTGAGATCACGCGCGCCTGAATTTCATTTGGCCGGAATTGTCCTATGCAGAAAAACCGGCGAGCGTCTGCTTTTCGAAGTTGAGCACGCTGGCGATACTGGGGCGCTGTTGCATGCGGGTGAAGTGCGACTGGCAGTTTTTAAAATGCGCCAGCGGTAGTTCAAACTGGGTGGCGCGGCGAAAACACCAGAAGAAATAAGCGTCGACTGCGGTGAAATGATCGAAGAAGAATTCATGGCCAGCAAGTTTCGCCTCGACGATTGCAAAGGCTTCCTGCAACTGTTCGTTGGCCAGCTTTTTCACGGCTTCCTCGGAGCCCGCGCCGGCGAATTTTGTCGGCGAGTTGATGCGCGCCAGATGAGGATGAACGCCTGACGCGAACCATGACATCAGGGATATAGCCTGTATCTCGTCTGTAACTGCAGTGGGTAAAAGTTTCGCGGCGGGAAAATTTCGCGCGATCCATATCTGGATAGCAACATTTTCCGTCAGCTTTTCGCCATCGATGATGAGCAAGGGAACCTTGTGCTTGGGATTCAGGGCCATAAAGTCCGGCGACATATGCTCGGCTTTGCGCATATTGATCTTGACAGTTTCGAACGGTGCGCCGGTTTCCGTCAGCGTCACCCAAGGAACGAGCGAGCAAGCTGTCGGAGCGTAATAGAGCTGGATTTTCATTTGTTTTCCTTCCTTGGGGCAGGCGAGAATCATAATCAGCAGCGGGCGGCTTACTTGAACTCTTGCAACGGGAGAAGGCGACTTTCAAAAGCCAAGCCTTTTTCCCAGGGCGCGAGGCGGACCTTTTTCGAGCAGGTCGAAGCCAAGCCGTGATAAAGTGTCAGCTTGCTCAAAGACCGTTTTCTGTAGGATCCGGGTTGGGTTATTAGCTGCGTATGGCGCCTGTGAATAACGGGTGCAAATGGCAAAATATTGTTTATGGTCTGTTCTCCAGCGCCGGCGAGGAGTAGAATAGCCTCCGCATGCGCTTCACTCCCCATTTTCTTGACGAGATCAAGGCCCGGTTACCGGTTTCGGAAATCGTGCGCCGCCGGGTACAGATCAAGAAAGCCGGCCGCGAGTGGAAGGGTCTGTCGCCCTTCAGTAGTGAGAAATCGCCGTCTTTCTTCGTCAACGACCAGAAGCAGGCGTGGTTCGATTTTTCCTCCGGACAGAACGGAAATATCTTTGACTTTGTCATGCTGACGGAAGGCCTGTCCTTTCCGGAGGCGGTGGAGCGGCTGGCTCACGATGCGGGGCTGGCGCTGCCGATTGTGACGCCGGAGGGCGTGCAGCGCGAGAAGGAACGCGCCTCGCTGCACGACGTCGTCGAGTGGGCGGCCAAATTCTTTGAGGCCGAATTGCAATCGCCGCGCGGCGCGCGGGCGCGCGGTTATCTTGTTGACCGCGGGGTAACCCCTCAGTTGCAGAAACAATTTCGCGTCGGATACGCGCCGAACGAAAAATATGCGCTGCGCGACCATCTCGCCGGAAAAGGCATTCTCGCGGAAGCCATGTGTGAAGCGGGGATGCTGGTACACGGCGAGGAAATCCCGGTTCCCTACGACCGGTTCCGCGACCGTGTGATGTTCCCGATCAGCGACCGCAGCGGCAAAGCTATAGCCTTCGGCGGGCGTGCGCTCGAAAAAGACGTGCCGGCAAAATACCTGAACTCGCCGGAGACGCCGCTGTTCCACAAGGGCGGCGTGCTGTATAATTACCACAATGCGCGCAAGGCCGCGCATGATGCCGGCGTTGTCCTCGCCGTAGAGGGCTACGTTGATGTGATCTCTATGAGCGCTGCGGGATTCGCCAATGTCGTCGCAGCCTGCGGTACTGCGCTGACCTCAGACCAATGCGACCTCCTGTGGAAAGTCGCTGAGGAGCCAATCCTCTGTTTCGACGGCGACCCCGCCGGGCGCAAAGCGGCGTATCGCGCCATCGACACCGCGTTGCCTATGCTCGGTCCAGGGCGCAGTTTGCGCTTTGCTTTTTTGCCCGACGGTCAGGACCCCGACGATCTCGCCCGTTCCGGGGGGCGTGAAGGGGTAATGGAGGTTCTGAAAGCGGCGAAGCCGCTGGTCGAGGTGCTGTGGACACGCGAAAGCGAAACCGGCCCGCTCGACACGCCAGAGCGCCGAGCCGCGCTCCAGAGGCGGTTGCAGGAGGCGGTTCGCGAAATTCGCGATGAAACCCTGCGCGGTTTCTACCAACAAGACATCGCCCAGCGATTGGCCACAGCGTTCGGGCCGCGCCAAAACTATCCGGCCCGCAGCGGATTTACCGCAAATCGGCGGCCGGCCTGGCCACCGGGGCCAAGAGTTGGAGGACGCGGCAAATTCGATCGCGATCCAGGACGCAGCGGTTTCCTTCAAACGCCAGCTTTTACAAGCGCAAGTCTAGCTGGCTCGGCCTTGTTACAGCCGGGAATACTGACTTTTTCGCCGCGCGAAGCCCTTATCTTCCTGGTTTGCCTCAATCATCCGGCGCTGGCAGCGCTATATGCCGAGGACATCGCCGGTTTGGCCCTTTCGGGCCGGGATATGGCGCGATTGCGTGATGTGGTACTGGATGGGGTGAGCCATGCTGGCGCGGACGCGACTGCCTTGCGGCGCGCGGTCGATGAGGCGGGTCTAGGCCCCCTAAGGCAGCGAATGGAAGCCCATGGGGGCGTCGGCGCGCCTTGGTGCGTCGAGCCAGACGCCGCAGAAGGCGACGCCGAAAAGGTGCTAAGGCAGGCGTTGGCCTTGCATCGGCGTACGCGGGCGTTACATAAGGAATTGAGGCTTGCGGAGACAGTACTTGCGGAGCATCCCGACGATGCAAGCCAGGCCCGACTCGCAGAAATCAAGGCGGAACTTGCAACCGTCGAGGGCCGAGAGGCCGCAGTCGAGGGTTTCGGCGCAGCTTCGGGTCACGCGGCCGCGGAATTTTAGAAGCTGAAATGGCGCATGGTTAATCCCTGCTTAATGCGCCGGATACATGATGGCGAATCGAGGACGGCTCCGCTGGAACCGTCCTTGCTTTGCGTGGCGAATTGAGTGGAGCATTCTAAGATGGCGAAGAAAGACGACGACAAAGCCGAAGGCAACGGCGCCGCAGTGGAGACACTCGACGGGCCGCTTCTCGACCTTAACGACGCTGGCGTGAAGCGTATGATCAAGGTCGCCAAGAAGCGCGGTTTTGTGACCCACGACGAACTCAACGCCGTGCTGCCATCAGAGGAAGTTTCCTCCGACCAGATTGAGGACATTTATTCGATGCTCAACGAAATGGGCATCAACGTGATCGACAACGAAGACGGCGACGACAAGGACGAAGACGGCGACGAGGAAGAAAGCGCCGAGGGCGGCGATCTGGTTGAGGCGGCGCGTCCGGCGGTGGTAGCTGTCACGACAACCGCCAAAGAGCCAACCGACCGGACCGATGATCCGGTGCGCATGTATCTGCGCGAGATGGGATCGGTGGAACTGCTTTCTCGCGAGGGCGAAATCGCCATCGCCAAACGCATCGAGGCGGGTCGCGAGGCGATGATCGCCGGTCTCTGCGAGAGTCCATTGACCTTTCAGGCGATCATCATCTGGCGGGATGAACTCAATGACGGAAAGGTATTGCTGCGCGACATCATTGATCTCGAAGCCACCTACGCGGGGCCAGACGGGAAGAATATCCCGAAAGTCGACATGACCGCACCCGGCGCCCAGGAGGCGCTGCTGGCCCAGCAGCAGGCAGCGCCGGCAGCGCGCGCCGCGCAAGTCCGGCCGCCCGTTTCGGAGGGTGAGGGGGAGAGTTCGCCGGCTTCCGAATTTTCAGATGATGACGATGACGATATGGAAAATTCCGTCTCGCTGTCGGCGATGGAAGCGGAATTGAAGCCGAAGGTGCTGGACACCTTTGACCGGGTTGCCGACGCCTACAAAAAACTGCGCCGCCTGCAGGATCAGAACGTTGAAAACAAGCTCAAGAACGAATCCCTGACGCCGGCGCAAGAACGCAAGTACAAAACCCTCAAGCGTGAAATCGTCGTCGATGTAAAATCGCTGTCGCTGAACCAGAACCGCATCGACGCGCTCGTCGAGCAGCTCTACGACATCAACAAGCGGTTGATCGGCCTCGAGACAAAGCTGATGCGACTGGCCGAAAGCTTTGGCGTTTCGCGCGAGGACTTCCTGCGTAACTATCAAGGTTCGGAACTGGATCCGAAATGGATATTGCGCGTTTCAAAACTGGGTACGCGCGGTTGGAAGGATCTAATAGGCAGGCGCAAGGAGCCTGTGCGCGACATCCGCACGGAAATTCATGCGCTGGCCACGGAGACCGGGCTGGAAATCCAGGAATTCCGCCGCATCGTGCACATGGTGCAGAAAGGCGAGCGCGAGGCGCGGCAGGCCAAGAAGGAAATGGTCGAGGCCAACCTGCGACTGGTCATCTCCATCGCGAAAAAATACACCAACCGTGGTTTGCAATTCCTCGACCTCATTCAGGAAGGCAACATTGGCCTGATGAAGGCGGTCGACAAATTCGAATATCGCCGCGGCTACAAGTTCTCGACCTATGCGACGTGGTGGATTCGCCAGGCGATCACCCGCAGCATCGCCGATCAGGCGCGCACCATTCGAATACCCGTTCATATGA
>JAYTTW010000057.1:0-10304 GCA_043744855.1 Hyphomicrobiales bacterium
GTGCAAACGCTGGAGTCGCGCGGCAAGGTGAAGCTGCACGGGGCTTATTTCGGCGTCGCCAATGGCAGACTTGAGGCGCTCGATGAGGCGACCGGCGAGTTTTTTGAAGTGAAAGCCGGCGGGGTTTCCTGAGGCGGCTTGCTCGGTTGTCGCGGTACGCCAGTGCGGTGGCTCAATCTGAATTTCGCAAGGCGGCTGCTGCAGCGAACGGCGCCAGCGCGGCGCTTGCAAGCGTCAGGGCGGTGAGAATCAACAGCGGCGTCGCCAGTGGCGTCATTTCTCCAGCGGTTGCTGCGGAAACGCCAAAAATCAGCACCGGAATACTGAACGGCAGCACGAGGATCGCCATCAGCAGGCCGCCGCGCCGCAAGCTGGCGGTGAGCGCCGCGCCAATGGCCCCGATAAAGGTCAGCGCCGGAGTGCCCAGCAGGAGCGACAGGCAGACGGCGCCAAGGGCCGGCGCGTCGAGAGCCAGCATCAGGCCGAACAGCGGCGCGGCGACCACCAGTGGCAGGCAGGTTGCGACCCAGTGCGCGAGACATTTGATCAGCACTATGATTTCGAGCGGTGTTTCTCCGGTGCGCAGCAGGTCGAGGCAACCATCCTCAACATCCGCCTGAAACAGCCGGTCCAGCCCGAGCAAAGTGGCGAGCAGGGCGGCGATCCAGAGGATCGCCGGACCGATGCGCGACAGCAGGTTGAGGTCAGGCCCGATGGCGAACGGCGTGAGGGTCACCAGAATGAGGAAAAACACGACACCCAGGGAGGCGCCGCCGCCAACCCGTCGGGCGAGCCGAAGTTCACGCCAGAACAGCGCGGCGACCGGGTTTTGCGTCGTCAAGGTGCGGGACGGGTTCATGGCCGGCTTTCCCCGGCGAAAGTCGCGTCGCTGGCGAGGCGCAACTGACGCGCGTCGGCCAGTCCGAGCGGCGCGTGGGTGGCGGCGATGATGACGCCGCCGGCGCTGCGATGCTCGGCCATGATGGCGGCGAACGTCGCTTGGGCGTCCACATCGAGCGCCGTGGCAGGCTCGTCGAGAAGCCACAGTTGCCGTGGCGCCACCAGCAGGCGGGCCAGAGCCACGCGGCGGCGCTGGCCAGCCGAAAGCCAGCCGACGGGCAGATCCTCAACGCCGGCAATTTTCAGGCGCTGCAACGCCTCGAACGCCGCTTGTGCTAGTGGGGCGGTGTGGCGGCCGCCCAGCATGGCCGCCCAGAAGTCGAGATTTTCGCGCGCCGTCAGGGCGCCCTTCAATCCATCGGCATGGCCAAGAAAATGCGCGTCGCTGCCGGGCTCGCCCGCCTCGCCCTGTCGCCAAACTGCAATTTTGCCGGCGTCGGGCGCCAACAGCCCGGCGAGGCCGCGCAGCAACGTCGATTTGCCGGCGCCATTGGGGCCGGTGATCAGGATGGCCTCGCCGGGACGGGCGGTGAAGCTTACTCCTTCGAGGACGCGCTGCTCACCGCGTGTGAGGGCGAGGTCGCGGACCTCAAGCCGGAAATCGCTGGGGAAGCTGCTGGCGGACAAGGCGGAACTGGACTTCCTTCGCTGCGCAGGCTGGCTGCCGTGATTGAATTGTCGCGGCAGAGCCTTTTCTGGCAACCTGTCGTCGGGCGGCGCCGATATTGCTTCAACCAAGTAGCGGCCAGCGGCGAAAGTATCTATAAGCGCGGCATTCGCAAGCCGTACAGTACAAATGAGGCTCCACCAATGTCGCTCGACAGTTTCAAATGCCGCAAGACCCTCAAGGTTGGGTCGAAATCCTATGAGTATTTTTCGCTGCCGCACGCAGAGAAGAATGGTCTGGCGGGCATTGCAAGACTGCCGTACTCGATGAAGGTGTTGCTTGAGAACCTGTTGCGCTACGAGGATGGACGCTCCGTCACCAAAGCAGACATTCAGGGTTGCGCCGAATGGCTAACCAACAAGGGCAAGACGGAAAAGGAAATTGCTTTCCGCCCGGCGCGCGTGCTGATGCAGGATTTCACCGGGGTGCCTGCGGTTGTCGACCTCGCCGCCATGCGCGACGCGGTAACCAAACTTGGCGGCAAAGCGTCGAGCGTCAATCCGATGGTCCCGGTTGATCTCGTCATCGATCATTCCGTCATCATCGACGAATTCGGCAACAACAAAGCTTTCAAGAAAAACGTCGATCTCGAATATTCGCGCAATGGCGAGCGCTATGAGTTCCTCAAGTGGGGTCAAGGCGCGTTCGACAACTTCTCTGTTGTGCCGCCTGGCACCGGCATCTGTCATCAGGTCAATCTGGAATACATTTCGCAAACCGTTTGGACACGGAAGGAAAAGCGCAATCCGAAGAAGGGCAAGGCGACGACCGTCGAAGTCGCTTATCCCGACACGCTGGTCGGCACGGATTCACACACGCCCATGGTCAATGGCCTGGCGGTGTTGGGTTGGGGCGTCGGGGGCATCGAGGCGGAAGCCTGCATGTTGGGTCAGCCGCTGTCGATGCTGCTGCCAGAAGTTGTCGGCTTCAGGATGACCGGCAAGCTGCGCGAAGGCGTTACCGCGACGGACCTGGTGCTGACCGTGACGCAGATGTTGCGCAAGCTTGGCGTCGTCGGCAAATTCGTTGAGTTCTTCGGCCCCGGCGTCGCTGAACTTACGCTCGCCGACCGCGCCACCATCGGCAATATGGCCCCGGAATACGGCGCGACCTGCGGCTTTTTCACGGTCGACGCGACAACGCTAGAATATCTCAAAACCTCCAACCGCTCGAGCGCCCGCGTGGCGCTGGTGGAAAAATACGCCAAGGCGCAGGGCATGTTCCTGACGGCGAAATCCGAAGACCCGGTCTTCACCACGATTGTTGAACTCGATCTGGGCAGCGTGGTGCCATCGATGGCCGGGCCGAAGCGTCCGGAGGGGCGGCTGCCGCTCGAAAGCATCGGCGCCGGATTTCAAACCGCGATGGATACGGAATACCGCAAAGGCGACGAACAGAAAAAGCGTTTCCCTGTCGCCAACGCCAATTACGATCTCGGTCACGGCGATGTCGTCATCGCGTCGATCACCTCCTGCACCAACACCTCCAACCCGAACGTACTGATCGCTGCGGGCCTGCTGGCGCGCAATGCGGCGGCGAAAGGCTTGAAGTCGAAGCCGTGGGTGAAAACCTCGCTGGCGCCCGGCTCGCAGGTCGTCGGTGAATATCTGGCGAACTCGGGCCTGCAGAAAGACCTCGACAAGCTCGGCTTCAATCTCGTCGGTTACGGCTGTACGACATGCATCGGCAACTCCGGCCCGCTGCCCGAAGCCATCTCGGAATCGATCAACAAACATAACATCATCGGCGCTGCCGTGTTGTCGGGAAACCGTAATTTTGAAGGCCGCGTCAACGCCGACGTGCAGGCGAACTATCTGGCGTCGCCGCCACTGGTCGTCGCCTACGCGCTCGCAGGCAACATGTACATCGACATGACCCACGAGCCGCTCGGCGAAGGCAAGGACGGCAAGCCAGTCTTCCTGCGCGATATCTGGCCGACGAACAAAGAGATCGCCGGCTACATCAAGAAGTACGTGACGAGAAAAATTTTCAAGAAGCGTTACGCCGACGTGTTCAAGGGCGACGCCAACTGGCGCAAGGTCAAGGCGCCGGCCGGCGAGACGTTCAAGTGGAGCCAGACCTCGACGTACGTTGCGCACCCGCCGTATTTTGAGGGCATGACGATGACCCCCGACCCGGTGACGGACATTGCCGATGCGCGCATTCTCGCGGTGTTCGGCGACAAGATCACCACCGACCACATTTCGCCGGCGGGTTCGATCAAGTTCCAGTCGCCGGCAGGCCGCTGGCTCAGCGAACGGCAGGTGCGGGAAGGCGACTTCAACCAGTACGGCACCCGACGCGGCAACCACGAAGTGATGATGCGCGGCACGTTCGCCAACATCCGCATCAAAAACTTCATGAACAAGGCGTCGGACGGCTCGCTGCCGGAAGGCGGCAACACGATCCACTACCCCTCCGGCGAGAAACTGTCGATTTACGACGCCGCGATGAAATACCAGAAGGATGGCGTGCCACTGGTCGTCTTCGCAGGCATCGAATACGGCAACGGCTCATCGCGCGACTGGGCGGCGAAAGGCACCCGGCTGCTGGGCGTGCGCGCTGTCGTCGCGCAGAGCTACGAGCGCATCCACCGCGCCAATCTCGTCGGCATGGGCGTGCTGCCGCTCGAATTCGACGCTGGCATCTCAGCCCAAACGCTCGGCCTCAGGGGTGACGAACTCATTACCATCAACGGCCTTGCGCATGGTTTGCAACCGCGCCAGAAGATGGAAATGCAGGTCAAGTTCGCCGACGGCTCGCTCAAGCATGTGCCGCTGCTGTGCCGCATCGCGACACTCGACGAACTCGAATACTTCAAGCACGGCGGCATCATGCAGTACGTGTTGAGGCAATTGGCGGCTTGATTAACGACGCCGCGCGCTTTGTTGTTGCCGCAGCAGGCGCCGGCGGCGACTACAGCTTCAGATAAACGTAGCCGCGCGATTGCAGCGCCGCGACTTCGGCGACGCCGGCCAGCACGATATCGGCGATTTCGGCGCCATAGAGATCCTCGACCTCCCAACCGTGCGCGACAAGCGTGTTGCGGCAAATCAGGAATCGCACGCCGTCGGCTTTCAGCTTGTCGATGCTGGTTGCGACCTCGTTGTCGGTCTTGGCGGACTTCAGCAGTTCGACGCCATTTCCTTGCAGGACGATGCGCAGGTCGAGTTGGCCCTTTTCGACGGCGTTGACATGATTGCGCGCCACCGCGAGAACCATTCGAGCGAAGTGGGGATGCAGCAACGTCGCGCCATCCATCACGTGATAAACGACTTTCTGCTGTGGATATTTTGACAACGACAGTTGCGCGGCGGCGCTGTCGTGGGCGCCGACTGCCTTGCTGGCGTGAATACCTGCGACGAGCGCGGCCAGTGCAGAGGCAAACAGGAGCGCCAGCGCCGCGACGCGGACTTTCGAGCGCCACGCTGCGCCAAAACGTAACAACATTGTTCAGCCCCCGAATGCGCCGGTGCGCATTGGGGGCAGCAACGCAATTGGGGCGCCAGCACGCTCGCCAGCGCACTGGTGCCTCGCTGGCTTATTTGCCGCGGTTGGCGACGAGATCGTCGACGACGGCGGGGTCGGCGAGGGTCGAGGTGTCGCCGAGTGAGCCCAATTCGTTTTCGGCGATCTTGCGCAAAATGCGCCGCATGATCTTGCCGGAACGGGTTTTCGGCAGGCCGGGCGCAAACTGAATGACGTCAGGCGAGGCGATCGGACCGATCTCCTTGCGCACGTGAGCGATGAGTTCCTTGCGCAGCGCGTCGCTGGGTTCGACGCCCTTCATCAAGGTGACGTAAGCCCAGATGCCCTGACCCTTGATGGCATGGGGGTAGCCGACAACTGCGGATTCGGAGACCTGCTCGTGGGCGACGAGGGCGCTCTCAACTTCCGCCGTGCCCATGCGGTGACCGGAAACGTTGATGACATCGTCGACGCGTCCGGTAATCCAGTAGTCACCATCGGCATCGCGGCGGCAGCCGTCGCCGGTGAAATATTTGCCCGGATAGGTCGAGAAATAGGTTTGCTGGAAACGCTCATGATCGCCGAACACGGTGCGCATCTGGCCCGGCCACGAATCAATCAGGCATAGATTACCTTCGGCGGCGCCCTCGAGAACCTTGCCGTCGGCGTCGACGATTTGCGGCTGCACGCCGAAAAACGGCCGTGTCGCTGAGCCCGGCTTGAGAGTTGTCGCGCCCGGCAGCGGGCTGATGAGGATGCCGCCGGTTTCGGTTTGCCACCACGTATCGACAATGGGGCAGCGATTTTCGCCGACGACACGATAGTACCATTCCCACGCCTCTGGATTGATAGGTTCGCCAACCGAACCGAGCAGTCGCAACGAAGCGCGGCTGGTGCGCTGGACCGGCTCGTCGCCCTTTTGCATGAGCGCGCGCAAGGCTGTCGGCGCGGTGTAGAAAATGTTGACCTTGTGCTTGTCGATGACGTCCCAAAAGCGCGAGTCCGTCGGGTAATTGGGAATGCCTTCGAACATCAGCGTCGTCGCGCCGTTGGCGAGCGGACCATAGACAATATAGCTGTGGCCGGTGACCCAGCCGACGTCCGCTGTACACCAATAGATGTCGCCGTCGTGATAATCGAACACGTACTGATGCGTCATTGCGGCGTAAACAAGATAACCTCCTGTCGTATGCAGAACGCCTTTCGGCGCGCCTGTTGAACCGGAGGTGTAGAGGATGAACAACGGGTCTTCGGCGTTCATCGGCTCAGGTTTGCACTGCGACGTAACTTTGGCGGCTTCCTCGTGATACCAATAGTCGCGGCCGGGCTGCATGTTGACCGCGCCGCCGGTGCGCCGGACGACAATCTGCGAGGTGACGACGCCGGCAGCTTTCATTACCGCCGCGTCGACGTTGGCTTTCAGCGGCACTTTCTTGGAGCCGCGCAAACCCTCATCAGCGGTGACTACCACTTTGGATTTGCAGCCTTCGATGCGCCCCGCCAGGGCATCGGGAGAAAAGCCGCCGAAAATAATCGAGTGCACGGCGCCGATGCGGGCGCAGGCGAGCATGGCGAAGGCGGCTTCGGGAATCATCGGCATGTAGATGCTGACGGTTTCGCCTTTCTTGACGCCGTGCGCCTTCAGCACATTGGCGAAGCGGCATACCTCGTCGTGCAGTTGCTGGTAGGTAATGTGCCTGGCATCGCCGGGGTCATCGCCCTCCCAGATGATGGCGGTTTGTGAGGCTCTTTTGGGTAAGTGACGATCGATACAATTCATCGACACATTGGTGATGCCGTCCTCAAACCATTTGATCGACACATCGGGTGGCCCGAACGTGGTGTTTTTGACTTTGGTGTAGGGCTTGATCCAGTCGATGCGCTTGCCGGCCTCGCCCCAGAACGCCTCGGGCTGATGCACGGAACGCTCGTACATCTCGCGATATCCGGCTGCATCGACAAAGGCGCGCTTCGCCCATTGCGGGCTCACAGGGTGGGATTTCCCGGACATCGTATCCTCCGTCGCATTCGAGACCGCTTTTATGAGGTGATTATGCCGCGTGACCGGGGCTGCGGACAAGCGCCGCCGATGCCTACTTTGGTCGCGCGCTGCCAGCTCGTGCCGCTTGGCAGAATGCCCGGAATTCAGACCCGATGGTTTGGGATGCCGGTTTTTACGGCGCCAATGGCGTATTTTTAGGCAATATCCGACGGGGTCTGTGAACGTTTGCTGTTCCCTGTCGAAACCTTAACGAATTCATACTTTTGAATCATTCGGCGCAACTGGCACAGGATTTGATTGCCCTCTGCTGACCAACGCGTGCAGCAATGTGTGTGACGGACAAACCGGTCCAGGCGGCGCTTCGCCCGCCCTCGAGCCTAACAGGGGTGTAAGATGAAAATCATCATGGCGGTGATCAAGCCGTTCAAGCTGGAGGAAGTCCGCGAGGCGCTTACCTCGGCGGGCGTGCACGGCCTTACGGTCACAGAGGTCAAGGGCTACGGCCGGCAAAAGGGCCACACTGAAATTTATCGCGGCGCTGAATACGCGGTGAGCTTTTTGCCGAAGCTCAAAATCGAGGTGGCAGTGCCCAGCGAAATGGCTGCGGCGGTCATCGAGGCCATTGTTACGTCAGCGCGGACCGGGCAGATCGGCGATGGCAAAATCTTTGTCAGTCCCATCGAGCAGGCCATCCGTATCCGCACCGGCGAAAAAGACACCGACGCTCTCTGACCTTCCCTATTCATCGCAGGAGTTCCTTCCATGTTTCGTTTACCCTCACGCGGGGCCATGCTGGCCATCGCTGGTCTCGCGGGGCTGCTATGCCTCGACGCCTCAACGGCGGCCTTTGCGCAGGCGGCTGCGGCTCCGGCGCCCGATGCGGCCGCCGCCGCCGCTCCAGCGGCGCTGGTTCCCAATAAAGGCGACACCGCCTGGCTGCTCGTCTCGACAGCGCTGGTTCTGATGATGTCGATCCCCGGACTGGCGCTGTTCTACGGCGGTCTGGTGCGCACCAAGAACATGCTGTCGTTGCTGTCGCAGGTGTTCATGATCGTATCGCTCGTCTCGGTGATATGGGTGCTCTACGGTTACTCGCTCGCCTTCACCGAAGGCGGCACGTACAACGCTTTCATCGGCGGCACATCGCGCTTCTTCCTGATGGGGATGACGCCGGATTCAACGGCGGCAACGTTCTCCAACGGCGTTGTTGTTCCGGAATTCGCCTACATGGCGTTCCAGATGACGTTCGCCTGCATCACGCCGGCGCTGATTGTCGGCGCGTTTGCCGAGCGCATGCGTTTCTCCTCGCTGCTGTTGTTCATCATCGCGTGGGTCACGGTCATCTATTTCCCGATCGCCCACTCGGTCTGGTACTGGGCAGGCCCGGACGCCATGGGCGATGCCGCCAAAGCACTGGCCGCAGCGACGGACGCCGCCACCAAGAAAACCGCGCAGGACGCGCTCGACGCCGTAACCGCCAATGCGGGCTATCTTAACCAGCTCGGCGCACTCGATTTTGCCGGTGGCACGGTCGTTCACATCAACGCCGGCATCGCCGGTCTGGTGGGTGCGCTGATGCTCGGCAAGCGCGTCGGCTATGGTCGTGAACCGATGCCTCCGCATTCGCTGACGATGACGATGATCGGCGCCTCGCTGCTGTGGGTCGGCTGGTTCGGCTTCAACGCTGGCTCGAACCTTGAAGCCAACGGCACAACGGCGCTGGCTTTCGTCAACACCTTCGTCGCTACGGCTGCGGCTGCGCTGTCGTGGTTGTTCGTAGAGTGGGTGGTCAAAGGCAAGCCGTCCCTGCTCGGCATGGTGACCGGCGCCGTTGCGGGTCTCGTCGCGGTGACACCCGCGTCAGGCTATGCCGGCCCGATGGGCTCTCTGGTGCTTGGCCTCGTGGTCAGCCCGGCGTGCTTCTTCTTCTGCTCGACAGTGAAGAACGCGCTTGGCTACGACGACGCCCTCGATGTGTTCGGCGTGCATTGCATCGGCGGCATCATCGGCGCCATTGGCACCGGCATTCTTGTAGCGCCGATGCTGGGCGGCGTTGGCCTCACCGATTACGCGATCAAGCCTGGCACAGGCGCCCCCGGCGATTACGTGATGATGACGCAAGTACTGATCCAGTGCAAAGCGGTGCTGTATACGCTGGTGTGGTCGGGCGTTGGTTCGGCGATCCTCTATAAAATCGTTGACCTCATCCTCGGTCTGCGCGTTGACAAGGATTCGGAGCGCGAGGGTCTCGATGTCGCCGAGCACGGCGAGCGCGCCTACAACTACTGAGGCGACCTGCCGTCAAATCAAGCAAAGCCGGAGCGCATCGCGCTTCGGCTTTTTGCGTCGGGCGGCCGTGTGCAGCGCCATAACTGTCGAGCGCCAGCGGCGTCAGCGCGACAGGGGACTGGCCGCGCCACTCCATTTGGCGAGAAATTCGCGCATCCAGCGGTCCATTTCGGGATCATGCTGAAACCAGCCGTCGCGGTGCGATTGCGGCTCTTGGGCGCCAAGACCGTGCATTCGTTCGGCGGCGCGAACCGTCCAGCGGCAGATCATCGCGTAGGTGACCTCTGGATGAAACTGCAGGCCATAGGCGTTGTCGCCATACCGGCAGGCTTGCACATGAAACGTTTCGCCGCTGGCCAGCAATTGTGCGCCGTCGGGCAACTCGAAGCCCTCGCGGTGCCATTGATAAACCGTGCGCGGAAACGGCGCCTCGCATAACGACGCGCCCAAGGGCGTCGGCTGCACCGGGTAGTAGCCGATCTCGGCGTGATCCGCGTCGGTCTTGTAAACGCGCTGGCCGAGATGGCGCGCCAGCATCTGCGCGCCAAGGCAGACGCCGAGATAAGGCCGGTTCTCGCGCAAGGGCACGTTGATCCAGTCGATCTCGCGGCGCACGTAATCGTCGTTGTCGTTGGAACTCATCGGCCCGCCGAAAATGATCGCGCCGGCGTGATCGGCGAGCGTGGCGGGTAGCGGATCGCCAAAACGTGGGCGGCGAAAGTCGAGCGCAAAACCCAGCGATTCAAGCACATGACCGATACGTCCGGCGGTCGATTGCTCCTGATGCACAACGACAAGAATCTGCGGTTTGATCGTTGTGTCCGTCGGCGTTGGCGACATGGGTTGTTCTCGATGGCGTTCGACGTTGCAGGAAGGCTCTAGTATCCACCATCGGAAGAAAGTGAGTCACGCAGTGACGCGCTTTCTGGAGATGATAAGTGGATACTTCAACAAAAACGACGTACCCGGAATCTTTGA
>JAYTTW010000058.1:0-10283 GCA_043744855.1 Hyphomicrobiales bacterium
AAGGATTCAATCCGCCTGCGCCGCAAGACCGCAGGATGGGACGACGACTATCTCGCCAGCCTCATCGCAGCGTGATCGCCTTCACCCGATTCCCCTGCAGTGTGACCCGTGTTTTGGCTTTCGCGTCGGGACTTGCGGCGGCAGACTTGCGGCGTGGGACTTGCGGCGTGGGACTTGCGGCTCAGGGCGCGGCTAGAGTTCGCCGCGTACCCAGCCTCTGCGACCGGCGCGGTAGAACGGCGTCGGCAGCTCCCGCCGCATGCCCTGCGCGATGCGATTTTCGAGTTCGGCCAGCATCACACGGGTAATGGCGACAAGGCCCATGGAGAAAGCCTCCGGAATTGTCGCCCAGACGAGTTCGACGAGTTCCTTGTCGGGGCCAACAAATCCGTCGACGCGTCGCGCCACGGCGCTGGCGTCGACGGCCAGAAACAGCGCATCGAAACGCAGCTTGTTGCGGGGCGGCGTGATGGCCCGGCCGATGAAATGCACGGGCGCCAGGGTGGGCGCAAAACCGTGCGCGACAAATTCCTGCCATGCGCCGGTCGGCGCGCGGGCGGCAGAGCCTTCCTGCGGCACGCCGATGACAAGGCCGGTCTCCTCGAAAGTCTCGCGAATTGAGGCCAGTGCGATGGCGCGCGCGGCGCTTTGGGTCTGACGTGTTGGGGTCTGACGTGTTGGGGTCTGGCGTGGCAGGCAGCTTGCAAGTTTCTGCGCGGTAACAGGGTCAAGGTCGCCAGCAAAGCTCATGCGGGCGTCGGCCGGCTCGACGCGACCGCCGGGGAATACAAATTTGCCCGGCATGAATTTGTGGCCGCCATGGCGTTTACCGAGCAGCACTTTTGGCGCGGGGCCGGTGCGATCCACCAGAATGAGCGTCGCGGCGCGGCGCGGGCGCGCCCCGGTTACGGGCTGCGTGCGAAGTCGCGCCCATAGCTCTGTCGTCAGGGTGGAGGCAAAATCTTGGCGGTGCGGCAAAATCATGGGTTCGGCAAAGGTTGGGGTTCAGCGAAGGTTGGGTACTCAGCGAAGGTTGGGCACACAGCGTTCTAGCCTGCGGCCAGTTGCGGTTCGCTGCCAAAGCCGTGCATGCGCAGCGCCCATTGCCAGCCGATCAGCGCGCCTTTTATGCGCGGCAAAAGCAGCACGCTAAGTCCGATGACGAGGCTCGGCCAGACCAGAAAGTGCAGCCACAGGGGCAAATCGGAATTGTATTCCTCGACCGCCAGCATCATGGCGCCGATGACGTGGCCGACAACAAGAATGGTGAAATAAGGCGGCGCGTCATCGGCGCGATGGTGATGCAGGGCTTCGCCGCAGACGGGGCAGGCCTCGTTGACCTTGAGATAGCTGCTGAAAAGTGCGCCCTCGCCGCAATTTGGGCAATGACCTGCGAGCCCGCGCCGCGCCGCCAGCCATTTGTCGCGGTTGGATTGCATCGTGTTCAAGCCGAACCTCCTGCCGCCTAGTACCCGGAATCAAAGATTTCGGGTACGTCGTTTTTGTTGAAGTATCCACTTATCATCTCCAGAAAGAGTGTCACTGCGTGACTCACTTTCTTCCGATGGTGGATACTAGCGCTTCAACGCTTGGCGCCCCGAGTGCGCGATGACGCTTCTTCGAAGCGTCGTCGCACGCCGGGTTTTTGATTGCGCATGATCTTTTCCGAAAACCGGCATCTACTTTTCGGGATCATGCCCTAAATGAGCGTTTGTGCGCTCTTTTTCCAGTCGACTGTTTGTCGCGGCCGGCGGATTTGCCAAATTTCTTGGCGCCCGAAACGTCGCGGCGCTGACGCCCCTCGCTCAGCAGCTCGAAGCGCAAAGCGCCGGCAAATGGGGCGGCTTCGAGAAGGCGCACCTCGACGCTGTCGCCAAGCCGGTGGGTTTCGCCGCTGCGGGAGCCGATCAGCGCATGCAAGCTTTCGTCATGGCGGAAGAAATCATTGCCGAGGCTGGCGGCAGGGACGAAGCCGTCCGCGCCGGTGTCGTCAAGTTTGACGAAAAGCCCGGCTCGCGTCACGCCGGCGATGCGACCGCTAAACGTCGCGCCGACCTGGTCGGCGAGGAAGCTCGCAATGAGACGCTCGGTCGTCTCGCGTTCGGCTTTCATGGCGCGGCGCTCGGCCAGCGAAATGCGTTCGGCGACGTCGTCCAATTCTTCCCCCGTAAGGTCGGGCGAACCCGCCTCGCCGAGATGCAAGGCGCGGATCAGCGCGCGGTGCACTATGAGATCGGCATAACGGCGGATCGGCGAGGTGAAGTGCGCGTAACGTCGCAAGGCGAGACCGAAGTGGCCGTAATTCTGCGCGGCGTATTCGGCCTGCGCCTGGGTGCGCAAGACGATTTCGTTGACGACGTTGCGATGCTCGGTGTCCTTCACCCGTTCCAGAATACGGTTGAAGCTTTGCGGTCGCATGACCTCGCCCTTGGCCAGCTTGATGCCAATTGTGCCAAGAAATTCGCTGAGGTTATTGAGTTTTTCGACGCCCGGCTCATCGTGCACGCGATACACCAGGGCCTGGTGTTTTTCCTCGAGAGTTTCGGCGGCGGCGACGTTGGCGAGGATCATGAATTCCTCGATCAGGCGGTGCGCATCCAAACGCTGCGGCGTGATGACGCGCTCAACGGTTCCATCGGGTTTCAGCAACAACTTGCGTTCGGGTAAATCGAGGTCGAGCGGCGAGCGGCGCTGGCGCTCGATGCACAGCGCCGCATAGGCCGCCCACAACGGGCGCAACACAGTCTCCAGTAGTGGCAGCGTCGTTTCGTCGGGCGCTCCATCGATGGCGGCCTGCGCCTGGACATAAGCCAGTTTGCCGGCGGAGCGCATCATGATGCGATGAAAACTGTGCCGGCGTTTGCGCCCATCGGCGCCAATGATCATGCGCACAGCCAGCGCCGGACGATCCACGTGCGGCTTCAGCGAACACAAATCGTTTGAAATGCGCTCAGGCAGCATCGGCACGACGCGGTCTGGAAAATAAACCGAGTTGCCGCGCTCCAGCGCGTCGCGATCCAGCGGCGAATTTGGCGCGACGTAGGCCGCAACATCGGCGATGCCTACACTGAGGATGAAGCCGCCTGCATTGGCGGGATCTTGATCGGGCGCCGCGTGAACGGCGTCGTCGTGATCCTTGGCGTCGGCGGGATCGATGGTGACCAGCGGCAGGGATCGCCAATCCTCGCGTTGGCCCATGGGCGCCGCGCGGGCGCGTTCGGCTTCCGAGAGCGCCTGCGGACTGAAGACATCGGGAATGTTGTGGGTGTGAATGGCGATAAGGCTCACCGCCTTTTCGCTGGCGATCGAGCCGAGGCGTTCGAGGATGCGCGCCGCCGGGACCCCGTATTGGCCTTCGCGCAGCGGCTCAATGGCGACGAGATCGCCATCGCAAGCGCCATTCACGTCGACGGCTTTGATGGCGTATTCACGCCCGCGGTTTTTCTTGTCGACGGGCAGCACAACGCCGCCGCCTTCGCGGCCAGCGCGAAACACGCCAAGCGCGCGGGTTTTGGCGCGCGGCAATATTTTTATGACGCGGCCCGACCATGCGGGTTCGCCGCGTGTGGCCTCGCGGGCCGGTTCGACGCGCACCAGGACGCGATCCCCGAGGCCGGCGACCGGCTGCTTGTCGCGCGTGCGGCGCGGCGAGCGCAGCAGAATTTTCGGCGCCGCGCCGCTGCGCTCGCGTTCCCATTCGGCGGGGGTAGCGATGAATTCGCCGTCGCGGTCGCGGGCGGTGATGTCGGCAACGAGGATGGGCGGCAGGGCGCCGGGTTGGATCAGCCCGTGCGCACTGCGTTCGATGTCGCCGTCGGCCTCCAGGGTTTTCAGGATGGCCTTCAGCGTAATGCGGTCGGCGCCCTTGATGGCGAACGCGCGGGCGATTTCGCGCTTGCCAATTTTCTCGGAGGCTGAGCGCCCGACGTCGGCAGCCAGCGTCTTCTCGCGCGCAATGAACGCAAGTATTTCCTCGCGCGTTGGCATGGCGGGTGCAGCGGCGCTGGTTTTGGGGTGCGGCGTCGCACGGCTTTTGGACAAGTCAGGCTTCCAAGGGAATGATAACCACAGTGCGCTTTTCGGTTCGCGGCGTCCAATGGCGGGTTGTCAAACTTCGCGGCAATCCTGGATAGTCATGTCGGGTTGGCCGGCGTATCCGGCAAGGGCGTGAAGCCATCGCGCGAAATGCAGAAGGCGGCTGGGCGACCGGGGGGAAGTTTATCGAGCCGGTCGAGGGTTCGCCAAGGCGCCTCGGGTTCCTGCGTCCAGCGATTCGATTGCCAATGCGAGAAATGCACGTAAAGAAACTCGCGCTCGCCGCCCACATCGTTGGTGAGTTTGCCGTCGCGCCAAAACCATTTGGTGGGATAATTGGCCGCGCCGGGCAGAAAGGGCAGGGGCGGAATGCTGGTTGAGAACTGCTCGACAAATTGCGCGCCGCCGAGCCAGGGCGTCTGCAGGCGCCGCCACGGACGCCGCCAGTCGACCGGCAAAAACAGCCGCGAAAAAATCTGCTCGTCAAAGCTGCAATGGACGTCGCGGGCGAGCCGGGCGCGCCAGCCGCGCACGCGCATAAACGCTGCGAGCATTTCTGGCGAATGGCGCAAAACGCAGAAATGGCCGGCGACGATGCCGGTGTGGCTCGACAGCAGGTCGCAATCGAGCAAGTCAGGCGTCAGAATGGCGCGGATGTCGCCGTAGATAACGTCGAGATCGCCGAAGCCCCAATAATCGTAGCCAGCCAGCGCGTCGGCGTGGATATATCCCAGCGCCGGTTTCAGGTCGCACAGTTTGTAGGGGTCGCTCCATTGTGGCCGGATGCCAAGCCGGCGTCCGACGAGATCGTGGTAATCGGCAAAAGTTGTCTCGAACAGCTTGACGTTGGCGGGGAGGTCAGGCGGTTCGCCACAATCGGTGATCAGCAGCCAGTCGACCGTGGAATTGTGTCGACACGATTCGAGAAACAGCCGCGTCCACGCCGGCCACTCGCCGAACCATGTGAGCATCACAAGAAGTCGTGGTTGCGATTGCGCCATGGTGCAGGCAGCGTGGTCCACGTTGGGTTCTGCGGTCAACCCCCGATGTCGACACCCCCGATGTCGGCCATCTCAGGGGATGGTCGGGCGGGCGCAGGTGGCGTTGGGCTCAGTAGGTGACGACGATGCGAACGTTGTCGGAATAGCCGCCGTTGGGTGGCGTGACTTGTACCGGCACTTGCCCATAGACGTTGAAAGTCGTGCTGAAAAACGGAAAGAAGCCAAAGCTGGCGACCGTATCGACGCCAACCGTGTTGCCCCAGTTTTTGGTGTGGGCGGCATCCTGATACAGCCCGTAGCTGATGAGGTTTGCGCCCAACCCGCCCTTCATCTTGCGGGTGGCGACGCTGCCGCCCCACTGGCCGGCGTCGAGGCCGAGGTTGAAGGGGACCAGAAAATTGCAGCCGATGAGGATCGTGGTTTGCGCATTGATGGCCGCGCCCAAGCTCATCGTCGCGCCGAAGTTGAGGGAACTCGACGAAACATTGCATTGACCGCCCAAGACAATGGTCGGGTTCAGAGTCGAGGAGGCGAGGGTCGCCGCCGGCACAGGCGAGCCAACACACGCCAACACGGTCGCAAGTGAAAACCGGATATTTCGCAACGAAAGGGTTCCCAACTGGACGCATGAAATGCAGCCACAGCTTCGACCCTGGTCTTTAAGAACAGATTACCGCGCAGGGTTAGCGAATTCTTGTCAAAATTTCAGAAACCGGTCAAAATTGCCAAGTCGCGTCACTCACATTTACCGCGCTTTGGCTTTTTGGCTCTTTGCCGCAGGCTTGGGGGCAGCCTTGGACGGTGGCTTGGAGCGCGACTTTGAGGATTTCGCGCCGGGTTTTTTCGCGGCGGGTGCCTTCGTAGCAGGCTTTGCAACAGACGCTGTGGAGGCGGAAGGCGCTGGCCTTTGTTGGGAAGTCAGCGATTTCGGCGAGGTTTTGCCCGCAACTGCCGGCATGGCCGCTATCTTGGCCGCCATCTTGGGCGCCGGCTTTTTTGCCGCTTTGGTGAGCCCCGGCTTTTTTGCCGGCTTGCGGCGCGCCGCCTTCACCGGGCCGCCTTTGGCCTCAATCAGCTCGATGGCGTCCTGCAAGGTGACCTGGTCTGGCGCCATGTCTTTCGACAAGGTAGCGTTTACCTTACCGTGAGTTACGTAGGCGCCATAGCGGCCGTCGCGCACCGTGATGACGCCGCCCGAGGGGTGTTCGCCGACAATGCGACCGCCCCCGGCCGGCGCGCCGGCCTTGCGCGCGGCGATCCATTCGAGCGCCTGCGCAAGGGTCACGCTTTCGGGATCGGATCCTTTGGGGATGTTGGCGTTGATCTTGCCGACGTTCACATAGGCGCCGTAGCGTCCGGCTTTGACCGAGACGGAGCCGCCATCGGGGTGGTCGCCCAGCACCCGGCCCGGCGTCGAGCCACCGAAGCGCCCGCCGCCTTGTTCCTTGGTGACAATGAGATCGATGGCGCGATTGGCGCCGATGGTGAGGACATCATCGTCGCGCGTCAGGCTGGCGTACATCTTGCCATGTTGTACGTACGGCCCGAAGCGACCGATGCTGGCCTTGATGGGTTCGCCGGTCTGCGGATGTTTCGCCACCTCGCGCGGCAGCGACAAAAGTCCGATAGCCTGTTCGAGCGTGACTTCGTCACCGCGCAGGTTTTTGGGTAACGAGGACCGCTTCGGCTTTTCGCCCTCGGCACGCTGCACGTAAGCGCCAAAGCGTCCATCGCGCAGGCTGATCTCCTCGCCGGTCCCGGGGTCCTGACCGAGCACGCGTACACCGGGACGTTCGGGATCGCCGCCGGCCCCGGTGTCGCCGGTCGCCGCCTGCGTCATGGTGCGGGTGAATTTGCACTCGGGATAATTCGAGCAACCAATAAAAGCCCCGAACTTGCCGAGTTTCAGGGACAGCAGCCCGTTGCCGCACGACGGGCAGGCGCGCGGCGCGGAGCCATCGTCGCGGGCTGGAAAAATGTGCGCGCCGAGCAGCTCATTGAGATTGTCGAGCACTTGAGTTGTGCGCAGATCCTTGGTGCCTTCGATGGCGCCGACGAAATCCTTCCAGAAGTCGCGCAGCAACTGTTTGTAATCGAGCTTGCTGTCGGCGACGACGTCGAGTTTTTCCTCGAGTTCAGCGGTAAAATTGTATTCGACGTAGCGGCTGAAAAAGCTTTGCAGGAAGGCGGTCAGCAAACGGCCCTTGTCCTCGGGATGCAGGCGCTTCTTCTCAATGCGCACGTAGTCACGGTCGCGCAGTACGGCGAGAGTGGAGGCATAGGTGGAGGGGCGGCCGACGCTGAGTTCTTCCATGCGCTTGACGAGGGTGGCTTCCGTATAACGCGGTGGCGGTTCGGTGAAATGCTGGTCGGCCTCGATTTTGTCGCGGCCCAGCACTTCCTGCGCGGCCATTGGCGGCAGCCGGCCATCGTCGTCTTCCTCGTCGGTTTCAGCCGCGCTGCTGGGCGACTTGTCGTCGCGGCCCTCCTGATAAAGCGCGAGAAAACCGTCGAAGCGCACGACCTGTCCGTTGGCGCGCAAATCGAGATGACGGATTTTGGCGGGCGCCGGCACGCTGGCGGCGATCTCGACGGTGGTGCGCTCGAGTTCGGCAGACGCCATCTGGCTGGCGATGGTGCGTGTCCAGATGAGATCATAAAGCGCCAGCTGGTCCTTCTCGACGTATTTGGCGACCTGCTTGGGGAGCCGCGCCATGTCGGTCGGGCGGATCGCCTCGTGGGCTTCCTGCGCATTCTTCTGCTTGGTCGTATAAACCCGTGGCGCCGATGGGACGTATCTGGGCCCGTATTCCTTGCCGATGACTTCGCGCGCCGAGGCGATGGCTTCGGGCGCCATGTCGACGCCATCGGTGCGCATATAGGTAATGAGGCCAACGCGTTCGCCGCCGATGTCGACGCCCTCATAGAGGCGCTGCGCCAGTTGCATGGTGCGCGCCGGGGCAAGGCCCAGCTTGCGCGAGGCTTCCTGCTGCAAGGTCGAGGTGGTGAACGGGGGCGACGGATTGCGCCGCGCCGGTTTCGCCTCGACCGAGACAACCTTGAAGTCAGCCTGTTCCAGCGCCGCCCTGAAAGCCTGGGCGTCGTCGCCGGCGCCGATGTCGAGACGATTGAGGCGCACGCCGTCGGCGCCCGTCAGCCGCGCCGTGAAGGCGGCTTTCTCGCGCGTGCGAAGATGCGCCAGGATGGACCAGTATTCGCGCTTGACGAATTTTTCGATTTCGAGTTCGCGGTCACACACAATCCGCAGCGCCACTGATTGCACGCGCCCGGCGGAACGTGCGCCCGGCAGCTTTCGCCACAGCACCGGCGACAGGTTAAAGCCGACGAGATAGTCGAGGGCGCGCCGGGCCAGATAAGCGTCGACGAGTGCCGCATCGATCTGGCGCGGATGCTTCATGGCGTCGAGAACGGCGGACTTGGTGATGGCGTTGAAAACAACACGCTCCACCGGAATTCCCTTGAGCGCCTTTTTGGCGCGCAGCACTTCGAGGACGTGCCACGAGATCGCCTCGCCTTCGCGGTCAGGGTCGGTCGCCAGAATGAGCTTGTCGGCGCCCTTGAGGGCGGCGGCGATGTCGGAGAGACGCTTGCCCGCCTTGGCGTCGACCTCCCATTTCATCTTGAAATCGTCGTCGGGGTCGACGGAGCCGTCCTTGGCGGGGAGGTCGCGCACGTGGCCGAACGAGGCGAAGACCTGAAAGTCGCGGCCAAGGTACTTGTTGATCGTCTGGGCCTTGGAAGGGGATTCGACGATGACGACAGGCATGCAGTCAGAGCCTTTCTGGATCTACGGCGTTCAGCAATTTATACGCGGAATCAATCGTTTGCGAGCGTTCTTTGCAAGGTTTTGCTGCATGGCGAGGGGGCGTTTCGAGCGCGGGAACATGGTGGAGGGGCGCCGCGATGTCAAATCCCGGGGCCGCAAGCCGCGCGGCGAGCCAGCGCCCGGCGATCCACTGGAAAGGCTTGCGGAAAAGATATACGCCGCAACGAGGGCGTGGCTGCAACGGGTTATGGCGGGGCTGGTGGGGTGACAGAGCGTCCGGCTTGCAGCAGGTAGCGGCAGGGAATTCCATCATGACGAAAACGTTGGCGCGACTGGCCGCACTTGCGGTGACACTGCAAGCGGCGACCCTGCCGGCGCGGGCGCAAGATGCGGCCGAATTTTATCGCGGCAAGACCGTGCGTTTTGTTGTCGGCGTTGGCGTCGGTGGCGGCTTTGACGCCTACGCGCGCATGATTGCGCCGCACCTCGCCAAAGAACTGGGCGCCAACGTGATTGTCGAAAACGTGTTGGGCGCGGGCGGCCTGCTGTCGCTCAACCAAACTTATTCGGCGCAACCCGACGGACTTCGCCTGCTCATCGTCAACGGCACGCCGGCCGGGCTTGGCCAACTGCTCGGACAGGACAATCTGCGGTATGACCTGACGAAGTTTGCGCATCTGGGCATCATCGCGGCGTATCCGTGGATGTGGGTAGCGGGCCTCAAGAGCGGCATCGGCAAGGTCGCCGACGCCAAGGCCAGAGACGGCAAGCCCAAGACGGTGCGCTGGGGCGGCACCGGCCCGAGCGACGGCCCGGCGGATGGCGCGGCGACGACGTGCGAGGCGCTGCAACTCGATTGCAGAATCGTGCTCGGCTACAAGGGTAGCGCCGAGATCGCGCTGGCGATGGAACGCGGCGAGACCGATTCGCTCTACGTCTCCGACAGTTCCGCCGCCGCCTATGTGCAAGGCGGGCAGGCCGTGGCGGTCGCCTCCATGGGACGCGTACGCTCGCCGCTGCTGGCCGACACGCCGACCGTGTTCGAGCAGGCGAGCCTCAGCCCCGAGCAGGAATGGCTGCTGGATTTTCGCGCCAATCTGAACGACCTCGGGCGTATCCTGGTGACGACACCGGGCGTGCCGGCGGACCGGCTGGCGTTTTTGCGAGGCGCGGTGCAACGCGCCCTGACCAGCCCCGAACTGATAACTGAGGGCGAAAAGACACAGCGCTTTATCGCCTTCCAGAGCGCCGGGCGGGCGCTCGAGATCGCCAACAAGGCGTTGACCAGCGCCGCGCCGGACAAGATTGTGCGGATGCGCGACATCATATTCAATCGCCAGTGATATGGGTGTGTGGAGCGCAGCCAGGGCAACGAATCCAAGTTAACGGCCTGAGTGGTTGAGCAGGCTTGCGAGATATTTTGTATCCCATCCTGCGAGTTTGCGCCGCAGTTTCATGCT
>JAYTTW010000059.1:0-2573 GCA_043744855.1 Hyphomicrobiales bacterium
GGTCCCGTCAATCCGATCCGCCGGGGATGGCCATCCCCGGCGGATCAGCCCAACCTTCGCAGATTTGGGCGTGTCGCAACATGCAAGGGCGCCGGGGAAAGCGTGGATAGCGGCGCCTGCCTCAACCCCGCCCTTGCCTCAACCCTTGGACAGGCTCGCGACTTCGGCGGCGAAGTCCGGCGTTTCGCCCTTGTCGATCCCCTCGCCCAATGCGTAGCGCACGAAACCAGTGAGAACCACCGGCGCGCCGGCGCTCTTCGCCGCCTCAGCAACGATCTGGCTGACGGATTTGGCAGGGTCATGCACGAACGCCTGTTCGAGCAGGCAGACCTCTTTGTAGTAAGTCTTGAGGCCGGATTCGACAATCTTTTCAAGCACAGCGGCGGGCTTGCCGGCGTTCTTCTCGCGCAGCACGTTTTTCTCGCGCTCCAGCACGGCCGGATCAATGCTGGCGCCGTCGAGCGCGACCGGCGAGGCCGCCGCAACATGCATCGCAATCTTGCGACCGAGGTCGGCCAGTACAGCCGCATCGCCGCTCGATTCGAGCCCCACGATGACGCCGATCTTGCCCAGTCCGTCGGCAATTGTGTTGTGTACATATCGCCCGATGCCGCCATGCGCCACCTTGAGTGTCGCGACGCGACGCAACGTCATGTTTTCGCCAATGGTTGCGATAGCGTTGGCGATCGCCTCGCCAACCGTGCCGCCGCCGGGATAATGATGGTTCTTGAGCTTTTCGACATCGGTCTCGCCGGTTTCCAGCGCGACCGCGGCGATGGCCCGCGTCAGCGCCTGAAACTCGCCGTTGCGGGCGACGAAATCCGTCTCCGAATTGACCTCGATGACGACGCCCTGCGTGTCGCGCACAGCCAGCGCCACAAGGCCCTCGGCTGCAATGCGACCGGATTTCTTGGCCGCCTTGGAGAGGCCCTTCGTGCGCAGCCAATCGACAGCCGCCTCGATATCGCCCTGCGTTTCGGTGAGCGCGTTTTTGCAGTCCATCATGCCTGCGCCGGTCTTCTCGCGCAGATCCTTGACCATGCCAGCGGTGATTGTCGCCATGGGTTTACCCCGTTTGTGCCAGATTGCAATTGCGTCACGATTTCGTTTACCGACGCCGCGTCTGCAAAAATCGTTGAAAAGAAATGCGCCGGCGCAAAGCCCGCGCAAAAAACCTTCGCCGAGTCGGGCGACGGCGGCTCAGCGGGCGATCAACGCGCGCGCCTGATCGACCCACTTGTCACGCGCGATGCGGCCACTAAACTTGAGATCAGCGTCCAGCTTCGTGGCTTCGTCCGGGGTCATCGCGGCGAGCTGCCAATAATGGAAGATACCGCCGTCGTTTAACTTCTTGACGACCTGCGGGCCAACGCCGGAAAGCTTGGCAAGATCGTCCGGCGCGCCGCGCGGCGCCGACAACAACTCAAATGGCTCGGCCGGCGCATCGTGCATTTCAACCGGCGCCATTGTGGCATCAGGCTTCGCCGCATCCGGCGTCGCCGCAGCGTGCACCGTCGTCTCGTGAACCGCCGCAGCGTGCAACGCCGGCTCACCCGGCGCCTCGGCCATCGCGCCAATGTCGACGCCCGAGGCTCCCTGCGCACGGGAAATGCCATCAATGGCGGCTTTGGCGAACAAATCGCAGTACAATGCGATGGCGCGACCGGCGTCGTCATTGCCGGGCACCAGGAACTGGATGCCGTCGGGATTGCAGTTGGTGTCGACGATCGCGGCGATCGGAATGCCGAGGCGGTTGGCTTCCTTGATCGCCAGCGCTTCCTTGTTGGTGTCGATGACGACAATGAGGTCAGGCGTGCCGCCCATGTCGCGAATGCCGCCCAGCGCCTTTTCCAGTTTGTCGCGTTCGCGCGACATCATCAGGCGCTCTTTCTTGGTCAGACCCGAGCCGCCGGCGCCCAGTTGCTCGTCAAGTTTGCGCAAACGGCTGATGGACCCGGAAATGGTCTTCCAGTTGGTCAGCATGCCGCCGAGCCAACGCGAATTTACATAATACTGCGCGCACCGCTTGGCTGCCTCGGCAATCTGCTCAGACGCTTGGCGCTTGGTGCCGACGAACAGCACGCGACCGCCCTTGGCGACGACATCGGAAACCTGCTTCAAAGCTTGATGCAGCAGCGGAACGCTCTGCGCGAGGTCGATGATGTGAATGTTGTTACGCGCGCCGAAAATATACGGCGCCATCTTCGGGTTCCAGCGATGCGATTGATGGCCGAAGTGAGCGCCAGCCTCAAGCAGGCTACGCATGGAAAAATCTGGCAGTGCCATTAAAGTTCTTCTCCGGTTGAACCTCGGCGAATCCTGTTAGCGGGGAAACCGCCACCGGAGCGCGCCTTGAAGCAGGAGCGCCTGATAATCCGCCTGTGGAATGGCCGGTGAGTTACAACAACAGCACAGACTTGGCAAGCCAGGGCAATCGGGGGTCAGGGCCACGAACTTAAGTTAACGGCGATTAACGGATTGTGTTTTGCGTGATTCAGTGTGGCGGTTTGATTCGGAGCGCCGCATGAGCCTTGCCTTTGCAGTTTTCGACGATAAGCCCCGCCTTCGCGCGC
>JAYTTW010000060.1:0-10003 GCA_043744855.1 Hyphomicrobiales bacterium
TTTGGACCCATCGCCGCGCGGGTACGCGAGGCCAACGCGGATCTTCTCTACATGGGCGCCATAGGGCTGGAGGGCAATCAGCTCCTCGAAGCCATGGAAAAGATTAACTACATGCCGAAAAACCACCTCTACATCTATCCGGCGCCCGGTCCCCTTGTGGTCTCGCCGCTTGGCAAGAATGCGCTTTCTGTCACCGCCTACGAGGATTTACCTCCCTACAACGCCAGCCCGACGGCGGCTGAATTTGGCAAACTGTATCGTGATGCTGCGACCAAAGCCGGCTTGCCTTATGTGTTTCCTGACACCCAGGCCGGAGCCAGCTATTCAAGCTGGCAAATTCTCACGCAGGCGGCGAACCTCACCAAATCCCTCGACGACGCCGCCATGGCCGAGCACCTCAAGAAGAATGGCGCCGACACGATCATTGGCAAGGTCGCCTTCAACGGCCCCTCCAATTACGGCGAAGACCTGATGGCGCTGAAACAGGTGCAGGACGGGAAATGGGCCGTCGTCTGGCCGAAACTCCGCGCCACGCGCGGCAAAAGCATCCTAGTTCAATAAGGCATGAGCGTAACACTCATCGGTCAATCCATGCTGTCGGGGATTTTCTCCGGCAGCATCTATGCGTTGCTCGGTCTGGGCCTGTCGCTCTCCTGGCGATATCTGAAAATCATCAATCTCGCGCACTTCGCGTTCATCTTTCTCGCCGCCTACCTGACTTATCAGCTTGCCGGTCCGTGGCGCCTGCATCCGCTGCTGGCGGCGGCGATTCTCGTGCCGGCGTTCTTCGTCGGCGGCGTGTTGCAGCAGGCGTTTCTCGATCATTGCAAAGTCGATGAATTCGCCTCGATCATCCTGACGTTTGGGATGACCATCCTCGCTGAAGCACTGATTCAGTACATTTGGTCGGCGGATTTCGTGCGGCTCGAAACCGGTTTTTTGCGCGGCAGTCTCGAAGTCGGCCCCTTCTTCCTGCCCCGGCAGGATTTGCTTCTGGCGATCCTCGCGCTGATTTTCTGCGCAGCCACAGCGGCGGTGTTGCGCTTCACGCGGCTTGGCAAAGCGCTGCGCGCCAGCCTCGACAATCCGCAAATCGCCGCGTCGTTTGGCATCCCCAATCGCCGTCTCTCGCTTGGCGTAGCGGGTTTCGCCGGCGCGCTCGCGGCCCTCGGCGGCGTCTTAATGGCGCTGCTGTTCACTTTGGCGCCAGCGCAAATCTACAGCTGGTTTGGCGTTGTGCTGGCGGCGGTACTGCTCGGCGGCCTGGGCAGCCCCATGGGCCTGTTTGCCGCTGGCCTGCTCATCGGCGTCAGCGAGGCGGTGACCATGGCGCTGACGGCGCCGGCATGGGCGCCGGCGGTTCCCTTCACCATCCTCATTGTCATGCTGGTGCTCTGGCCGGAGCGACTGTGATGCGCGCCTGGCGCGGCTCCGTCCCCGCTGCGATTACGCTCGGCGCCGTTGCGATGCTGCTGCTGCCGCTGGCGCAGCCGTCGCCATACGCGATGTCGTTTCTTTACCTGATCTTTTTCTGGGTGACGCTGGCGACATCGTGGACGATTCTTTCCGGCTTTTCCGGTTACGTCTCGTTCGGCCATGGCGCCTTTTATGGCGTCGGCGTTTACGCCATGGCGAACCTCGCTCCGCGCTTTTCCATCGGGCTGGGGCTATTGATTGGCGGCGCACTGGCGGCGGCGCTGGGCGCAGGATTTGGCGCCATAGTGTTTCGCGTCAAGCGCCTGCGCGGCGAGCTTTTCGCCTTGCTGACTTTGGCGCTCGCCATCGTGCTCGGCGCCATCGTACTCAACACGCGCATAGATGGTGGTCCCGGCATCTCGCTCATGGCGGTGCAATTGCCGTCGTTTTATGACACACCGACAGCGACCCTTTACGCAGCTGGCGGCATGCTGGCTCTGGGCTCGATGGCCATCGCGCGGGCTGTCCAGTATTCGCGCTTTGGCGTCGGGTTGTTCGCCATCAGCGACGATGAAGATGTCGCTGAAATTCTTGGCGTGCCGACGCGCGCCCTGAAAATTGCCGCGTTCGCGCTGTCCTCGGCGCTGGCTGGACTGGCGGGCGGCGTGCATGCGTTGTTCGTCAGCTACGTAACAGTGGGCGAGACTTTCTCCATCACCGTTCCGCTGTTTGTCCTGCTGATGAGCGTGCTTGGCGGCGCCCGCCACTGGCTCGGGCCGACGATTGGCGCTGGGTTCGTGACGGCGTTGACGAATTCGCTTGTCGGCGGCGACGGCGCGCTGCTGGCGCGCGGCGCGATCGGGCTGACACTCGTGCTGGCGACCGTGTATTTGCCGGGCGGCGTCATGGGTCTGTTGCAGCGACGCTCGACTTCATTACCCCCTGTCGGGACGCAGCCGCGCGAGCCGCCGCCCGAAAGCCGCGGAAGAATTGGCGAGCCGCTGTTTCGCTGCACGGATTTGCAACTCGCTTTTCGCGGCGTGCGCGCCATCGATGGCGTCACCATCGAGATTCGCGAAGGTGAAATTCTCGGCCTCGTCGGCCCCAATGGTTCCGGCAAATCGACCTTCATCAACCTTGTTAGCGGTCTCTACATGCCCGATGCCGGCGCGATGGAATTGGCTGGCCAAAACATCACGCGTCTGGCCGGGCATCGCAGGGCGCGCCTTGGCATTGCGCGAACCTTCCAGATCCCGCGCCCTTTCCGGCGCCTCAGCGTGCTCGAAAATGTCGTCGTCGCCGCCCGCTACGGCGCGCACTCCCTTTCGCAGACGCAGGCGCTCGCGAAGGCGCACGAAATCCTGGGTTTCGTCGATCTCGCCGGGCGCACCGACGCGCTGCCTGGCGAACTCAACCTGCATCAACGCAAATTCGTCGAACTCGCCCGCGCCCTCGCCTCCGGCGCGCGCCTGATCCTGCTCGACGAAGTGCTGGCGGGCCTGACGCCTGCCGAGATCACCGCAGCCATCGAAATGGTGAAGCGGATACACGCGGGTGGCGCCACCATCTTGTTTGTTGAACATAACATGCGCGCCGTGCTGGCGCTTGCCGACCGGCTTGTTGTGCTCAATCAGGGGCGGGTGATCGCGCAGGGGGAGCCGCGCCAGGTCATGCAGGAAAAGGCCGTCATATCAGCCTATCTCGGAGACGCCGATGCTGGTCGTTGAAGCGCTCACCGCCGGCTATGGCGACGCGCTTGTCTTGAACAACGTCTCCCTGCGCCTTGAGGCCGGCGAGATCGTTTGCGTGATCGGACCCAACGGCGCCGGGAAAACAACGCTCGTCAACGCTGTCGCACGTTTGTTGCCGCTTCGCGCGGGCGCCATTCGCCTGGACGACCAGGATGTAACCCATTTGACGCCGCAGCAGTTGGCCGAACGCGGCGTTGCGCTTATTCCCGAGGGACGTTGCCTCTTCAACAGCATGAGCGTCGAAGAAAATCTTGAGATGGGGGCCTATCGCGTCGCGGCGCGCAGCCGTCTGCGCCAAAGCCTCGAGCAAGTTTACGCCATGTTTCCCGTGCTCGCCGAGCGGCGCCGACAGGCTGCCGGCACACTTTCCGGCGGCCAGCAGCAAATGGTCGCCATTGGCCGCGCGTTGATGGCGAAGCCACGGCTTTTGCTGGTCGACGAACCTTCGCTGGGATTGGCGCCTGTTGTCATCGAGCACGTATTCGCGAATCTGCGCGATATCCACGCCGGCGGAGTGGCCATATTGCTGATCGAACAAAACGCTGCGAAAGCGTTGGCGCTTTCCCAACGCGCCTATGTGCTGGATTGCGGCGCCATCGTCGCCGAGGGAACGCCGGCAGACCTGCTGGCTCGCAGCGAAATCAATGCCGCCTATCTGGCGCACGGCGCTTGAACAGGGGCGCGCAAAAGGCTGGCGTCGGCCCGTGCCCGGTGTTGCCGCAGACCTCCTGTCGTGGCATCACCGGGCGATGCTGCACATCAACAATCTCAACTACCGGCTCGGACCGCGTTTGCTGTTTGATTCTGCCAGCGCGGCTCTGCCGGAGCGCGCGCGCGTCGGGTTTGTCGGTCGCAATGGCGCGGGAAAGACGACGCTTTTTCGGTTGATCGCCGGCGAGTTGGAGGCCGAAGGTGGCGACATCCGGTTGCCGCGCCAAGCCCGCCTCGGTCGCGTCGAGCAGGAGGCGCCCGGCGGCCCCGGCGCCCTCATCGATTTCGTGCTGGAGGCTGACACCGAGCGCACGGCTTTGCTGGCGGAGGCCGAAATCGCCGCCGATCCGCACCGCATCGCCGAGATCCAGACGCGGCTCGTTGATATCAACGCTCACTCGGCCCCGGCGCGCGCCGCCGGCATTCTCGCCGGTCTTGGCTTCGATCACGCGGCGCAGCATCGCGCGCTGGCCGGATTTTCCGGCGGCTGGCGCATGCGCGTCGCTCTCGCCGCCGTGCTTTTTTCGGCCCCCGATATTTTACTGCTCGACGAGCCGACAAATTATCTCGATCTTGAAGGCGCGCTCTGGCTTATCGATTATCTCGCGCATTATCCCGCCACGGTCATCGTTATTTCCCATGATCGGGATTTGCTCGACGATGTCGCCGATCACATCCTGCATCTCGATCAGGGTAAGCTCACCCTGTGGCGCGGCAATTACACGAGCTTTGAGAAGCAGCGCCGCGAACAGCAGGCGCTGCAGCTAAAACACAAGAAGAAGCAGGACGAGCAACGCCGTCACCTGCAAAGTTTTGTGGACCGGTTTCGCGCCTCTGCCACCAAGGCGACCCAGGCGCAGTCGCGTCTCAAAATGCTGGCGCGGTTGGAGCCGGTGTCTGCGATGGTCGATCAGCAGGTGCTGCCGTTTCATCTGCCCTCGCCCCAAAAACCGCTGTCGCCGCCCATCATCGCCATGGAGGGCGCCAGCGTCGGCTATGACGAAGTCGCCATCTTGTCACGTCTCAATCTCAGCATTTCCAATGACGACCGGATTGGCTTGCTGGGTTCAAACGGCAATGGCAAATCGACGTTTGCAAAATTGCTGGCCGGACGGCTTGAGAAGATGGGCGGCGTCATCAAACGTTCGTCGAAACTGCAAACCGGTTTTTTCGCGCAACACCAGATCGATGATCTCGACCCCGCCGGCACCGCCTACTCGCACGTCGCGGCCCTGATGCCCGACAGTACGCAGGCGAAAATTCGCGCCCGCTGCGCGCAGATGGGCTTCGCAAACGTCAAGGCCGAGACCGGGGTCGCCGAACTCTCCGGCGGAGAGAAAGCCAGATTGCTGATGGGGCTGGCGACGTTCGCCGGCCCGCATTTGCTCATCATGGACGAACCGACGAACCATCTCGACATCGACAGCCGCTCGGCGCTCATCCAGGCGATCAACGAATACGTGGGTGCAGTGATCCTCGTCTCGCATGATCGCTACTTGCTGGAAGCCTGCGCCGACCGGTTGTGGCTTGTCGCGGACGCCACCGTTAAAACTTTCGATGGCGATATGAGCGACTATCGTCGCTATGTACTGGAGCAGGCGAGCGCGTCGGGCGATGACAAAAACGCCGCAGCCGACAAAAGTTCGATTGTCAACAAGCGCCGCGACAAGGCGCAGGCCCGTGTCAGCGCCGCGCCGCTCGGCAAACGCATCGAGAATGCCGAAGCGCGCATGGAAAAGTTTTCCGGCTTGCTGGCGCGCATTGATGAAATGCTGGTGCGGCCGGACGCGTTCGCCAAAGACGCCGCCAAAGCCGCGCAGCTCGCCCAGCAACGCGCTGAGGTCGAACGCGCGCTGATGGCGGCGGAGGAAGAGTGGCTGGAGTTGACCAGCGGCGATGCTGCGATTGCGCAGTAAAAGCGCGCTGTACGTCAGCGCGTCACAGCGTCACAGCGTCATGGTGTCATCGCGTCATGGCAAAAAGACGCGCCGCCGCCAACATATCCGCCCATCGTAGCTGACGACGGCTCTGCGCCTGCGCATCGGCGCCCCAGGCGCGAATCTGAAAATCTTCATCCACATGCGCCGCCGCCCAGCCCGCTTCCACGCCGATCCAGTCGCGCGCAATGGCCAATGCAATCAGCGCCGACCCTGTCAGGCTCGTCATCACCTGCAATCCGGCCAGCGGCAGCGGCATGCGAACGGCGGCGACGGCGCGCTCGACCGCGTTCAACGCGGAAGGCGACTGCGGCTTGAACGCAAAGTCGCGGGTCACCTCGAACGCGACGCCAAGTTCGGCCCCGATGCGCTGCAAAACCGGATCCCAGACGGCGGCCTGCGTATCCAACAGCGCAGCCGGCTCGCCCGCCCTGTAGTAGAGCAGGTCGGTCGCCGCGTACTTGACGATCTCGCCCTGCACGGCGCTGATTTCGCGGGCAACACCGTCGAGGGCAGAGTTGGCGATGCGCGTCATCGGCATGCTTGCCGGCGAGATGGTTTCGCTTTGCGCCGCCCACTCGGCTGCGATCGCGTCGCCGGCGTCTTGCGAGGGCAGCGCCAGCACATTCCGGCCCGGCGTTCGCGCCGGCTTGCCATCGAGGCACAAAACAAATGCGCCGTTCCGCCATTCTGCGCTGGCGGCCTTGTAGAAACGCTTCGGCAGAGCGCGCATTTGATCGCGCCGCGCCATGGCGACAGGGTCGATGGCGTCGCCGTGGGTCGGCAACCTGGCTTTGACGGGGTCTTCACGCATGTGCGCAGATTATCTGAAAATGCCTGCACAAGACACCCTGTCGTCGTTGCTTTGCTGCGCTAAACTGCAGGGGCCTAGCCGTTGCCGCAGGGCCTTGCAGCGCATAAACTGCAACATGTCCTGATGCCCTCTAGTGGCGTCGCACGAGCCGGAGCCTGTGATGAATCGAAGACTGTGGCGGTTGACCTTTTGCATCGCGATTTTGGGCGGCGCTGCGGTGAGCCCTGCGGGCGCGCAAATCGCCGTAAAGGTCGGCAACGTCAACACCGTCAGCGATATCGGCATCTACATCGCCGACAAGAAAGGTTATTTCAAAGCCGAAGGTCTTGACGTCGAGTTTGTCGGCTTCAAAACCGCCGCGCAGATGATTGCGCCGCTCGGCGCCGGTCAGCTCGATGTCGGCGGCGGCACGGTTTCCGCCGCGCTCTACAACGCCTTCTCCCGCAAGATCGGCATTCGTATCGTCGCCGATAAAGGCTCCAGCCGTCCAGAATACAACTTCTCAACGATTATGGTGCGCAAAGACCATTTGGACAGCGGTCGCTACAAAACCTTTGCTGATTTGAAGGGCATGAAGGTCGCCATCGCCGGCGTCGGCACGGGCAACGCCGCAACGCTCAACGCCGCACTGCAAAAGGCCGGCCTGAAATTCGCCGATGTCACAACAATCGATCTCGGCTTCCCCGATCACCTCGTGGCTTATCGCAACAAGGCGATCGACGCCGGAGTCACCAACGAACCGACATCCACACTCGCCGTGCGCGAGGGCGTCGCCGTCAAGGTCGATGGCAACGAAACACTTTTCGCCAATCATCAGACGGCGGTGTTGCTGTATTCGGACAACTTCGCCAAAACCCGGCCCGAGGCGGCGTTGAAATTCATGCGCGCCTACATTCGCGCCACGCGCGATTACAACGACGCGCTTAAAGGCGGCCGCATTGCCGGCAAAGGCGCCGACGAGGTCATCGCCACGATGGTCGAATACACCAGCATCAAGGACCCCGCGCTGCATCGCGACACGACGCCCGCCGCCTGCAACCCCGACGGCGGCGTCGATATCGCCAGCCTCGAAAGCGACCTCAGGTTTTTCAAGGACATGAAACTGATCGAGGACGCCGGCATTAAGGCGAGCGATGTCGTCGACGCCTCGTTCGCCGACGCGGTTGTCGCGCAAACCGGACCCTACAAGGCGCCCTGATTGGCAATTGGCGCTCAGTCGGGAAAGCGCGGCAGGCGCGGCTCGCCCTGCGGCGGCGCCACGCGCGCCGCGTTCATCGTCAGCGCCAGCAATTGGTAATAGCCGACAATACCGCACAGATCGAGCGTCGCCTGATCGCCGAAGGCGCCGATCGCCATCGCCCATGTGGCGTCGCTGACGCGCTTGGTGCGCAAAATTTCAGTGACGAAGTTCCACACGATCTCTTCGTTGTCGGCCATGACAGGCGGCTTGCGACCGTTGCGGATCGCGTCGATCACCTCGGCGGAAACGCCCGCCTTTGCCGCGTGCTTGTGATGCGTGCCGAACTCGTAGTCCTGCGACCATTCGCGCGCCACCAGCAAGATAGCCAGTTCGCTGAGCCGGCCCGAGAGCGGGCAGCGATAACGCAGGTAGTCGCCCATGCGCTGCGCGTGCGTCATCAATTCGGGACTGTAGATCATCACATCCCAGGGTCCGCCGGTGAACCCGGTTTTGCGCACGGATTCAAAATCCGCCGCGCAGCTTTTTTGCGCTGGCGTGTAGTTTTGCGGATCAATGCGGGGCAGGCGCGCAGCGGTCTGGTTCACAAGCAACTCTCCCGGTTTTATTCCGGCGCATCTTCGATGGGGTCATATTGTTTGATATCGAAACCAAACAAATCGAACGTCGTCTTCATGTGCGCCGGCAGCGGGGCCGTCACATCAATTTTGCCGCCGCCGGGATTGGGCAGCACCAAACGCCGGGCCAGCAGATGCAGCTTGCGTTCGATCTCTTTGGGGATGGAGTGCATGGGATCGATATGGCGGGGATCGCCGGGTTTGCGCTCGCCGAAATATTTGGGATCGCCCAGGATCGGGTGACCGATGGCTTCGGCGTGGGCGCGCAATTGGTGTGTGCGACCGGTGATCGGCTTCATCGACAGCCAAGCCAGACGCGGCGCCACCTTGTCGAGCGTGGCGTAAAAGGTGACGGAATGCTGAGCGTCATCCTCGCCATGTTTGGCGATGCGCATTTTTTCCGGGTCGACGCGCGCTGCAGATTTTTGCCCCGCAGAGTCTGGACCCGCTTGCGCCCGCTTGGCGCGCTCGCCGCCCATCGCCGCGCCCTTGGCGAGAAACAGCGAGATACGCCCCTGCGAGGGTTTTGGCGCGCCTTCGACCACCGCCCAGTATATTTTGCGGGCTTGTCGCGAACGAAAGATCTCACCCAGATCTGCGGCCATCTTGCGGGTCTTGGCAATCAGCAACACGCCGCTGGTGTCGCGGTCCAGTCGATGCACGAGGCGCGGCCGCTCGCCGTTCTCATCGGCCAGCGCTTCCAGCATGCCGTCGATATGTCGATGCGTGCCAGAGCCGCCCTGGACGGCGAGGCCGTAAGGCTTGTTCAGCACCAGCAGGCGCTTGTCTTCAAACAGCGTCATCTGTTTCAAGGCGCGCGCGTCGCCGGGCGATGCCGGCGCGCGCTTGACGGCGGGCGCCGCAATCTCGGCGCGTTGCAACGGCGGCACGCGCACGCTTTGGCCGGCGCTCAACCGCGTCGACGTTTCCGCGCGCTTGCCATCGACCCGCACCTGCCCGGTGCGCACGATCTTGTTGAGATGACCGAGCGACAGGCCGGGCTCGCGCCGCTTGAACCAGCGGTCGAGTCGCATTCCCTCTTCATCTTCAATGACGACAAGCGTTTGCACCTTGCCGGCATCCTCAGCCGCGCTCATGCCATGCCCCTGATGATGGCGAGACCAGCCAGCAGGCTGACGATGGAAAAAACCACCGACGCGACGATGTACACACCGGCGGCGCCCGTCGCGCCGCGCTCCCATAAATCCACGGCATCGAGCGAGAACGCCGAAAACGTCGTGAAGCCGCCAAGCACTCCCGTCGTGGCGAAAAGCCGCGCCGAACTCGCCCAGTGCTCGCCCGCCTTTTGCATGAAGTAGCCGGCTGCAAGGCCCATCAGGAGCGAGCCGAATACATTGACGGCGAGCGTGCCCCACGGAAACTCCGGCCCGCAGTATTGCGCGCACCCCAGATTAACGCCATAGCGCAGAACACCGCCGACGCCGGCGCCGAAAAAGACGAGAAGGAAGGCAGTCATGCCGGTCGTATAACGCAAGACGCCGCCGCCGTCACGACGACCAGCGCCGCCTGCACGGAGTTGTTCGCCCGCAGTTGTTTGC
>JAYTTW010000061.1:0-9967 GCA_043744855.1 Hyphomicrobiales bacterium
ACCAATCTACTTGGTCTTCGCGCAGCCAGTTCCGCCGGATCGAGGGGAACGACGGTCAGCACGCTAAAAAGTCGTCGATCTCGCCGGGCGCCAACGAAGCGTCTTTCACTGCGCCGGCTTGTAAGGCCCGAGCTGTTTGGCTGCTTGCTCGACGAAGCCGAGATCAAGAACCTGATCAACCGTCAAATTTGCGTCGGTGACGAAGCCTTGCGCTTTGAAGAACGTCAAATCCTTGCGCAGGCTGTCGATGGCGGGTTTGCCGTCGGGATTTATGGCCTGTACGTAGGCGGCGCGAATTTGTTCGAGCGGCGCGCCGAGACCCTTCGCCATGATGGCCGCGATGGCCTCGCCGCGCGGGTTGGCGGCGAATTTTCCGCCCTGCAAAGCGTCATTGTAATCGCGCAGCGCGCGAACGTAGGCGCGCATGAAACGTTGACCGGTGTCGCGCCTTTCGTGGATGAATTTTTCGCTGAAAAACACCATGCCGATCTGGTCGTCGGGATAGAAATCCTCGGTTGAAACAACGCGCACGGCATCGCCGGCGTTGACGAGAGCGGTGGCGAAAGGTTCGATCATGATCGACGCGTCGATGGCGCCATTCTTGAAGGCTGCGACCTGTTGTGGAAAGCTGATGAACACGGTTTGCAGGTCGGCGAATGTCAGCCCGGCCCTTTTGGCGGCCTCGTTCAGCGTCGAACTCGGCGATCCCCCAGGCGCCAGCAACGCGACTTTCAGGCCTCTCAGATCGGCGTAGGTTTTGTACCGACCGCTGTCGACGAGCGCCTTGCGCACCATCAACGTCTGGAAAAAGTTTCCCGCTTCGGTGCGCGAGCGGTCAGCGACGATTTTTACACCGAGATCGCGCGCGGCGGCGTTGTATAGAGAGGCGGACGCGGTGCCGCTGCCGACATCAAGATCGCCTTTGCCGAGAGAGGGCAACATGCGCTGCGCCGTGTCGAAGGGAATAAACGTCACGTCGAGCCCCTCGGCGCGGAAATGACCGTTGGCGTCGGCGATGAAGAAACCTGCGTCGGAGGAATTGCCAACCGTCGCTACCGAGACTTTTTCTGCGGCATGCGCGGGTTGCAAAGCGGCTGCCGTCATGGCGAGCGCGTCGAGCAACGCGACGCCGCACACAATCAGCCTGTGTCGCGCCGATGGGCTATTTCCGGACATAGGGTCCAAGCTCCCTGGCTGCGGCTTCGGCGAAACTCATGTCGAGGCATTGCTCGACGGTCAGCGCCTTGTTGGTGACTTCGCCCTGCGCCTGAAAGAAGGCAAGGTCTTTGCGCACGCTGTCGAGGCGGATGGCGCCGGCGGGATCGCTGGCCGGCGGCGTGATCGCCGCGATCAGTTCGACGGGCTTGTCCGTGCGACGCGCAAAGATGGAGATGACATCATCGGACTTGCCGCCGCCACGCCAGCGTCCGCCTTCCAGCGCATCATTGTAATCGCGCGCGCCGCGCAGAAACGCCTGCATGAAACGGCGCGCCACGTCGGTGCGCTCGCGCCGGAATTTTTCGCCATACAACAACAGGGAAAGTTCGTAATCGGGAAATATATCTTGCGTTGGCGCGAACTCGACCGCGATGCCTTCGCGTACCGCCAGCGTCTTGAACGGCTCGTTCATGATCGAGCCGTCGACGGCGCCCGAGCGCATCGCGGCGATCTGCTGGGGAAACGCCATGTAGAGTTTTTCGATGTCGGCGTAGGCGATGCCGCCGACCTTGGCCATCTCGTTGAGCACCGACCACGGCCCAACGCCGGCGGCGCCTTGCGCAATCTTCAAGCCTTTCAGATCGGCGTACGATTTGAATTTGCCGCTGTCGATGAGTGGCTTGCGGATGACGAGGGATTGATAGATGTAGCCCTTTTCGGTGCGCCCCTTGTCGGCGACGATGCGCACGCCGATGCCGCGATCAATGGCGTTGAACAGACTGACCGCCGTCGCGCCGCCGCCAATGTCGAGGTCGCCGGAGGCCAACGGGGCGATCATTTTTGCTGAGGCGTCGAACAGGATGAAATCCGGCTGGATGCCTTCCTGCGCGAAGTAGCCTCGCTCTTCAGCGATATGAACCTGGATGTCGGCGATGGTGTTGAGATTGCCGATTTTGACAAGATCGAGCGCGCCAGCGGGCAGGGTCGTCAACACCAACGCAAGACCGGCGCAGGCGCTGGCGAACCAGAGCCTGTGGGCTGCCAGTGGGGCGGCGCAGGAGAGCGTTTTCGAACCGCAGAAAGTCATTGTTTCATCCGCGCGTAGGGCCCGAGTTCCCGGGCGGCGGCTTGCGCAAACGACGCGTTGACGATGGATTGTGCGGTGATGTCCTTGTCGGTGACTTTGCCAGTCGATTTGAAAAACGCTAAATTGATCGCAAGGCTTGGCACGTTCATGGCGCCGTCGGGATCGGGATATTGCGGCGTCGTGCGTCGCACGATGGCCTCCGGCATGTTTACCGCGCGAGCAAAAATCTGGATGACCTCGCCGGCGTTGGCGTCGTTGCGCCATCTGCCGTTGTCGATAGCGCCACTGTAATCGCGCGCACCGTGCAGAAAGGTTTCCATGAAGCGCTTGGCGACGTCCGGTCTTTGTTTGATGAAGCGGTCGCCGTAGAGCAACAACGACACTTCAGCCGCCGGGTAGAAATCCTCCGTCGGGGCCACCTGAACGGCGGCCCCGGAGGCGATGACCTGACTGAGGTAGGGCTCCACCATGATGGTGCCGTCGATGGCTCCAGACTGCAAGGCCGCGACTTGCGCGCCAAAATTCATGTAGACGATGGGGATATCGGCGAACGCGATACCGCCCTTTTTCGCCGCTTCATTGAGCGAGGAATGCGGCGTCGAGTCCGGCGAAGCGAAGCCGAACTTGAGGCCTTTGAGATCGGCGTAGGTTTTGTAGCGCCCGCTGTCGACGATATCCTTGCGGATAATGAGGCCCTGATAGCCATAGCCTGGCGCCGTGCGGGCGCGCGAGGCGACGACGCGCACGTCGATCTGGCGCGACGCTGCATTGTAGAGCGCATCCGACGTGGCGCCGCCGCCAACGTCGAGATCGCCCGAACCAAGCGAGGGCATCATGCGAACCGCACTGTCAATATGGGTCAGCGTGACATCCAGATTTTCAGCTTTGAAATAGCCGCGTGCCTCGGCAAGGAACAAACCCATGTCGCCAGCCGACGTCAGCACGCCGGCGCTCACCTTGTCGGCCGCGCGGGCGACACTTGCCGTGACGCCGCAGAAGCCAGCCAACAACAGGGGGACAGCGCAAAACCGGAAGCGGCTATATTGGAGATGGCGGTCGGTCAAACGGCGGCTCCCTCCCTGTTTTGGAAGGAAAGCCTAGCGCGTATCGGGGAAAAGTCGAAAGACTTTTCCTATCGGGATGGGAAGAGTCAAACGGGGAGGAGCGGTCAAAGCACCGTCCGGAACGGCGCGGCAAAGTCGCGTGTCAATCCTCAGCGACGGCGACGGCGACAGCAGGCGCGGGGCGGGGAGGCAGCTTTACCGGGCGCATGAGAAACGACGGCACGTGGTCGCCAAGACCCACAACGGGACGATCCTCCTCGTGCGTATCGCGACGCGGGCGGCGGTCCTCGCGAGCCTCGGGCGGGGAACGATTTTCCCGCTCGAGGCGGCCTTCGCTAGCAGGACGAGCTTGTTTTTCGGGACGAGCTTGTTTTTCGGGACGAGCTTGGCTTGCAGGACGAGCTTGGCTTGCGCTACGCCCCGTCCTCGCCGGGCGCTCTTGTCTCGCGGGGCGCTGTTCCCGCTCAGGCCGTGCCTCTGTAGCAGGGCGTGCTTCCCTTGCAGGCCGATCGCCACGCGGCTGCCGGACGGCTGGCTCCAGTGTGGCGGCGTGCGGCGCGTGCGGCTGCGCATCCCCGGCGGTGGCGTCGTCGCGGCCGCGGAAACGCTCGGCGCGGGCGGTGGATTCGCGGCTGCGATCCTTGCCGCCGCTGCGTCCGCCACGCGTGCGTTCGCGTCCGCCGCGCCCCCGGCTCATCCGTTCGTCTGCGGGTTGTTCGCCGAGCTCGTCGAGGTTCGGCCCGATCCATTCGATCTTTTGCAGTGTCAGCTTCTCGATGTCGGCGATGTACTTCTGATCATCGTGGGTAACCAGCGACAGGGCGGTGCCGCTCTTGCCGGCGCGGCCGGTTCGACCGATGCGGTGCACATAGTCTTCGCTATGATGCGGCATGTCGAAATTGAAGACATGGCTGACGTCGGGAATATCGAGGCCGCGCGCCGCGACATCCGAGCAGACGATAAGATCGACGGAACCGTTCTTGAAAGCTTCGAGCGAGGCCATACGGGCGGGCTGATCCATATCCCCATGCAATTCGCCAACCTTGAAATCATGCTTGCGCAGCGATTTATACAGCGTTGCAACCTCAATTTTCCGGTTGCAAAAAATGATGGCGTTCTTGAAGCTTTCGGCGGCGACGGATTCACGAATGAGCCGGCGCAGCGTTTCGCGTTTGGCCCAACCGCCGCCGGTGGCGACAAGGCCTTGCGTGATGTTGGTCGCCGTCGTCGCGGCGCGCGCCACTTCAACGCGCACAGGGTTGGACAGGAACTGTTCGGTGAGACGGGTGATCTCCGGCGGCATGGTCGCCGAGAAGAACAGGGTCTGGCGCGTGAACGGCACCATCTTGCAGATTTTTTCAATGTCGGGAATGAAGCCCATGTCGAGCATACGGTCGGCCTCGTCAATGACGAGAATTTCGATGCCGGACAGCAACAGCTTGCCGCGCTCAAAGAAGTCGAGCAGGCGACCAGGCGTCGCGATCAGAACATCCGCGCCGCGCATGATCTTCTGTTCCTGATCGCCGAAGGAGACACCGCCAATCAAGAGCGCCACGTTGAGCTTGTGATTGACGCCATACTTGATGAAGCTTTCTTCAACCTGGGCGGCAAGCTCGCGCGTCGGCTCGAGGATCAGAGTGCGTGGCACGCGCGCCCTGGCGCGACCTTGTTCCAGCCGCGACAACATCGGCAAGACGAAAGCTGCCGTCTTGCCGGTGCCGGTTTGGGCGATTCCAAGGATATCGCGACCTTGCAGCGCGTAGGGAATGGCTTGGGCCTGGATCGGTGTGGGAATTACGTAACCAGCCGAAGTAACGGCTGCGAGGACTTTTTCACTAAGTCCGGTGTCTTGAAATGTCATAGGTGTCTGGATTTCCCGGCGAGGCGGGCTCGATGGCGGCGCCTGGCTCAATCACGCGTTGGTGAGGTAAATACGCACCGCACGATTTGCGGCGGAATTGCCGAAGGGGCATGCGTGGGCCACGCCTTCGTCACCGCAGACATAGACATTATTCCAACAATGTCAATTGAATTGCTGACATTGGATTGAGGAAGGCGCCAAAGCCACCTGAAACAACGCCGCACGCGGCGGTTAAAATCCGATAATCCCTAGCTATTTGCGAATGCCAGTGCAGGGGTCAAGGATGATGGGTTGCGCCAAGCTGACCGGAATCGAGCCTGTCGGCGTGTAGTCAACGGTGACCTGACGAATCGATTCGCGAGCATTGTCGCTGCGTGGCACGTTCGCGGCGACACGCGAAAAATCCGCCGATGGCGCCCGGAGCTGTCCGGCGAGCTGCTGCAACGTGCCAGTCTGCACCGATTTTTCGAGAAGTTGCGCGCCGGCGAGGCTGGCGATCGCCACCACGCCCGCCGCCAATGCCACGCCCTGCATGGAAGTGCCGCGCTTGTCGCGAAAAAATTGTTTCAGGATCGCCATTGCGTATCGCCTCTTTGAGGTGAGAATGATGCGCCATCACGGTAAACAAGTGGTTCACGCTGTCGGCAAACCCGGTGGCGCGACCCAATGCTTGTTTCGCCGACGGCGCGGACTTTTCCGCGTACGCGCTAAGGAAAGATCGCGCGGAAAGCCGCTTCCCAACCGGCCATTTTCTGCGCCGCGACGACAGGGCTGACATAGTTGACGCGAAAGCCGCTTTTCAGTCCGGGATCGAGCGCCTCGACCTTGTCGCTGGCCGGAATGTGCCGACCGTCCCGGATTATCGTCTGTCCCTGCGGCGATAACGCGAAATCAATGAAGAGGCGCGCCGCGTTGGGGTGCGGCGAACCTTTGACGAGCCCCATATTGTTGGAAAAACTCAGCACGGGCTCCATTCGCAACCAATCGATGGGGTGGCCCAGTCCGCGTTCGATAAACGTGTGATGGTTGAATATCTGCAGCCCCAGCGCATATTTGCCGCTGACGATCTCGCCAATGACCGCGTGCCCATCGCCTTTGTAGGCGGCGACATCCTGCTGTTTCAGTCGCTGCAGGAAAGCCGTGCCGGCATCGTCGCCCAATTCCATAAACGTATTGGCCAGAAAGCCAGCGCCGCCGGTCAAACCCGGCGTCGCGCTCCACACCATCCGACCGCGCCATTTGGGCGCCAGAAGGTCGTCTCGACTTCTCGGCAGATCCCGCGCGGCGACGCGATCGGCGTCGTAGCCAACCGTCAGAAACTCCAGCAGCACGGCATTCCAGCGGCCCTGCGCATCGCGATATTTTTCGGGGATGTCGCGGGCGGAGGGAGGCGTGTAGGCCTCGACCAGCGCCTCGGCCAGCAATGGAGCCACGGTGGTTGAACCGTCGAACACGTCGGCCTTTGTCGCGCCGGCTTTGGCCTCCGCGATGACGCGCTGTGCGTTCATCTGGGTATTGCCGCGTTGATGATCGACGCGGATACCGGGATAGCGGGCTTCAAAGGCTCGCGCCAGCGGCAGGGCGGCTTCCTCGGCGAGGATGACCGAATACCACGTGACAAGGCCTTCCCGTCGGGCCGCTTCATAAAGGTCGCTCAGCGGCTCCGCCGCGAAAGCCGACGAGGCCATCTGCATCAGGGCGGCAAGACCGAACTGCACAACGCCACTCAGGCGGACAACCATTTCCGTCTCCGGCTGATGTTTTACTGGCTGCCTGTCGCGCTGGCCCGAACGCCAATTGTAAGCTGCTGGTGAGCGCGTAGTCAAAGCCGCCGCTGACGGACGAGAACTGGCGGGCGTTTGGCGATACGCCGGGCAGGCGCAGGTTGGGTTCGGCGATGGAGCCGAGGAACGACGGTTTTACGGCTGTGGTCTCCAGACCGAGATAGGGCACAAACCGGCCAGCGTCGAAACCGAGTTTGACGCTTTGGGTCTGAAACGAAATGCCGCTGCCCAAGCCTGGGAAAGAGGAAGCGCCTGCAAAGGAGGGGGCAATTGGAAAAGAGTTGGCGAGACCGGAGCCGCTGCTGGACTGTATTGCAAGCATGAATTTCGTGCCGGGCAGGCGCGTTAGCGTCCCGGCCTGTACGGGGGCGATGGCAAATCCGGGGCGCAACGGCGAGGCTTCGAACCCAGCGAAGGCGCCGGATTTCCACGGCGAAAGTCCGAAATCCGTCGCAGCAGGAGCCGCAGCGAAAAACGGAACCGGAGCGGGTTGCTCGGTAAACGCCAACCCCGGCGCCCCCGTGAGAAGGGTGGCGAGAAGGCTGGCGAGCAGGGCTGCGAAGGTGGAACGGCAAGCTGTGATCGGCATGTGAGAGCCTCGCAAGTGCCGTATCTTACCATACGCCGGCGCCCAGCGCACGCTTTCGGTGGCGCCCTCAAACGACGCAAACCCGCACGGAAAAAATCGACGCTTCTTCAAATCGTCGTCGCACTCCAGGTTTTTGGTTGAGCATGATCTTTTCCGAAAACCGGCGTCCACTTTTCGGGATCATGCTCTAAATATCCACCAGAGACTTTTCGGCGGCGAATTGGGCTCTTTCCTGGATAAAAGCGAAACGCGCCTCGGGTTTGGCGCCCATCAACCGTTCGACGGAATCGGCCGTCTCCTCGCGGTCTTCCTCGCGGATCTCCACGCGCAAAAGAATGCGCTTGCCGGGATCCATGGTGGTCTCTTTCAACTGCGCCGGCATCATCTCGCCCAGCCCCTTGAACCGGTTGACCTCGATTTTTCCCTTGCCGGTAAACAGCGTGCGCACCAGTTCTTCCTTGTGGGCGTCGTCGCGGGCGTAGGCGATTTTGGTGCCTTGCGTCAGTTTGTAGAGCGGCGGTATGGCCAGAAACAGGTGGCCAGCGTCGATCAGCTTGGGCATCTGACGATAGAAGAAAGTGATCAGCAACGAGGCGATGTGGGCGCCATCAACATCGGCGTCGGTCATCACGATCACCTTGTCGTAGCGCAGTTCTTCTTCGCGGTATTGAGCGCCGGAGCCGCAACCCAAGGCCTGCACGAGATCGCTGAGTTGTTGATTGGCGTTCAACTTGTCTTTCGTCGCCGAGGCGACGTTGAGAATTTTGCCGCGCAGGGGAAGGATCGCCTGCGAAGCGCGGTTGCGCGCCTGTTTGGCGGAGCCGCCGGCGGAGTCGCCTTCGACAATAAAAATTTCCGAGCCCTGCGCCGAGGAATTTGAACAGTCCGCCAGCTTTCCGGGCAGCCGTAGTTTTCGCACGGCGGTCTTGCGCGATACCTCTTTTTCGGCGCGACGGCGCAGCCGGTCCTCGGCGCGCTCAACCGTCCAGTCGAGCAGTTTCAAGGCTTGCGAGGGCGATGCCGCGAGCCAATGGTCGAAAGCGTCGCGGACCGCCTGATCGACGATGCGGGAGGCTTCCCCAGACATCAGGCGGCCTTTGTTCTGGCCCTGAAATTCAGGTTCGCGGATAAATACGGCGATCAGCGCCGCGCAGCCATACATTACATCGTCAGTGGTTAAAACTGCAGCGCGCTTGCTCTGGTTGATGCGCTCGGCATGGTCCTTGAGCGCCCGCAACAAGGCGACGCGCAAGCCCGATTCATGCGTGCCCCCATCTGGGGTCGGAATGGTGTTGCAGTACGAATGCACGAAGCCGTCGTCGTCGGCGAGCCAGCTTATCGCCCATTCGACCGAACCATGGCCGCCGGGTTTTTCAACTTTTCCAGTAAAAGCAGGTTCAACGACAGGCGCCTTCCCCTCGGTGTCCTGCGCCAGATAATCTTTGAGGCCGCCGGGAAAACGAAACGTCGCTTCGGCGGGGATGTTGCCGCCGGCTTCCAGCAGGGAAGGGTCGCAAGTCCAGCGGATTTCGACGCCGCCGAACAGGTAGGCCTTGGAGCGCGCCATGCGGAACAGGCGGGCCGGGCGGAAATGCACGCCCTTGCCGAAAATCTGCACGTCGGGCTTAAAACGAATGGTGGTGCCGCGCCGGTTGGGCGCCTTGCCGACGGTTTCCAGTTTCGTCACGGGATGACCGCGTTCAAACGCCTGCCGGTAAAGCATCTGGCCGCGCGCCACCTCGACCTCAAGCCGCTCGGACAGGGCATTGACGACGGAGACACCGACGCCGTGCAGACCCCCGGAGGTTTGATAGGCGCCGGAATCAAACTTGCCGCCGGAATGCAGCACGGTCATGATGACTTCAACAGCGGATTTTTTCGGAAATCTGGGATGCGGTTCGACAGGCATGCCGCGGCCGTTGTCGGTCACTGTCAACCAGTCGTCAGGCGCCAGATGGACTTCGATCCAGGTTGCGTGCTTGGCGATGGCCTCATCCATCGAGTTATCCAGAACTTCGGCAAACAGATGATGTAACGCCGCTTCATCGGTGCCGCCGATGTACATGCCGGGCCGGCGGCGAACGGGCTCCAGCCCTTCGAGCACCTCGATCGAGCCGGCATTGTATTCGCCTGAGGCGACGACAGGTTTCGGCTGGCGAGCCGCCGGCGCCTTGCCAGCGACCGGCTTGCCAGAAAGCGACTTGCGCGCACCGCTTCCAAAAAGATCGAGATCGTCGGCCATACCCTGGAAATCCGCTCGCGGTGATTCGTGATCCCTCTCCTTATGACACGAAGTGCTGACAAGGCGGAACGGAAGAGCAACCCAACGTCAGGGCAATCGGGTGAAGAACCTCGTGACAAACTGGTGAAGTACTGAATCTGTCGTCGTCCACTGATTCTGTTTGTGGAGCACGACGATGGCGG
>JAYTTW010000062.1:0-34571 GCA_043744855.1 Hyphomicrobiales bacterium
CCGCTTCGCGCCCTTATGCCGCATCGGTCGCGGCGATGGCGTGTTGCGCCAGCGGCAGGATTGTGGTTTTGAGTCGGCGAAGGACGTCTGCCGCCGCAAGGCCGCGTCCGGTCGCCCTATCTTGGCGACGTGACCCAGACAACCGACGACCCGAGGGGCGCGGCAGGAGCGACGACGGTAATGTTCAAAACCAGAACTGAAACTCATGTGCGCGCCGCTGGCGCGGTCGCCAGGACACTCGTTGGTTGCTTGACGCTCGCGGGTTGCCTCGCGGCGACGCACGCCATGGCGGAGGAGTTTGGCCACGCCGCAGCCGGGCAAATCGGCCTCATTCACGGCCAGACGTCGGTTGCCGAATATATTGACTGGTTTCACAATGACCTGCTGGTGCCGATCATCACCGTGATTTCGCTGTTCGTGCTGGCGCTGCTCGCCTACGTCTGTGTGAAATTCAACGCCAAAGCCAACCCGACGCCCTCGCGCACCACCCATTCCACGGTGCTTGAGCTGGCCTGGACGATCCTTCCGATCCTCATCCTCGTGGTGATCGCCATCCCCTCGTTCCGGCTGCTGACCATGCAACTGACCCTGCCAAAGGCCGACATCACCATCAAGGTCACCGGCAAGCAGTGGTACTGGAGCTATGACTATCCCAAAGAGGCGGGCGACTTTGGCTTTGATTCATTCCTGAAGCCGGAAAAAGACCTGAAGCCCGGCGACTTGCGCCTGTTGTCTGTGGACAACGAGGCCGTGGTTCCCGTCGGCAAGATCGTTCGCCTGCAGGTGACCGGCGCCGATGTCATCCACTCCTTTGTGCTGCAATCGTTTGGCGTGCGCGTTGACGCCGTACCAGGTCGTTTGAACGAAACATGGTTCAAGGCCGACCGGGAAGGCGTTTATTACGGCCAATGCTCGAAGATTTGCGGCAAGGACCACGCCTTCATGCCGATTTCGTTTCGGGTTGTCAGCGCCGAAAAATACCAGACGTGGCTCGCCGATGCGAAAAAGAAGTTTGCCTCGAACGCCCCGCCGGCTGAGTTCGCCGACAACGCTGCAACGAGCCCGTAGGCGCGGCGTTCGCCGCAGCAATTCATTCAACGATATCGAACTGGTTTCGAGGGTGCAAAAGATGGCTACGACGATCACCGATCACTCGCTAGTGGATCACTCGCAAGTGGACCACTCGCACGCGGATCACCCCACGCCGACCGGCTGGCGCCGGTTCATGTATTCGACCAACCACAAGGACATCGGCACGCTCTATATCATTTTCGCCATATTCGCCGGCCTTATCGGCATGGCGATGTCGATCGCCATGCGCGCCGAACTCGCCAGCCCCGGGATCAGCGTTTTTCCTGGCATCGCCAAACTGCTGACGGGTGACGGCTCCATCGACGCCGCCAAGAACATGTACAACGTGTTCATCACCGCGCACGGGCTGATCATGATCTTTTTCATGGTCATGCCGGCGCTGATCGGCGGCTTCGGCAACTGGTTTGTGCCGCTGATGATCGGCGCGCCGGACATGGCCTTCCCGCGCATGAACAATATCTCGTTCTGGCTGTTGCCCGCCTCGTTCGCCCTGTTGCTGACCTCGGCTTTTGTCGAAGGCGCGCCGGGCATGAAGGGCTTTGGCGGCGGCTGGGTCATGTACCCGCCGTTGTCGTCCAACACCGGCCATCCCGGCCCAGCCATGGACTTCGCCATTCTCTCGATCCACCTCGCCGGCGCCTCGTCGATTCTTGGCGCGATCAACTTCATCACCACGATCTTCAACATGCGCGCGCCCGGCATGACCCTGCATCGCATGCCATTGTTCGCCTGGTCGGTGTTGGTCACTGCGTTCCTGCTGGTGTTGTCGCTGCCGGTTCTCGCCGGCGCCATCACCATGCTGCTCACCGACCGCAACTTCGGCACAACTTTCTTTGATCCTGCCGGCGGCGGCGATCCGATCCTGTTCCAGCATCTGTTCTGGTTCTTCGGCCACCCGGAAGTCTACATCCTGATCCTGCCCGGCTTCGGCATCGTCAGCCAGATCGTTTCGACGTTCTCCCGCAAGCCGGTGTTTGGCTATCTCGGCATGGCCTACGCCATGGTCGCCATCGGCGTTGTCGGGTTCGTCGTTTGGGCCCACCACATGTACACGGTGGGCCTGTCGCTCAACACGCAGCGTTACTTCGTCTTCGCCACGATGGTTATCGCGGTGCCGACGGGCGTCAAAATTTTCTCGTGGATCGCGACGATGTGGGGCGGCTCGATCAGCTTCCGTGTGCCGATGCTGTGGGCGATCGGCTTCATTTTCCTGTTCACGGTTGGCGGTGTCACCGGCGTCGTGCTCGCCAACGCCGGAATTGATCGCGCCCTGCACGAGACCTATTACGTCGTGGCGCACTTCCACTACGTGTTGTCGCTCGGCGCGGTATTCGCCATCTTCGCGGCGTTCTACTACTGGTTCCCGAAAATGTCGGGCTACATGTACAATGAGCGCCTCGGGCAGTGGCACTTCTGGATCACGTTCGTTGGCGTCAACGTGACGTTCTTCCCGCAGCACTTCCTTGGCCTCGCCGGCATGCCGCGTCGCTATATCGACTACCCCGACGCCTACGCATTGTGGAATGCCGTGTCTTCGTGGGGCTCGTATCTCTCGGCTGCCGGCGTCCTTTTGTTCCTCTACATCATCTACGACGCGTTCGCGAAGAAGGTTCCGGCCGGCGCCAATCCGTGGGGTCCGGGCGCGACAACCCTAGAATGGACCGTGCCGTCGCCGCCAAATTTCCACTCCTATGAATACCTTCCGCGCATCACCGGCCCGGATCACTGAACAACTGAGATACGGTACGGTGGCGTACGCGCCGCCGTATTCCTGCAACGGATATGCGTATGAGCCTTGTTGAACCTGAAGCGATTGGTCTTGGCGCGGCGAGTGTTTCTATCGCCGAGCCGAAAGACTATCTCGCGCTGCTCAAGCCGAGGGTCATGTCGCTTGTCGTGTTCACCGCACTTGCCGGTGTGCTGATTGCGCCCGTCCACGTGCATCCGGTTCTGGCTTTCGCCGCCCTGGTGGCCATTGCTGTCGGCGCCGGCGCCTCGGGCGCACTCAACATGTGGTACGACGCCGACATCGACGCCATCATGACGCGGACGCGCACGCGCCCCATTCCCGCCGGTCGTATCGCGCCTGGCGAAGCGTTGGCCTTCGGTCTGACGTTGTCGGCGCTGTCCGTATTCACCCTCGGTCTTGTCGCCAACTGGCTGGCGGCTTGCCTGCTGGCGTTCACGATCTTCTTCTACGCTGTCGTCTACACCATGTGGCTGAAGCGCTCGACGCCGCAGAACATCGTCATCGGCGGCGCCGCCGGCGCCTTGCCGCCGGTTATCGGTTACGCCGCAGCGACCGGCAGCGTCAGTCTCGAATCGCTCGTATTGTTCGCCATCATATTCATCTGGACACCGCCGCACTTCTGGGCTCTGGCGCTCGTCAAATCGGCTGAGTACGGCCGCGCCGGCGTGCCGATGATGCCCAACGTGAAGGGCGCCGCCCACACTCGCCTGGAAATTCTGCTTTACACGATGGGTCTCGCGCCGCTCGGCGTACTGCCGTATTTCGTTGGGTTCGCTTCGCCTGTTTACGGCGTGGTTGCGGCGCTTGGCGGCTCGGTCATGCTGGCCGGCGCCCTGCGCGTTTTCCTGGTTCGCACGGGCGAGGCAGCCTCCAAAGCCGCCATGCAGCTGTTTGCGGTTTCCATTGTGTATCTGTTTGTGCTGTTCGCCGTCATCGTGGCGGAGAACGCCCTTGCTGCGTTGCGTTGAGGAGCGAACGTGAACGACGCGCCGCCACGTCCGGTTTTGCAATTGACGCCCGAGCAGGCGCGCAGCCGGCGGTTACGCAATATCGCCATTGGCCTCGCCATCGGCGGCCTCGTCGTGCTGTTTTATTTTGTCACGATAGCCAAGCTTGGCTCCGGCGTGCTGCAGGGAGGCCTTTGACGCCATGGCAGCCCAGTCCATAACTGCCCAGTCACCAGCGGCGCGCGAACGTGGCAACCGCAGGGTTGCCAGCGTCGTTGCGTTGGTCGCGGTGGGCATGGTTGGCATGGCCTACGCGGCGGTGCCGCTTTACCAGATGTTTTGTCGCGCCACCGGCTATGGCGGAACGACGCAAGTCGCGGCAGCCGCGCCGGGCAGGCTCGGTCAGCGCTCCACAAGCGTCAGCTTTGACGCCAATGTCGCGCCCGGTCTGCCGTGGACGTTTGCGCCCGAAAGCGGCGCCATCTCGCTCCGCAATGGCGAGACTGCAACCGTATTCTTCCACGTGCGCAACACCTCTGATCGAACGGTTGCCGCGACCGCCGCCTACAATGTCAGCCCGGAACAGGCTGGATCGTATTTTACCAAGATATCGTGCTTCTGTTTCGACGAGCAGAAACTGGCGCCCGGTGAAAGCGCCGAGTGGCCGGTGGTTTTCTACCTCGATCCAGCGTTGGAAAAAGACGCGCGGATGCGGGCGGTCGAAAGTGTCACGCTGTCGTACACGTTCTTTGCATCGAAAACGCAGCCATCGGTCAGCGCCGCCGCGCGGTTGCCGGTTTCGGGTTTGTGAAGGAAGGCTGCGCCTTGACCGGCGGTCTCGACAGAATGCAAAACGCCCCGCTGGGGCTTTGGGAAAAAAAGGGACTTCAGGATGTCTGACGGACAAGCCAAAAATCACGATTATCACCTTGTCGAGCCCAGCCCATGGCCGTTGATGGGCGCCATCGCCGCGTTCATGATGGCGGTTGGCGCGATCATGTGGATGAAAGGTATGGCGCTGTTCGGCATGAAGGCCGGCGGCTACCTGTTTTTCGCCGGCGTCATTGGCGTACTCTACGTGATGTTCGTTTGGTGGTCGGACGTGATCCGCGAAGCCGACCAAGGCGATCACACGCGCGTCGTGCAGATCAGCCACCGCTACGGCATGATCCTGTTCATCGCCTCGGAGGTGATGTTCTTCGTCGCATGGTTCTGGGCGTTCTTTGACGCCAGCCTGTTCTCGGGCGAGGCCATCCAGCAGGCGCGTGTCGCGTTCACCGGCGGTGTCTGGCCGCCGAAGGGCACCGAAGTGCTGGCGCCGTTTCACCTGCCGCTGCTCAACACGCTGATCCTTCTCACCTCGGGCACCACGGTAACGTGGGCCCACCATGGCTTGCTTCACAACGACCGCAGCGCGCTGAAATGGGGCCTCGTGCTGACCATCATACTGGGCTCGATCTTCACCTGCGTGCAGGCCTACGAGTACGCCCACGCGCCGTTTGCTTTCAAAAACTCGATTTATGGCGCGACGTTTTTCATGGCCACCGGCTTCCATGGTTTCCATGTGCTCGTCGGCACAATCTTTCTGCTGGTTTGCCTGTTCCGCGCGCTGGCTGGCCATTTTACGCCGCAGCAGCATCTGGGCTTCGAATTCGCCGCCTGGTATTGGCATTTCGTTGACGTGGTCTGGCTGTTCCTGTTCGCCTGCGTTTACGTCTGGGGCTCGTGGGGCGCGGTGATCGCCAAACATTGAGATTGTGCGCAGCACGCAGGACAAGGGGGCGGCGACAGGCCGCCCCTTTTTTTTGGAGCCAAAGCGAATTTGCTGCAGTATCGCAACACGGCCGGGCAGGGGCGCCTTGAGGGCTAACATGGTGTCGCGCATATCCGCTCGCCGCTCTACGTCGGCGCCGCCCGCATCCCTGATCTGGCTGACGCTTTTCACGCTTTTTGGCGTCGGCGTGCTGCTCTCGCTGGGCGTCTGGCAGTTGCAGCGTCTGGCCTGGAAAAACGACATTCTCGCCCGTATCGAGACGCGCATTCACGCCCGCGCGGGTCCATTGCCCGGCTTTGCCGCTTGGCCAGACCTTGCCAGTGGCGATCACGAATACGAACGCTATGTCGTGACCGGCGTGTACCTTGCCGATCGCCTCACCTACATCTGGCGCAGCAGCGGCAAGGCGGCGGGCGAACTCGCGCAACCCGGCTACTGGCAGATGGCGGCGTTACAACTTGCCGATGGCTCGCAGGTGCTGATCAATCGTGGCTTCATCGTGCGCGACCGCCAGCCGGCGGCGCAACTACGCACCGCGCCGCTCCCCGCAGGCGTCGTCACCTTGACCGGTTTGTTGCGACTGCCCGAGACGCGCAGCTATTTCACGCCGCCTGACACGCCAGCAAATGGTGACTGGTTTACGCGCGATCCCGTAGCCATTGCAGCGGCGCTCAAACTCGATCACGCCGCGCCGTTCTCAATCGATGAGGATGCGCACGAAGCGGCGCGCGGCGAGCCCGCCGGCGGCGCCACCGTACTCGACATCCCCAACAATCACCTGTCGTATGCGCTGACGTGGTTCGCCCTCGCGGCGACGCTTGCCGGCGTCTTTCTCGTGTTCGTCTGGAAGCATCGGCGCGACGCCTGAGCGTTGTCGCTTTGAATCGCGATGCCCTGTAGACTGAATCGTCGCCACCCCGGATGTCCGATGCAACGCAGTCAGCACAAGGTTCTCACCACCCACGTCGGCAGCCTGCCGCAACTTGACGCCGCTGCCGACGCGGACACGGACGCGCGGCTGCGTGGGGATGTCGAGGCGGTGGTCAAAAAGCAGTGCGATATCGGCATCGATATTTTCAACGAGGGTGAATACACAAAAGGGGGCGACTGGCTGTCGTTCGTCGAAACCCGGTTTAGCGGTTTCGAGGCGCGGCCCCGCCCGCACGATGAACTGCCGCTGTTGGCGCAGGGCAAGGATCGCGAAACTTTCGCCGACTTCTATCGCTACGCGACTGAAACCGGGCGTCTGTTCTACAATCCTGGCGGACAAATCCAGCATAGCCGCCGCCCTGTCTGGGTGTGCAACGCGCCGATTGAATACACCGGTGACGCCGAACTGCGCCGCGAGATCAGCCTGCTGAAAGACGCTGCCGGCGGCAGCGAGGCGTTTCTCACCTCGACGGCGCCCGCCAGCCTCGAGGTTTATCGCCGCAACGAACACTACAAAACCGAAATGGAATATCTCTACGCGCTGGCTGACGCGCTGGCGGTCGAGTATCGCGCCATTTTCAACAGCGGGCTCCTACTCCAGGTTGATGACGCCTGGTTGCCAGCGTTGTGGGATCGCATCGGCATGCAGATGGGCCTCGAAAATTTCCGCCGCCGCTGCATCGTGCGCGTTGAGGCGCTCAATCACGCGTTGAAGGGGATTCCCGCCGATCGCGTGCGCTATCACCTGTGCTGGGGCAGTTGGCACGGCCCGCACGCCTATGATCTGGGCCTCGAAAAAATCGTCGACATCCTGCTGATGGTCAACGCCGACGGCTATTTGATCGAGGGGGCCAACGCGCGCCATGAGCACGAGTGGAAACTCTGGCAGGAGGTCAAATTGCCGGCCGGGAAAATCCTCATGCCGGGCGTTGTCAGCCACTCGACCGACACCATCGAACATCCCGAACTCGTCTCGCAACGCATCCAGCGGTATGCCCAGGCGGTTGGCAAGGAAAACCTCATCGCCAGCGCCGATTGCGGCTTCGGCGGGCGCTCGCATCCGCAGATTGCGTGGGCGAAATTGCAGGCGCTGGCCGATGGCGCGGCGTTGGCGACGAAGGCGCTCGCTTGAGTCAACAGATGGGGCGCTTTATTTGCGCCACGGCAATCGTCGAGACGTCACCACCGCCACAGCAAGCGCCACCAGCGCCATGCCGGCCAGCGACAAAGGCTCCAGCTTTTCGTCGAAAAGCAGCCACGCGATGAGCGCTGTCGTCGGCGGCACCAGAAAGAACAGGCTTGCCACTTCCGCCGCCTTGCCGCGCCGGATCAGGATGAACATCGCGGTGATCGCGCCGATGGAAAGCACGACGCACAACCACGCCAAGGCGAAAACGAGCTCGCCGCTCCACCGGACGTGCAGCCCCTCCAGCGCCACCGCAAACGGCAACGTCACCAGCGCCGACGCGACGAATTGCACCACCGATCCGGTGCGCAAATCCATGCCGCCGCAGTAGCGCTTCTGCCACAGGGTTCCCGCTGTTATCGACAGCATGGCGAAGGCCGAAAACGCCATTCCGACCGGCGTGCCAAGCCCCAGCGCCAGTTTCGTCCGCACCACCAGCAGCACGCCCGCGAAACCCAGCGCCAGACCAAACCATTGTCGCGAACTGACGCGCTCGCCGAGAAAGCGCCCCGCCAGCGCGGCGGTCAGCACCGGTTGCAATCCGGCGATCAACGCCGCGACGCCCGCTTCAACGCCGATGGAAATGGCGACGAACACGCCGCCGAGATAGCCGGCGTGGACCAGCAATCCGCCGACGGCGATAGGCAGCAGTTTTTCGCGCGGCGGCCATGGCGCTGACATCGCCACAGACAATATCGTCAGCAGGGCGGCGACAACGAGGTAGCGGATTTCCAGAAAGGTGAACGGCCCGACGTAGGGCAACCCGATCTTGGCGAAGATAAATCCCGTGGACCACAACAGCACAAATACGGCCGGCAACAACAGCCCGCCAAGCGCGGCCGCTGGAGAATGGGCGCCTTGCGGCGGTGTTTCGGGCATCGGCGGCTTTCCGCAAGAGGTGGCGCTGGCATAGGGCATCCTCTCGCCACGGCCAATACGCGCTACCGGTCGCGCCAATTTGTGCTAGTACCCGGAATCAAAGGTTCCGGGTACGTCGTTTTTGTTGAAGTATCCACTTGTCATCTCCAGAAAGCGCGTCACTGCGTGACTCACTTTCTTCCGATGGTGGATACTTGAGACGCGCCACCCCAAACCGTGGAAGCCGACGTGCATTATATCTCGACCCGTGGCGAAGCGCCGTCCCTGCCTTTCCTCGACGCCATGCTGGCCGGGTTGGCGCGCGACGGTGGCTTGTATGTCCCCGATCACTATCCCTTGCTTTCGCCACAGGAGATTTCCGGCCTTGCCGGCGTTCCCTACGCGCGCGCCGCGCAAACCGTAATCTCTCCCTATCTCGGTGGCGAAGTGGGCGCGCCGGCGTTTCGCGCCATGCTCGACGCCTCCTATGCAGGCTTCCGCCATCCCGCCGTCGCGCCGCTGGCGCAGATTGGCGACAACCTGTTCGTGCTCGAACTGTTTCACGGCCCGACGCTCGCCTTCAAGGACGTCGCCATGCAGTTGCTTGGCCGTCTCATGGATCACGCACTGAAAGCTCGCGGCCAACGCGCCACCATCGTTGCCGCGACATCGGGCGACACCGGCGCTGCCGCTATCGAGGCGTTCCGTGGGCTCGAATGTGTGGACGTGTTCATCCTCTACCCCCACCTGCGCGTTTCCGATGTGCAGCGCCGGCAGATGACGACGGTCGACGCCGACAATATCCACACCATCGCGCTCGAAGGCACGTTTGACGATTGTCAGGCCATCCTCAAAGGTCTGTTCAACAATCATCGCTTTCGGGACAGCCTCAATCTTTCCGGCGTCAACTCCATCAACTGGGCGCGCGTCGTCGCGCAGACGGTTTACTATTTTACCAGCGCGGTGACGTTGGGTGCGCCTCACCGACCCGTGTCGTTCACGGTGCCGACGGGAAATTTTGGCGATATTCTCGCCGGCTACATCGCCAAAAGGATGGGCCTTCCGGTCGAGCGGCTCGTCATCGCCACCAATGAGAATGATATTCTCGAACGCACGCTGGCGAGCGGTGTCAGCGAGGCGCGACGCGTTGAGCCGACACAATCGCCGTCGATGGACATTCAGGTGTCGTCAAATTTTGAACGCCTGCTGTTTGACACTTGCGGTCGCGACGCGGCTGCCGTGCGCGCCATGATGGCGCAACAACAGCAATCTGGCCGCTTCGGGATTCCCGCAGCGCCTCTGGCCGCCGTGCGGGCCGAATTCGACGCCTTCCGCACCGGCGAAACCGGCACGTCGAAGGAGATTTCCCGCGTTTACAAGGACGCCGCCTATCTGCTCGATCCCCACACCGCCGTCGCCGTTCACGCGGCGCGCAAGGCGTTGGCGAAGGCGCCGCATGTGCCGATGATCGCACTGGGCACCGCGCATCCCGCGAAATTTGGCGACGCCGTGTTCAAGGCCGCCGGCGTGCGCGCGCCGCTGCCGCCCCATCTTGCCGATCTGCTGGATCGCGTCGAACATTTCTCCGTGCTGCCAAACGACATCGGCAAGGTCGAGCAATTCGTCCGCGAGCGGGCGCGGGCGTCGAAATGACCGTCGAGATCACCACGCTGAAGAGTGGCATGCGCGTTGTCACAGATAATATGCCGGGCTTTGAGACGGCGGCGTCGGGCGCGTGGATCGGCTCGGGCTCGCGTTACGAACGCACCGGCGAACATGGCCTCGCGCACTTTCTCGAGCACATGCTGTTCAAGGGTACGCGCACGCGCAGCGCACCTGAAATCGCGGCGGCTATCGACGAGATTGGCGGCGACATCAACGCCTGCACTTCCGTGGAGTGGGTCGCCTACCACGCCCACACCTTGGCGTCCGATACCGGCGCAGCGCTTGAAATCATTGGCGACCTGCTGACGCAAAGCATTTTCGATGCGCCGTCCATGCAACTTGAAAAGAGCGTCATCCTTCAGGAAATCAGCGAGACGCAGGACAATGCAGAGGATATTGTCGGCGATCATTTCAATGCGGCGGCGTTTCCTGGGCAGGCCATCGGCCGCAGCATTCTGGGCACGCCCGAGACGGTGCCGGCGTTCAGTCGCCGCAAGGTGCAGAGCTTTCTGCAACGCAATTACACCCACGCGAATGCGGTGGTCTCCGCCGCCGGCGCGGTGCGGCACGACGAAATTGTTGCGGCGGCGCAGCGCAGTCTAGCCAGCCTTGCCAGCAATCCGCCGCCGAAGAAATCCGCCGCGCGCTATCGTGGGGGTCACCAGCGCGTCCGCCGCGCACAGGAGCAAACGCACATCATGCTGGGCTTCGAGGCGCCTTCCTTTTTGCACAAGGCGTCGCCGGCGATCCACGTTTTCGATAGCGCTATCGGGGGTGGCCTTGCGTCGCGTCTGTTTCAGGAAGTTCGCGAGAAACGCGGCCTGGCGTACTCGATCAACTCGTTCTACTGGGGCTATTCCGACACCGGCCTGTTTGGCTTTCAGGCCTCGTGCGCGCCGCGCGATGTTGCTGAACTCATCAAAGTCGCCGTCGATTGCCTGGCTGAAGGCGCGGCAAGTCTGAATGAGGCCGAAATGCGCCGCGCCTGCGCGTCGATGAAACTGGCGCTGCTGACGAGCTTGCAATCCTGCGCCGCGCGCGCCGACCGCAATGCCCGCCAGATGCTGGCGCTCGGCCGCGTCCTCTCGCGTGAGGAAGTCATCGGCCAGATCGACGCGTTGACGCTCGAAGCCGTGCGCCGGGCGGGGCAGGCCGCGTTGCGTGCGCAGCCGACCCTCGCCATCGTCGGCGCCGCACGTCGCGCCCCCGAACCCGCCGCGATCCATCGCCAATTGAAAGGCGTATGACGATGGCTCTGTTCGGATTGGGCGCGCCAAGCCTCAACCCCAATCACATCCGCGGCGATGGCATCCTGTTGCGACCCCCTGAAATGCGCGATTTCGATGTATGGGCGCGCTTGCGCGAGCGCAGCCGCAGTTTCCTTGTGCCGTGGGAGCCGACATGGCCAGCCGACGATCTTACGCGCAGCGCTTTTCGCCATCGTCTGCGCCGCTACGCCGACGAGATGGATCGCGATGAGGCTTACGCCTTCTTTGTGTTTCGCGAACCGGACAGGGCGCTTCTCGGCGGCCTGACGTTGGGCCAGATACGGCGGGGCGTCGCCCAGACCGCGACGTTGGGCTACTGGATGGGCGAGGCCTACGCCGGCCATGGCTATATGGGTCGCGCCGTGCGCGCGGCTGCCGGCTTCGGGTTCTCCACCGTGCGGCTGCATCGCATCGAGGCGACCTGCCTTCCAACCAACCATGCGTCGGTGCGGCTGCTCGAGCGGGTCGGTTTTCAGTGCGAAGGCAAAGCCCGCGCCTTTCTGCGCATCAACGGCGCCTGGCACGATCATTTGCTGTTTGCGCTGCTGGAGACGGACCCCGTGTTGCCGCCAAGCCAAAAATAAATTATATCCCCGTTTCGATTGATCGAAAGTTCACTTTTCTTCGTATCGCTAAAGTCCGGCATCGCGCCCAGCGCAAGCTCAGGCGACCTGTCGGAGGCGACCGTTCGCAATCAAACGCTCTGAAAAGGAGAAGGCAATGCGCATAACGACTGCAATATTCACTGCGGCCCTGTGCTTGGGTTCAAGCACACTCGCCGTTGCCCAGATCGCTACCAAATCGCTGTACGTCCGCCTCGGCGGGCAACCCGCGATCACGGCCGTCGTTGACGATTTCGTCGGCAACGTCGCAAAGGACAAACGCATCAACAAGTTTTTCGCTCACGCGAACATCCCTGCGCTGAAGACGCACCTTGTCGAGCAGATTTGCGCCGGGACGGGCGGTCCATGCACCTACACCGGCAAGGATATGAAGACCACCCACGCCGGGATGGGCGTTCGCTCAAAGGATTTCAATGCTTTGGTCGGCGATCTCACCAAAACCTTGAACAAGTTCAAAGTGCCGAAAAAGGAGCAGAACGAGTTGCTCGCGGTGCTCGGGCCAATGAAGAAAGATATCGTCACGCGTTGACCATCCGGCCTGCCGCATCCCTTCGGCGCGGCGGGCCGCCCTCGTTGCACCGCTTGCATTCGGCGCCCGTTGGCGCAGTACGGCGAGTTGTGCGTGATGAGGCAATTCTCCCATGGCGGCTTGGCGTTCGTGTCGGTATATGCTCATATAACAAGAACCGGAAGTTGGGGGCCGGACTGCGGCAGGCGCCCGCCAGCGGGGACAGTGTCTTATGAATTACCAGCGTTATTTCGTTGAATCGATCGAGCGTCTCAAGGCAGAGCGGCGCTACCGCGTTTTCGCCGACCTCGAACGCGATGCGATCCGCTTTCCCACCGCGATCTGGCGGCCTGAGGGCGGCGCCAAACCCGCCCGTGAAGTGACCATCTGGTGCTCCAACGACTATTTGACCATGGGCGGCCACCCCGACGTGATCAACGCAGTCGTCAACGCGGCTCAGCGGCATGGCGCGGGCGCCGGTGGCACGCGCAACATTTCCGGCACCCATCACCCAATCGTTGAACTCGAGGCAGAACTCGCTGACCTGCACGGCAAGCAGGCGGCGCTGGTTTTCACCTCGGGCTGGATTTCCAATCTCGCGGCGATTTCCACCATCGCGCAGTTGCTTCCCGATTGCCTGATCCTGTCGGACGCCCTCAATCACAATTCGATGATTGAAGGGGTTCGCCGCTCCAGCGCCGAGAAGCTGCTGTTTCGCCACAACGACATGAGGCATCTGGAAACCCTGCTGCAGGAGGCTGGGGAAGCGCGCGCCAAGCTGATTGTGTTCGAGAGCCTTTACTCGATGGACGGCGATATTGCGCCGGTGCGCGAAATCGTCGCGCTGGCGAAGAAGTACAACGCCATGACCTACGTCGACGAAGTGCATGCTGTCGGCATGTATGGCGAGCGCGGCGGCGGTGTATGCGAGCGTGAAGGCGTGATGGCTGACATCGATGTCGTCGAGGGCACGCTGGCGAAAGGTTTTGGAACGCTCGGCGGCTATATCGCCGCCAACGCCGCCATCATTGACGCGGTACGCTCTTATGCACCTTCGTTCATATTCACGACGGCGTTGCCGCCGGCAGTTGCAGCCGGCGCGACCGCAGCGGTGCGCCATCTCAAAAAGTCAGGCTCGGAACGCGAAATGCATCAGCGCATGGCGGCATTGACCAAGCATGCGCTCAAGGCCGCCGGCATTCCTGTCATGGACAACGCTTCGCACATCGTGCCGGTCATGGTGAACGATGCGGATCTGTGCAAACAGGCAAGCGACCTGCTGCTGGAGCGCCACAGCATCTACATTCAGCCCATCAACTATCCGACCGTCGCCATCGGCGCCGAGCGCTTGCGGATAACGCCGACGCCACGACATACGCAGGAGCACGTCGCCGAGCTTGTCGAGTCGCTCGTCGACGTCTGGAAGACGCTCAAGCTTCCGTTTGTGGAAGCCACCGTCATTCCCCTGCGCGCCGCCAGGGCCGAAGCGCAGTGCACCTACCCGGAAATCAAGCGCGCGGCGGAATAGCCGGAAAGCGGTACTTCACCGCAATGGCGCAGTGCAACGCGCAAGCCTCCGCAAGTGTGTTGGACGCGCGCCCGCATCAGGCGCAGGACAAATCAAACAATCGGCGCGAAAACTGCGCGAAACCCCGACGTATCGCCGAGGTTTCAAATCGTTTCCGGCTTGAACAGAAATCAGCGCTTGGCCAAAGCGTCACGAATCTGCTCAAGCAGCACTTCGCTGCGCGGGGGCGCGACAGGCGCGGCAGCTGCAGCCGCCGGCTCGGCTTTTTTCATGTTGTTCATCGTTTTGATGATGAGGAACAAAACAAACGCGATAATCAGGAAGTTCACGACCATGGTAGCGAAATTGCCCCACGCCAGCACGGCGCCCTGTTTGCGGGCTTCCACCAGCGTCGTCGCCGTTACGCTTTTCGACAGGCCGACGAAATAGTTCGAGAAGTCGGCGTTGCCGAACATGCCGATGATCGGCATGATGATGTCTGCGACAAGAGAGTCGATGATTTTGCCGAATGCGCCGCCGATGATGACGGCGAACGCCAGATCGACGACATTGCCCTTCAATACAAATTCCTTGAATTCCTTAAGCATTGTATTCCCCCATTACAGATTTGTTGCAAAAAACCGACAGTCGAGCCATGCGGTGCGGCTATATACCCGGTACATCGACCTATCCGGTGCGCGAACAGGTATAATACAATCGATATGCCAGCAAGTGCGCAACTGTGTGTGGATGGGCGCCCTGACTGCCCGTGCCAGGATCCACCATCGGAAGAAAGTGAGTCACGCCGTGACGCGCTTTCTGGAGATGATAAGTGGATACTTCAACAAAAACGACGTACCCGGAAACTTGATTCCGGGTGCTAGGATGTTGCCGGTCTTGGATTGGGAGCAGAAATGATTGCCGGCTGGGTCGTGATTCTGACCGCGCTGATCTACCTTTGCTGTCTGTTCGCCATTGCTCACTTTGGCGATACGCACGGGCAGCGGTTCGTCGCCGGACGCGGTCGTGCGCTCATCTATCCCCTGACACTGGCGGTTTATTGCACCTCGTGGACCTTTTTTGGTTCGGTCGGGCTCGCCTCTTCGCATGGGCTCGATTTTCTGCCAATTTATATCGGCCCGATCCTGATGGTAGGCCTCGGGTTTCCCCTGCTGATTCGCGTCATTCGCCTCGCCAAATCGCAGAACATCGCCTCGGTGGCCGACTTTCTTGCAGCGCGTTACGGCAAGTCGGAACGCGTGGCGGCAGTCGTTGCCGTGATCTGTCTGGTTGGCGCTTCGCCCTATGTCGCGCTGCAACTCAAAGCGATTTCGGCGTCGCTGACAACAATGCTCGAAGCGCTGGAGCCGGGCGCCCGGTTCGGCGGACATGCAGCGCCCGGCCTGGTGGCGTTTGGCGTCGCGATTGTGCTGGCCGGCTTCGCCATGGCGTTCGGCACGCGGCGTATCAACGCGACAGCACACAACGATGGATTGATGCTGGCCATCGCTGCGGAATCGCTGGTCAAGCTGATTGCGTTTCTTTGCGTCGGCGCCTTTGTGACGTGGGGAATGTTCGACGGGGTCGGCGATCTTGTGTCGCGCGCCCTGGCCGACCCGCAACTGGGCGCCATGCTCTCGGAGCCGCCGGATCCCGTTGCATGGCTCACCAGTGTGTTTCTTTCGGGCTGCGCCATTCTGCTGCTGCCGCGTCAGTTTCATGTCGCCATCGTTGAAAATCGCAACGAGGCTGACGTCAAATCCGCAGCCTGGATTTTCCCGCTGTATCTGGTCCTGATCAATCTATTCGTCGTGCCGCTGGCCATCGCGGGGCGGCTTGTTTTTGCCGGCGATTTGATTGACCGCGACATGACGGTGCTGGCGCTGCCGCTCAAAGCCGGCGCAAATCTCGTCGCACTTGTCGCCATGATCGGTGGCCTTTCGGCGGCGACAGCGATGGTTATCGTCGCCTGTGTCGCGCTGTCGATCATGGTGTCGAATGACCTCGTTATGCCCCTGCTGTTGCGCGGTGGATCGACGCGTCGCGCTGTCGAGGCAAGCGACCCCGCAACGATCATCTTGGCCATACGTCGACTGGCTATCGTGTTGCTGCTGGGCCTTTCTTTGCTGTATTCAATTGTCAGCAACGAGCGGGCGCTGGCCTCGATGGGCCTGTTGTCGTTCGCGGCGATCGCCCAACTCGCGCCGGCATTTATTGGCGGGCTGACATGGCCACGGGCCAACGCGCGCGGCGCCACTGCGGGTCTTGTGTGCGGCGCGTTGGTCTGGGCTTACACTTTGCTGTTGCCGACGTTTGAAATGGTGTCGACAACAGCCGCGACGATTGTTGCGCACGGGCCGCTGGGCTTCGCCTGGTTGCGGCCAACCTCCATGTTTGGCGCCGAGGCGGACCCGCTGGTGCACGGCGTCGTGCTCAGCCTGGCAGTCAATATTGCCGCGTTCGTCATCTTTTCGTGGACACGGGCGTTGACGCCACTCGAACGCATGCAGTCGAATTTGTTCGTCACGCGAGGCGCCGCAACGATGGGGAAAAGTTTTCGCCTTTGGCGAAGCGTTGTTTCCGCAGCGGAGGTCGAAGCGACGGTGGCGCGTTACCTTGGCCCCGAGGCAACCCGGCGGGCCTTCGTCAACTTTGCCGCCTCCCGTGGCGAAGCTAACAACGCCACCGCTGCGGCTGACATCCATCTGCTTCGCTTTGCCGAACACAGTCTCGCTTCTGCCATCGGCGCGCCGTCGTCGCGTCTCGTATTGTCGCTGCTGTTAGGGCGTCGCAACATGCCGCGCGAGGATGCGCTGAAACTCGTCGATGACGCCTCGTCGGCGCTGGTGAGCAGCCGCGATATGCTGCAACACGCGCTTGATTTCGCTCGTCAGGGCATCGCCGTCTACGACAAGGATATGCGTCTCGTTGGCTGGAACCGCGAGTTTCGCGACCTGTTCGACCTGCCGCCTGAAATACTGCGTCTGGGCGTCGGGATCGAAGAACTCGTACGTTACAATGCGGAGCGCGGATTTTATGGTCCCGGCGCCGCCGATGAGCAGATGGATGCGCGCCTCGAATTGCTGGTCAACGACAGCGAGCCGTCGCGAATCCGCAGTCTGCGGGCCGGCAAGGTGATCGAAAGTCGATCTGCCCGCATGCCGGAAGGCGGGCTCGTCACCACCTACACGGATATTTCGCAAACCGTTGCGGCCGAGGTCGCCCTCGCCGCCACCAACGAAACCCTGGAACAGCGTGTGCGCGAACGCACCGACGAACTCGTCGGCCTCAACGAGGAACTGGCTCGCGCCAAAGCGGTGGCCGAACAGGCCAATTCGTCAAAGACCCGCTTTCTCGCGGCCGCCAGCCACGATCTGCTGCAACCGCTGAATGCTGCGCGCCTGTATGCTTCGAGCCTTGTCGAAAGTCTCGAACATTCGCAACTTGTCGACACGGACCGCAAGCTCGTGCGCAACATCGACGCCTCGCTGGAAGCCGTCGAGGAAATTCTCGGCGCGCTGCTCGATATTTCGCGGCTTGATGCTGGCGCCATGAAAGTCGAGCTGTCGGAATTTCGTTTGGGCGAACTGTTTACGCGACTGCGGATTGAATTTGAACCGCTGGCGCGGCAGCGAAATCTTGAACTTCGATTTGTATCGACCGCATCAGGAGTGCGTACCGATCGCCGGCTTATGCGCCGCGTGCTCCAGAATTTGATTTCCAACGCCATCAAGTATTCGCCGACGGGCAAAATTCTCGTCGGCGTGCGGCGGCGCGGCGCCAATCTGGAGATTCAGGTTCACGACACCGGCATCGGCATTCCGCCGGAGCAGCAAACGCTTGTCTTCCGCGAGTTTGAGCGCCTCGCGGAAGGCGCCCGGGCGGCTGCAGGCGTTGGCTTGGGACTGTCCATCGTCAAGCGGATTGCGCGCGTTCTCGGCCACGAAATCCGCCTGCGATCCAGGGCCGGCGGCGGTTCGATGTTCGCCATCGTCGCGCCGCGCGTCGAGGCAGGCGCCATCGCCGCAGCGGGCGACGGCGCCATTGGATCGCCGTCGCGTCTTTCGCGATTGCGCGTCATCGCCATCGACAATGATCCGGCGATCCTCGAAGGCATGCGCGCATTGCTGGGCGGCTGGGGCTGCGAGATCATCGTTGCGGCTGACGAAAAGCAAGCGATGGCGCGGCTCGAGGCGCTGCGCGTGCAACCCGATGTCATCATCGCCGATTATCATCTCGATGTCGGCGACGGCTTGGGCGCCATCGCGGCATTGCGGGCGCGTTATGGCGCCGGGACGCCGGCTGTATTGCTGAGCGCCGATCGCACCCCGGCTGTTCGCGAACGCGCCGCAGCCGCCAACGTTCGCCCGCTCAGCAAGCCGCTCAAGCCAGCAACCCTGCGCGCGTTGCTCTCGCAGTGGCGCTTCGTCAAGCGCGCGGCGGCGGAGTAAAGCCGCCTCAAGCCCAGCGCCCCGCAGCCCGCAACTCACGCAGCGCCTGCGCGTCGCGCGGCGTCACTCCGGGAAATTCAGCGTCTTGCTGCGCGGGATCAAAATATTTCCACGAACGTGCGCATTTGACGCCGGACGCACGCTGAATATCGACAGCGATCCCAGGCGCATCGGCCAAAACAAAAGCCTCGCCCGGCGGCTCACGCGTTGCATCGATTGCGATGGCGGAGGTGATGCAGACGTCGGCGAATTCGCCGGCGCCATCGCGCAACATTCCGCTGTCCTCGAGCGCGCCCAAAATGCTTGCATCGCTGATAAAGACTCGCGGCGCTGCCTCCAGCGAGGAACCGATCTGCTTTTCCGCACGCGCGATTTCAAGTGCGCCGGTAACCACGCGACGCACGTTGCGAATGACGCCCCAGCGTCGCGCAAGGGCTTCATCAAGCCAGAGTTCCGGCGCTTGGGCGAACGTCAGAAGGTGCACGCTCAATGCGTCTTGCGGGCGGAATTTCAGCCACGCTTCCTCCGCCGTAAACGCCAGAATGGGCGCCAGCCAGCGAATGACGGCATCGCATGTGAAGTCAACCACCGTCAGCGCCGCTTTGCGTCGCAGGCTGGACGGTGGGTCGCAATAGAGCGCGTCCTTGCGAATGTCGAAGTAGAAGGCGGACAACTCGACATTCATGAAATGCGTCAGCAGCGCCACAGCTTTTTTGTAGTCAAAGGTCGCGTAAGCCTCGCAGATTTGCGGCGAAAGCTCGGCCAGCCGGTGCAACATCAGCCGTTCAAGCTCGGGCATTTCCGCATGACTGACAGCGTCGTTGCGGTCAAAATGGGAAAGCGCCCCAAGCATCCAGCGAACGCTGTTGCGCAATTTTCGATAGGTTTCCGAAAATGTCGTCAGCACGTTTTTGCCGATGCGCAGATCGTCGGAATAATCTGACGCCGCGACCCACAAACGTAATATGTCGGCGCCGGAATCCTTGATCACTGTTTGTGGGGCGACGACATTGCCGACCGACTTCGACATTTTGCGGCCGTTCTCGTCGAGCACGAAGCCGTGTGTCAGCACCACATCGTAAGGCGCGCGCCCGCGTGTGCCGCAACTCTCCAGCAGTGAGGAATGAAACCAGCCGCGGTGCTGATCGGAGCCTTCGAGATACATGATTTCATCGCGTCCGCCATCGCAGATGCGATGAATGCCGGCGAGGCCGGGAAAGTGCTCGGGATCCTCGATGGTAAACGCATGGGTCGAGCCGGAATCGAACCAGACATCGAGCACGTCGTCGACCTTTTCGTAATCGTCGGCGTTGTGAGCGTCGCCCAGAAAGCGTTGCGCCGCCCCCGGCGCAAACCACGCGTCGGCGCCTTCCTGTTCAAAAGCGGCTGTAATGCGCCCATTGACGCCGGCATCGACAAGAATTTCGTGACCGCCTGTTTTGACGAACACGCAAATTGGCACGCCCCAGGCGCGCTGCCGCGACACCACCCAATCCGGCCGGTTGGCGATCATGCCGGTGATGCGGTTTTCACCTGCGGCGGGAACCCAGCGCGTTTGCTTGATGGCGGCGAGCGCCAGTTGGCGCAGGGTAGGCGCGTTACCGCCACCCTCGGGCGCCCTGTCCATCGCGATAAACCATTGCGGCGTATTGCGGAATATCACCGGCTTTTTCGAGCGCCACGAATGCGGATACTGATGTTTCAGCCGCCCGCGCGCGATGATGTTTCCAGCCGCCGCAAGCGCCTTGATGACGGCGTCGTTGGCGTCGCCCTTGGCGCCTTTGTCGTCGATGACGCGACGCGCGCCGCCCTCAGCGTCCGGGCCGAAACCGGGAGCTTCCCGCGTGTAAAATCCGTCAGCGTCGACGAGATAGGGGATGCGCGTGTCGATGCCGCGCCTCGCCAGCATCTGCCCCGACGCCATCCACACATCAAAGTCTTCGCGTCCGTGTCCGGGCGCCGTGTGAACGAAGCCCGTGCCGGTGTCGTCGGTAACGTGGTCGCCTTCGAGGAGGGGGACGTCGAATGTGTAGCCGAGTGCGGCGAGCGGGTGGCTACATACAATGTTCGCAAGTTCTAAAGGTGTGACACTTCTCACCACTGAGTAGTTGTCGTGGGTGAGCCTCGCTTGCTGCATGACCGACTCGATGAGTTTGTCTGCAATTACTAATTTCTGGCCTTTTTGAAGCCAATTTCCCTCGGGTGCGCTCTTGATAAATACAACGGCATAATCAATTCGAGAAGAGAAGGAAACCGCGCGATTTCCTGGTAACGTCCACGGCGTCGTAGTCCAAATGAGAATCGAAGCATTCTCTAATGTATCAATAGAGCTTTCGCCGATCACGTTCACACCAAAAGCATTCGCGATGTCGTTTCGGTTTTCGATTGCAGCCCGTTCCAGGGCGCGGTCATAGTTCTTCACCGGGAACTTCACCCACACCGTGTCGCTGACATGGTCCTCGTATTCGACCTCCGCTTCGGCCAGCGCGGTTTTTTCCACCACGCTCCACATGACCGGCTTCGAGCCGCGATATAGCAAGCCATTTTCTGCGAACTTGAGAATCTCCCGCGCGATCTGCGCTTCGGCGGGAAACGCCATGGTCGAATAGGGATGCTCCCAGTCGCCGGTGACGCCGAGCCGCTTGAATTCCTCGCGCTGCGCCGCCAGCCAGTGAGCCGCATAGGCGCGGCATTCCTGGCGAAAGGCGATCATCGCGGCCGGGTCCGACAACTCCGGCTTTGGCTTGCCCTTCGAGCGGTAATTGTCTTCCTCGATCTTCCACTCGATCGGCAGGCCATGACAATCCCACCCCGGCACATAGTTTGAATCCTTGCCAAGCATCTGCTGGCTGCGCGTTACCAGATCCTTGAGAATTTTGTTAAGGGCGTGGCCAATGTGGATCGCGCCGTTGGCGTACGGCGGCCCGTCGTGCAACACGAATTTTGGCCGCCCGCGACTTGCCTCGCGCAGTTTGCCGTAGAGATCGATGGCTTCCCAGCGCGCCAGAATTTCGGGCTCACGCTGCGGCAATCCGGCGCGCATGGGAAAGTCGGTTTTGGGCAGATAAAGCGAGGCCGAATAATCCGGGCCTTTTGGGGTAGCGTCAGTCATCGGGAAGCCGGTCTATCGGAGGGGCGCAGACAAAGTCGGCACGTCGCCTCGGGGCATAAAGGATTTATCGAAGCAGCGCCAACGCGCCAAACCGGAGGCCCCGCGAGATCAGGCTCGAGCGGGGTCCGGGCGACTAATTCGTGGGCGGCGCAGCGGCAACATTGCGACCTTGTAGCAGACACCGACGCCAACATCCAGACCGCCGCAAGTGACCGCCGCAAGTGACCGCCGCATGGGCCCGCTGCATGGGCCCGCCGCGAGCGACCGCCGCAAGTGACCGCAGCTTGTGCCTGCGCGCCGGCGATGGCAAAACGGTTGCAACACAACACCGGGAGGTACGCGTGAGCGATGCAACGGCAGCCCTCATGGAAGGCCTGAAAAACAAGTTCGCCTCGGAGGGAGATCGCCCCTACACGCGCTACCTCAAGGGCGAGGGGCTCGACGTTCTCGACGCCGAATACGTCCGCAACCTGCACAAGGTCGATGTAAAGCCGTGGCCGCGACGTGGCGGCAAGGCGGTGTTTCTCAATCACGACGCGTCGCCCACGACAAACGATTGTCACGTGATGGAAATTGCGCCGGGCGGCAAACTCAACCCGCACCGGCAGATTTTCGAGGAGATGATCATGATCCTCTCCGGTCGTGGTTCGACGACCGTCTGGAACAACTCCGGCAAACGCATGACGTTCGAATGGAAGCAGGGCGCCCTGTTCGGCATACCCTTGAATTGCTGGCACCAGCATTTCAACGGCTCCGGATCGCAGCCGGTGCGCTATGTTGCGGTGACCAACGGCCCGCCGATCATCGACGCCTACGACAACATGGAGTTTATTTTCAACAACCCGTTCGACTTCGCCGACCGGTTCAACGGCGAGCCGGATTATTTCTCGGCCAAGAACGATCGCGACCACTGGCGCATCAACACCAATTTTATTCCCGATGCGCTCGGCATATCGCTGGCGGCGGCGAACGAACGCGGCGCCGGCGGGCAACATCTGCGCTTCACCCTGGCGCGCACGTCGCAAGCCGGTCACCTCTCGCAATTTCCCGTCGGCACCTACAAGAAAGCCCACGCGCACGGGCCCGGCGCCCACGTCATCATCCTCTCCGGCGAGGGCTACTCGCTGATGTGGCCGGATGGCATTGAGGGCAAGCCGCAGCGCTTTGATTGGGAGGTCGGCACGCTCATCGTGCCGCGCAACAACATCTATCACCAGCATTTCAACACCGGGCGCGAGCCGGCCCGCTATCTGGCGTTCCGCACGTCGGGATCGGCGCGCAATGCGCAAGGCGTCATGAAATGTTTCTACAGCCGCCGCATCGGCGGCGATCAGCTCGATTACGCCGACGAGACGCCGCTGATGCGGCAAATGTTTATCGATGCGCTTGCGATAAACGGTTTGGAGATTCGAATGCAGGCCGCCTACGACAACGAACTCGAGTCATTGCCGCCCAAACCGTGAAGCGCAAGCCGTGGAACCGGGCCGCACTTCATGGAGTGCAGAGGGTGGCGTCCATTCAGTATTGCCGCAATCCGGTGATTACGTTGAGCGTCACTTGCTGCCCATCCTCGACCTTGCGCAGCGCCCGCTCCATCGCCCCAATGAGTTTTGCCGGATTTTCGACGCGCTCGCCATAGCCGCCGCAGCTCTCCGCCACCTTTTCAAAATCAGGCGACGGCGAAAGATCGACAATCGGCAGCGAATTCTGTTTCGCGGCGAGACCGTCGGGATACATCGACATGGTGGCGCGACGCACCGCGTACCATTGCGAATTGTTCAAAACCATGGTCAGCGTTGGCAGGTTTTCGGCGCGCGAAGTGTAGTGCGCAGCGAGCGGCACGCCAAACATGTACGAGCCGTCGCCGCAAGTCGTGATGACCTGGCGTGTACCAGCAGCGCACTTGGCGCCGAGCGCCTGGCCGAGCGCCATGCCGAGCGCGCCCGAGGAGCCGGAGATGAAGGCGTCGGGACGCGTCACATCGAGGAAGTAATAGGGCGCCCCCAGTTCCTCAACCACGATGGCGTCTTTGGCGCGCACCTGGTTGAGGGCGTGCGCGATGAGGATCGGGCTGATCGGCGCTGTTTGTTGCATTTTTTCGATGAGCGCCGCGCGCGCCTCGACGCCCTTCTGCCGCAGCTCTAGCACCTTGGCGCGCCGCGCGTCGATCACCGCCGCCTTGTCGCGCATTTTCATCCCGAGCATGTCCTGCAACATGACCAGCGCCGCGCCTGGATCGCCAGCGATGTTGAGATCGGCGGGAAAGCCGCGCATGGGGTGTGTAAGGAACAGCGGATCGTGTGCGATGTGAATGATTTTCGATGTTGCCGACGGCCCCATGTTGCGTGGTATCCACGGCACCGGCGCTTCCAGCACGATGACTACATCGGCGGCTTCCAATAGCGGCTTCGACAGCGCGCCGAGGTTCATCGGATTGGCCGACGCGATGTTGGCGTGCGGACCGCTGGTGACGGGAATGGCGAAGTCCATCGCCAGCGCCCCGAGCGCTTCGAAAGCGCCGGGCGAATTGCCGGACCGGCCGGCGACGATCAGCGGCATCTGCGCTCTGGCGATCATGTCGGCCGCCTGTTCGAGCGCGGCGAGGGCGGGCGCGGCGGCGGCGGCGCCCTTCGGCGGAATGCGCGGCGCAGGGCCTGGATCAATACCGGTGTCGCCAAGCGCCTCGCGCGGCAGGGTGAGATAAACCGGGCCTTTCGGCTCACTCATGGCGATATCAAGCGCGCGCGCGACGATGGTATTAATGGGCTGGCCGTGACGCAGCTCATAATCCCACTTGACGTTCTCGCGCAGCATCCCGCCTTGGTCGAACTGCTCTTGCGCCCAGTGGATGCCAACATCGCGCGATCCCGCGTGGCCGGTTTCCGTCAGTGGCGTTCGCCCGGCGGCGAGCAACATCGGCACATTGTCACGCTGCGCGTTCATGATGGCGCAGATCGTGTTGGCCGTGCCGACGTTGACATGCACCATGACCGCAGCCGGCGTTCCCGCCACCTTCCAGAAGCCTTGCGCCATCGCCGTGGCGACGTTCTCGTGGGGAACCGTCACGAAGTTCGGCGTCGGGCGCCCCTGCGCGCGCATCTTGACGATGCCTTCGATGAGCGGGGCAAAATCCGTGCCGCCATTGGAGAACACATGCGTAATGCCGCAGGCGTGCAGGGCGGCGATATAGTCCTCGGCAACGGATTTTTTGGCGTCGGTCACGGGCGTTTCTCCAGATGTTTTGCGTTAGGCGCCTTATGCAAGCCCCACAACGCACGGGCAAGCGGTGGCCTCGCCTTGCCAACCCGATGCGGTCGCCAAGGCTAACGAGCCGCCGTCTCATGCGCGCGCGGACGCGCCGTGCGGCGGTCGAGATGCGGCAGAATTTTATCGGCGAACACCTCGAGGCCCTGCCGAAACGGGTAGAACTGCAGCATGAACAGATCGACGCCCAGATCCTGATACCGGCGGATGCGCTGCAGAATGGTTTTCGGCGAGCCGATCAGGTTGGCGCCCAAACCGCCGGACGCCGACGTAATGGAGGGATCGCGCGCCAGTTGCGACAGATAGTCATCGGCGATTGCGACGGCTTCTTCGTCGGTCTCGCCGATCAGCATGCAGGCGTTGACGCCATAGGTCATGCGCCGGCCAAGTTCAGCGACGCGGCGCTCCATCACGGAAATTTCCGTCTCGATGCGTTTCAGGCTGGCGTCGCAATTGCGAAAATTCTTGTCGTAATTGATGAACCAGCAATCGCATTCGCGCGCCACCACGTTCATGCCCTCGTCCATGCGGCTCGCCGCATAGACGGGCGGATGCGGTTCGCGCACGGATTTCGTCGGCACTGTGCCATGCTCGACGCTGTAATATTCGCCCTTGAAGCTGAAATCCGCTTGCGTCCACATGCCCTTCATCACGCTGATGAACTCCTGCATGCGCTTGTAACGGCGATCATCCTGATCGAGCCAGTCGCCAAACACCTTGAATTCCTGCGGCCTGGTTCCGTTGACGATGTTGACGCAAAAACGCCCGCCGCTGATCCGGTCGATGGAGGCGGCGTGCTTGGCTATGATGCGCGGATCCATGATGCCGGGATGCACGGCGGCCATGATCTCCATGGTTTTCGTCTGTGTCGCCAACGCCGAGGCGAACATCCATGAATCGAGATCGGGGCCGAGAAAGCGTTGCGCGATCAGCGTAATCTCGAAGCCGAGTTGCTCGGCGCGCTGCAAGGTGTCGACAGCGTAGAGATAGTTTTTATCGACGCCGCCGCCATGTTTCGTCAGCCCGTCGACAACGGGCTGCGAGACGACGTCAGGTCGCATGGAGAGCGGGGCTGGCGTCCAGATCCCAAGGCGCATGGCTGGTTCCTTTCACCGGAATCTAGCCCGATCCGACGCGGCGCGCCAGCATCGCCGGGCGCCCTGCAACGGTCTTGCTGCAACGCTCTTGCGCCCAATGGTCTTGCGGCCAACGGTCTTGCAGTAGGGCCGCGCCATCCCGAAGTATGAGGTATGGAGGTTCTGCATGTCGGCGCCCGCAGTCTCACCCGTTGCCGTGGTTCCGTTTTCCGCCGCCTGGGCCGAAGACGAGAGCGATGTCGTCAATCGTTTGCGCGCCGCCGCCCGGCGCGATGCAAGCCGCGAAGCGCGTGTCGATGCGCTGGCCCGCCAACTTATTGAAGCCATCCGCAACCAGTCGCACGGGTTGGGCGGGGTTGAAGACCTGCTGCGCGAGTTCTCCCTTTCGACGCGTGAGGGGCTGGCGCTGATGGTGCTGGCCGAAGCCTTGCTGCGCGTGCCCGACAAGGCGACCACCGATTTCCTGATCGAGGACAAGCTCGGCCAAGGCGATTTCGCCCATCATCTCGCCCGCTCCGATGCATGGCTGGCGCACGCCTCGGCATGGGCGCTGGGAGCGTCGGCGCGTATCATCCATCCAGGCGAAACGCCGCAGGGCGTGCTGGCGCAACTCGCGAAACGTCTGGGCCGGCCAGCGGTGCGATTGGCGACGCGGCGCGCCATGGCGGTGCTCGCCTCCCATTTCGTGCTCGGCGAGACAATCGGCGAGGCGCTTGGCCGCGCCACGGCAGGGGCTCAGCGATTGCAGCGCTACTCCTTCGACATGCTGGGCGAGGCGGCGCGGACGCACGATCAGGCTGAAACTTATTTCGCTGCCTACAGCGACGCCATTCAAGCCATCGGCAAATCCGCCCACACCGACGGTTTGCCAAATCGCCCCGGAATTTCCGTCAAACTCTCAGCGCTGCACCCGCGTTACGAAGCGCTCAACAGCGAAGCGGTAATTCGCGAGTTGACGCCGCGCCTCGTCGAACTGGCCCGCCAGGCCCGATCCTTCGATCTCAATCTCACCGTCGACGCTGAAGAAGCCGATCGACTTGAGCTTTCGCTCGACGTGATTGGGGGCGCATTCACCGACGCGTCGCTGGCCCACTGGGACGGTTTTGGACTTGCGGTGCAGGCCTATCAGCAACGCGCCGCTGCGGTCATCGACTGGGTTGAAGCGCTCGCCAGTGGGCGCAATCGCTGCGTGATGGTGCGGCTTGTGAAAGGCGCGTATTGGGATACGGAGATCAAGCGTGCGCAGGAACGCGGGCTGGCCCAATATCCTGTCTTCACCCGCAAGGCGGCGACCGATCTCAACTATCTCGCCTGCGCCGAAAAATTACTGGCGGCGCGACCGCGCCTGTTTCCGCAATTCGCCACGCATAACGCATTGACCGTCGCCAGCCTTGTCGAGCGCGCCGGAGCGGGCGGCGATTTTGAATTCCAGCGTCTGCACGGCATGGGCGACGCCCTGTATCGCGAATTGCGAACCGCGCGACCCGAACTGGCGTGCCGCACCTACGCGCCGGTTGGCGGACATCGTGATTTGCTCGCCTATCTCGTGCGTCGGCTGCTCGAGAATGGCGCCAACTCGTCGTTTGTCGCAGCCTCTACCGATCCACAGACGCCGATTGACGATCTGCTGAAGCGACCGCAAGCCGTGCTTGACGACGCAGGGCAGAAGCGCAGCCAACTGCTTTTGCCGCCGGACCTGTTTGGAGCCGCGCGCAAAAATTCTGCCGGAATCGAATTTGGTCACCGCGCTTCGTTGCAGGGCCTGTGCGAGAAAATCGACGCCGCGCGCGGCCCCGCCAGCGCCGCCGTCGTTATCGATGGGCGCGAGGAAGGTAGCTTACGCGCGTGCCTCAGTTGCATCGACAATCAACCCATTGGCGATTGCCGCGACGCGTCGCTGACCGATGCCGACAGGGCCATGCAAGCCGCGCACAACGGCTTTGCCGCGTGGTCCGGCTCGCCCGTCGAGTACCGCGCTACGGCGCTCGAACGCGCCGCGCTGGGGATTGAGGCGCAGTCGGCGCGGTTGATTCATTTGTTGCAGGTTGAAGCTGGCAAGACGCTCGATGACTGTTTCGCGGAAGTTCGCGAGGCTATCGATTTCTGTCGCTACTACGCGGCGCAGGCGCGACTTCACTTTGCCTCGCCGCAACGCTTGCCCGGCCCGACCGGTGAGACAAACGACTTGTTTTTGCGCGGGCGCGGCGTGTTCGTTGCGATCTCGCCGTGGAATTTTCCGTTGGCGATCTTTGTCGGCCAGATCGCGGCGGCTTTGGCGGCAGGCAACAGCGTCGTCGCCAAGCCCGCCGGACAAACGCCGCTCATCGCCGCTGAAATGACGCGCTTGCTGCATAGAGCCGGCGTACCCACAAGCGCGCTGCATCTGCTCCCCGGCGACGCCCACATCGGCGCGCGGCTTGTGGCTCACGCAAGAACCGCTGGCGTCGTCTTTACGGGATCCGGCGACACGGCGCGCCAGATCAATCGTTCGCTCGCCGCCCGCGATGGCGCGATAGCCTCGCTCATTGCCGAGACCGGCGGCGTCAACGCCATGATTGTTGACGCCACCGCGCTGCCCGAACATGTCGCCGACGATGTCGTGGCCTCGGCGTTTCGTTCCGCCGGGCAGCGATGTTCCGCGCTGCGTCTGCTGTGCCTTCAGGAGGATGTCGCTGACCGCATGCTGGCGATGATTATCGGCGCGACGCGCCAGTTGAAAGTCGGCGATCCCCGCGTCCTTGCGACGCAAATGGGTCCGGTGATTGATGCCGACACCAAACAGCGGCTGGCTGCGTGGATCGCCCGGATGCAGGCCGAAGGCCGCGTGCGTTTCGCCGGCGTCGCGCCAAGCGGATTGTTCGTGGCGCCACATATTGTCGAGCTCGACACGGCCGGCGATTTGAAGCAAGAGATTTTCGGTCCGGTCCTGCATGTCGTGCGTTACGCTGCTGGGCAACTCGACGACGTGATCGCCGCCATCGCGGCGTCGGGCTACGGCCTGACGCTCGGCATCCACTCGCGCATCGAGGCGAGGGTGCAGCACATCATTGAACGGCTCGGCGTTGGCAACGTCTACGTCAACCGGAACATGATTGGCGCGGTCGTCGGCGTGCAGCCGTTTGGCGGCGCGCAACTTTCCGGCACCGGGCCGAAAGCCGGCGGCCCGCATTACCTGCCGCGCTTCGGGCTCGAACAGACGGTCACGGTGAACACTGCCGCCGCCGGCGGCAACGCATCCCTGCTTGGCGGCGGCGCTTGATCAGAATCGATACAGGCGGGCCGGGTTGTCAACGAGCAGTTTCTGCTGTTTTACCGGGTCTGGCGCGAACCGTGGAATGAGATCGACGAGATCGCCGTCGTTGGGCATTATCTTGACATTCGGATGTGGCCAGTCCGTGCCCCACAGCACGCGATCCGGAATGATGTCGACAAGTTTCGCGCCAAACGGAACCGCGTCGTGAAACGGCGCACCCGTGCGCGAGGCGCGCTCAAAGCCGGTGGTTTTAACCCAGCATTTCTCGTCACGCCTCGCGAGGTCGAGCAGCGCCTTGAAATTGGGTTGATCGAGACCCTTGCTGGCGTCGACAGTCCCCATGTGGTCGATGACGTAGCAAACCGGCAAAGCTGTGAGAACCGGCGAAAATTCCGCCACCGTTTCTGGATCGAGATAAACCACCACGTGCCACTTGAAAGATTTTATCGCATCGACAACGCGGTGAAACGAACTCATGTCCGGCGTCCGCCCGAGACGCTTGAGAAAGGTGAAACGGCAACCATGAATGCCGCCCCGGTCGAGCGCATCTATCTGCTTTTCGGAGAAAGTGTGATCGACGTTGCCGACGCCCTTATAACGTCCGTTGCTTGCGGCGATGGCGTCGGTGACGACGCTGTTGTCGAGGCCGTGGCAAGACGCATTGACGATGACAGCGCGATCAATGCCGATCTTCGCATGCAACTTGCGGAAGTCTTCAAGCCCTGCGTCATGCGGGATGTAGCTGGCGTCCCCGGCGTAGGGATATTTGTCGCCAGGGCCAAAGATGTGCGTGTGCGCGTCGCACGACAGCGGCGGGGCTTTGAATTTTGGCGTGTGCGTGTCGGGGTCTGGCGGCAGAATGGTGGGGGCGCGTTGCATGACATTTCTCTCGTGGGTGAAGTTGGTGGAACGAATGGATGCGTGAAAATTCCTGCTTGAAACCCTTGGGGTCAGGCCTTTCCGGCGCCGCGTTCTTGCGCGTCGGCGACGGCCCGCGACAACGAACCGTCGATGCCGAGATCCTCAAGCATGGCGGCGGCTTCGCGCATTTCTGCGGCCCGGCGCACGCCGTGTTGATGGACGCGCTGCGCCATGTAGCGCGCCATCTCGTCAAAGTTCACGCCGGGAAAACTCGCGTCGAGGGAGGCGAACACTTCGCTCTGCACGTTCCAGTCCCGCGCGGCGCGGGCGCAATCGACGATCAGCGCTTCGATGCCCTTGATCATGATCGAACGGCACAGCTTCATGGCCGAGGCCCGGCCCGGCTCGAGGGTTACCGCGTCGACATTCATGCCGAGCCCATTCAAAGTGGTTGCGGCTTCCGCCGCCGCCGGGCCGCCCGCCAGAATGGGGACGCGGATGCCCGGCCCCGGCACGGGCGCCATTACCGCGCCTTCGACGTAACGGGCGCCACACGCGTTCACCAGCCTCGCCGCTTCAGTTTTGGTGCCGGGCGATGCCGAATTGATATCGAAAAAAATCTGGCTTTCGCGCAGACACGTCGCCGCCAGTCCGGCGACCGCGAGTGCCGAACTCGCCGTCACCGCTGAAATGACAATGTCAGCGCCGGCGCAGGCCGCCGCCTGGCTCGCGGCTGCAACGACGCCGGCAGCGCGGGCTTGCTCAACCAGCGCTGGCCCTTCGTCGGCCGAGTCAAACTTGATGTCGTAGGCGCTGACGCGCACATCGCCACGCGCCAGAAATCCGCGCGCGAAGGTTTGGCCGACTTCGCCGAAACCGATCAGACCAAGGCTGACGCTGTTCTTCACTACCGGCTCCCTGCGCAGACCGTCCCGGCTGTGTGCCGCCGCCCCCGCGGCCTGTCAACCGCAGGCGCGGCGGCGCACTCGAGTTGCCCTGTCAAAGCACCAGTATGGCGCGAAAATCATTGACGTTGGTGCGCGTCGGCCCAGTGATGACCTGATCGTCAAGCGCCGCGAAAAAACTGTGCGCATCGTTGCGCTCCAGATAATCGCGCGCCGACATTCTCGCCCGCAACGCCCGCGTTAGCGTTTGCGGCGATACTACGGCTCCGGCAACCTCTTCGGCGCCATCCACGCCATCGGTATCCCCAGCTATCGCATGCACGCCGGGCGCGCCGTTGAGCGACAATGCGAGCGACAACAGAAACTCGACATTGCGCCCGCCGCGCCCGTCGCCACGCACCGTGACAGTGGTTTCGCCGCCTGACAGCAGCACACACGGGCGCTGTGCAGGTTCGCCATAAGCCGCGCACGACAGCGCCATCGCCGCCATCGCCTTGCCGATGTCGCGCGCCTCGCCTTCCACGCGGTCGCCAAGAATGAGTGGCGCAACGCCGGCGCGCCGCGCAACTTCCGCTGCCGCCAGCAACGCCATGCGCGGCGTTGCGACAATGCGCGCCTCGCAGCCGGCAAGCCGTGGGTCGCCAGGCTTGATGGATTCGCCACGCCCGCTTTCCAGCAGGGCGCGCGCCGCCGCAGGTAACTTTATGCTGTAGCGGCTAACGATTTCGAGCGCGTCGACGCAGGTGGTGGCGTCAGCAACCGTCGGGCCGGAGGCGATGTCGGCGAGGCCGTCGCCGGGAACATCTGAAATGAGCAGACTCAGCACGGGCGCTGGATGGCAGGCGGCGGCAAGCCGTCCGCCCTTGATGCCGGAAAGATGCCGGCGCACGATATTCACTTCGCTGATCGGCGCGCCGCACGCCAGAAGCTGAGCGTTGACCGCTTGCTTGTCGCTGAGCGTCAAGCCTTCGCCGGGCAAACATAACAGCGCCGATCCGCCGCCTGAAATGAGGCACACCACGAGATCGTCGGCGCTGAGGCCGGCGACGCATTGCAGAATCCGCCGCGACGCCACGACGCTGTTGTCGTCGGGAACCGGATGCGCCGCCTCGATGATTTCAATGTCGCGACAGGCTGCGCCGTAGCCGTAGCGGGTCACCACGAGGCCGCTCAAGCGACCGCGCCAGTTCGCCTCGAAAGCTTTCGCCATTTCCGCCGAGGCTTTGCCGGCGCCGATGATGACCAACCGGCCTTTCGGCGCGGTTGGCAAATACGGCGGCAGGCAAAGTTCGGGCTGCGCCGAGGCAATCGCGGCAGCAAACATTTCGCGCAACAAGGCGTTGGGGTCAGGCGCGGGCAGGGTCAGCGGGGTGGCTCCTGCGCGCGATAGGCGGCGATGATTTCCGCGCCGGTCGCGAACCACACGCCCGGATGCGCGGCGATATGCGCCAGCGCGCGATCCAGATAGCGAATGCGATGCGGCGCGCCGATGAGGAACGGGTGCAAGGCGATGCCAAGCACGCGGGCGTTGGTGGCGCTCTCTTCATACAGCACGTCGAAGGCATCCAGAATGCGCCGCTCAAAATCGGCGATGGAGATCGACGGCGTATTGAACAACGGCATGTCGTTCAATTCGATGGAATAAGGGATCGAATAAAGGCCGTTGTTGAACCGATACGGCAGATCGTCGTTGACCCAGTCCGCCACATACTCAACGCCAGCCTGTCGGAGCAGATCAAGCGTGTGACAGGTTTCCGTCAAACCCGGCCCGAGCCAGCCTTTCATGACAACCCCGTTGTCGCGCAGGATGTCGCGCGTTCGCGTGATGACGTTTTGCTCGGCATCCCGGTCCAGCCCCGCCAACGTGGTCGAGTTTGTCAGCCCATGGCCCATCATTTCCCAGTTGAGCGCCTTCATCGCCTCCAAAATGCGCGGATAGTGCAGACAAACTTCGCCATTCAGCGCCACCGTGCCGCGGATCGAGTGCTTCGACAGCACATCCATCACGCGCCACACGCCGACACGATTGCCGTAATCGCGGCGCGAGTGATTGCGTATGTCCGGTTGCGGATTGCCGATCTCCAAATGGAAATGCTCAACGTTGGGGATCACCCATACGGCCAGACCCGCGCCGTGAGGCCAGCGGATTTTCGGCGCATCCGGGATGGCGCGATAAGGAAACAGGCTGTGCGGATCAACCTCGGTCACGGCCCGGCTCCCTGTTGTCTCGCCCACCATCGCCAATTATCGCCCTGTATTGTGCCGCGCTGATTCCGCCGCTGCACGCGCCGGCGCGCCAAACATCTCCAAGGCCTCGTCGAGCGATTGCACGACCGCGTATTTGGCCTGCATGTCGAAGAGGTTGGCGGCATGCGCATATTCCGACCGGTCAAAACAACATTCATCGACGACAAAAGTTTGAAAGCCGTGCGAAAATCCGTCGACCACTGTGGCCCGCACGCAACCTGACGTTGAGACGCCGCAGATTACCAGCGTGTCGACACGCTGACGCGTCAGATACGTGGTCAACGGCGTCTCAAAGAACGCTGAAGCCTTGGATTTTTCCAGCACCCAGTCGGTATCGCGCGGCGCGATCACGGCTGGAAAATCATTGAATCCGGCGCGCCGCGAAGTCACGCCGCTTTTGGTCGCGTTGCCCGCCCACGCGGCGTCGGCGAGGTTGGCGCGGCTGTAAACGATTGGGTGCCCCGGCTCGCGAAACGCCGCGATCAACCGGGCGATGCGTGGCATCGCCACCCACGACGACGGGCCGCAGGCGGTCGGGTATTCGCTGATGGCCTCGTCGAGAGAGAGGCCCGGCGACCCGCAAAAGCCCAAGGTCACGTCGACGACAACAAGCGCCGCGCGCTTGCCCGGTTTAAGCGTCCCCATAAATCCGGCCTTCTTGAAAAAGCGGCTTTCTGAGGTTGGAATTCTGGCTTCCCATTCGCGCATGGCGGTCTCCCGAACCGTACAACCCTGGTATCCGCCATCGGAAGAAAGTGAGTCACGCAGTGACGCGCTTTCTGGAGATGATAAGTGGATACTTCAACAAAAAACGACGTACCCGGAATCATTGATTCCGGGTACCAGGCATCCTAAGGGCGGCGCCAACGCGCGTCCACTTGCCGCTGGGCCAGACGCTGGCCCCCTCCACGACCTGCCGCTGCGTAAGGCCGGAAACAGTGTGCAAAGTGCCTGAATTTGGCCTGAATTTGGGTTGCGCCTGTCCGCGCATTACGGCAACCTCTGGTTATTGCCGACCAAACGATTCACTCGTCACCAAACTTTCATTCGAGGCTTCATGATAAGAGCCGATAGCGATCTCGCCCGAAAGGACATGCTGCTGTGGAGCCAGCCGATCATTACCGATCTGGCGCAGGAGGCTTACGCCGGATTGCTCGGCGCACGCCACCACTCGCTGCGCGTGCTGGCCGCGATGCACGCTCGCTGGTGGCGGGTAATTCTTGGCGACGAAACCGAAAAGGTCGCGGCGACGCGCGTCGATCTGACCAACCTG
>JAYTTW010000063.1:0-9809 GCA_043744855.1 Hyphomicrobiales bacterium
GTACGGCGGCGTGCAGGAATGGCACGCTGGCGCCATCGTTCAGACGCATCTCCAGATCCATGATTCGCATGCCCGGCGTCGCCATCCGCCAGCCGGAGACCGTCAGGCCGTTATAGAAAAAGCCGACGATGGCGAAGGGTAGCGGCACGATGAACAATGTCAGCCCAAGCGTCAGGACGCCGAGCCCGAGCCACAACAGGAGAGCCAGCGTACCGACAATCATAAGATCGAGACACAGCGCGACCATCCGGCGGCTCCGCACGCTCGACAGCGCGGCAGCCGGGAGTGGATCTGGCAGCGCGCTGGCGAAAGCCGGCTGATGGGTCAATCCGGCGCTCCGGTAGTCACTCATGGGTCGTCTCCAGCCACTGCTGTCGCGGCGCGCTTTATCTGGTTGCTCGCCTGTTCCCGCGCAAGGGAGGCGGCAGCCTTGTCGTCAAAATTAATCAGCGCATGTGCTGAAGATCGGTGCGCATTTCCCCGGCGGTCGCCTGCCGTATGGTGTTGACTTGCGCCGCTGTCGCCGGGCTCGCCCGGTTGCCCCAGCCGCTGCGGATGAAGCTGACGACATCGGCGATTTCGGCATCGCCAAGGTAACTGCGAAACTGCGGCATCCAGTCGAATTCGCCGGCCTCGCTGTCGGCCAACGGCTGTGCGCCATTGACGACGATGTTGATCAGCGAGGACGGATTGGGGTCCTGCACGGCAGGGTTGCCGGCCAGCGGTGGCAGCCCGCCTCCGCCCTTGCCATCGGCGCCGTGGCAGGAAGCGCATTGGCGCGCAAAGGTTGCGGCGCCTGGCTGCTGGAAACGCCGCGCGGTGAGATCCTCTGTCGTTGAAGCGTCGTAGACCCAGGCGGGCGCGCCCCGATCCATCGATGGCGACAGGGATTTTAGATAGCGTGCGATGGCGGTGCGATCTTCGTCCGTCAATTTCGATGTCGAGGCGACGACGACGTCGCGCATGGCGCCAAACGCGGCGCTGTGCTGGTTGAAGCCCTGCTTCAGATATTCGGCGATTTCCGCCTCGCTCCAGCGCCCGAGGCCGGTGTTGAGATCGCCGCGCAGGTTGGGCGCCGACCAGTTGTCGAGAACGCCGCCCGAAAGGTAGGACGATGAGCGTTCGTCGAGGCCTTTTTCCTGAAACGCAAAACCGCGCGGCGTGTGGCAGGCGCCGCAATGGCCCGGCCCCTGCACCAGATAAGCGCCGCGATTCCACACCGCGTCATTTTTCTGATTGGCGCTAAATGGTGCGCCATCGCCGATGAGGTTCCACAGGGCAAGGCCCCAGCGCATCGCGTAAAGGCCGCGAATTTCCGAGGGCGTGGCGGACTGAGCGACCGGCTTCACTTCCTTGATGAAGTAATCATAGAGGGCGCGGCTGTCGTCCTCGCTGAGGTGCGCGTAGCTGGGGTAGGGCATGGCCGGATAAAGCCGCGCGCCGTCCTTGCGCACGCCACGCCGCACGGCTTTGTCGAATTGCTCGAACGTGTAGGCGCCGATGCCGGTTTTGGCGTCCGGCGTGATGTTGGTCGAGTAAAGCACGCCGCCGGGCGTCGCCATGCGGTAACCGCCGGCGAAGGGCGCGCCACCGGGCATGGTATGGCAGATCAGGCAGTCCGCCGCGATGGCGGCGTAGGCGCCTTTGGAGGCGGCCACAGGCGATGATTGCGCCGCCGCAGGCGAGGCCGCGACAAACGCCAGGAAGGGCAGGACATAGACGGAAGGCGACATGCTAAATCTCCGGAGGGGGAGTTTCCGGGATTGGCGGGCTGCGGTCAATTTGTTTGGGGGAGATCGTTTTTCGACAAGACTTGCTGACGCTCCCGCAAGCGCCCTTCGCCACGGTTGGTTTTGTCAGCGCGATTGTGCAGAGTGCGGCATCGATGCAACGGGGGCGACTAAGTGGACCGGCGAAAAATCTTGCAGGGCGCCGCGCTGGCCGTGACCGGGGCTTGTTGACCCGAGGCGATTCTCCCGCAAGCCCGCGCACAAGCCGGCGCCATTCGCATTCTCTACCCCTATGCGCCGGGGAGCGCTGGCGATTCGCTGATCCGCGTGCTGGCCGACGAGATCGGGCGCGAACTCGGCGACAGCGTTGTTGTTGAGAACCGCACCGGCGCCGACGGACGCATTGGCGTGCGCGCCGTGAAGGCGGCGGCGGCTGACGGTCGAACCCTGTTGTTCACGCCGTTTGGCGCGATGGTGTTGTTTCCTTCCGTTTATGACGAACTGCCGTATGATCCCGTGCAGGATTTTGTCCCGGTGTCGCAGCTCGTTACCTACGATTTTGGCCTTGCGGCGGGGCCATCGTTTCCCGGCAAAAATCTTGCTGACCTTGTGACCTGGTTGAAGGCCGACCCGAAGCGCGGCACGTGGGGCATGCCTGGATATGGCTCCCTGCCGCATTTTTTGCCGCTGCGGTTCGCCACGCTCGCCGGCGTCGAGATGAAGAGCATCGCCTATAAGGGAACCGTGCCCGCCGTGACCGACGTGATGGCGGGGCAGATTCCGCTGGTATGCGCGCCGCTGTCGGACCTTGTCGAACCGGCGCGCAACGGCGCCATTCGTTTGTTGGCGACTTCGGGCGCGCAGCGCTCGGCGTTTTCGCCAGAGGCGCCGACGTTTCTTGAACAGGGGTTTGATGTGGTCGGCGCCGGCTGGTACGCGCTTTACGCGCCGGCTGGCTCGCCGCCAGATTTTATGGGCAAGCTTAACCGGATCGTTGTCGCCGCCGTGCGTTCGCCGGCGGGACAGGAACTGGCGGCCCGACTGAAACTGACGCCGACCGGCACGTCAGCCGCAGAACTCGCCGCCATCCAGCAAGCTGATTTTGCGCGCTGGGCCGGCGTCGTGAAGGCCTCCGGCTTTCGGGCGCAATAACACCGCGTGAACCATCAAAGGACAGCGCATGACCCGTCCGCCGAATTTTCTGTTCATCATCACCGATCAGCACCGCGCCGATTATCTCGGGTGCGCCGGGCATCGCGTGCTGAAAACGCCGCATATCGACGGGCTCGCCGCGAACGGCGTGCGGTTTGAGAATTTCCGCGTCGCCTCGCCCGTGTGCATGCCCAATCGCGCCACGTTGCTGACCGGGCGCTACACCTCGACGCACGGCCTGCGGCATAATGGTTGCGAACTCTCCTACGACGCCAGCACGTTTGTCGAAGCGCTGCGTCAATCCGGCTATCGCACCGCCGCCATCGGCAAGAGCCATGTGCAGCCGATGACTGGCATCGCCTCGCAACCGCGCGTCCAACGCGACGAACTCGGGCCACTCAAGGAAGCCTGGAGCGCCGATGACCGCGACTACGATTTCGAAGACCCGAAGCGCTTTGTGGCGCCCGACTACGCGGCGTTCCCGCTGCCGTATTATGGCTATGAGCACGTCGACATGGTCACCGGCCACGGTGACGAGTGCAACGGCCACTATCTCCAATGGTTGCGCCAGCAATCGTCGCAGGCGGATTTCTGGCGCGACCATGCGAACCAGTTGGCGCACAACTACGTTTGCCCGCAGGCGATCCGCACGGCGATGCCCGAAGCGATGTACCCGACGTCGTTCATTCGCGACCGCGCGCTTGACTGGCTTGAGCGCGCCAAAGGCGAGGACCAACCGTTTTTTACGTTCGTTTCGTTTCCCGATCCGCACCATCCGTTTACGCCGCCGGGCAAATACTGGGACATGTACACGCCCGCCGATTTCAGTTTGCCGCCAGATTATCAACAGCATCGCAACCCGACGCCGCCCATGCGTTTGTTGCACGAGCAGTGGGAGAGCGGCCAGCGCAACGCCAAGTCGCAGGAAGCCTTCATGGCAGCCCCGCGCGAAATACAGGAGGCCATGGCGCTGACGTGCGGCATGATCGGGATGATCGACGACGCGGTTGGCGCCATCGTCGACAAGCTGAAAGCCACAGGCCGCTATGAAAACACGGTGATCGTCTTCAACGCCGATCATGGCGATTATCTCGGCGATTTGTCGATGCTGCTGAAGGGCGCGATCATGCGTCGCTCCATCAACAACGTTCCCTTCATCTGGTCGGACCCGCGAGATCGCAGCGCCCGCGTGACGCAGGCGATGGGTTCGACCGTCGATCTCGGAGCCACGATCCTGGCCCGCGCGGGCGTCAAGCCGTACTGGGGCATGCAGGGCGTTGATTTGGGCCCGAGCCTCGCCGGCGGCGCGCCAGTCCGCGACCGCGTGCTGATCGAATACGAAGACACGCAGGCGCGCATGGGCTTTTCAAAGCCAGCCGTCGTGCGCACATTGGAGACGGCGACGCATCGCATGTCAGTCTATCGCGGCGAGACGTGGGGCGAACTCTACGATCTCGAACGGGATCCCGATGAACTCGATAACCTTTGGGACGATGCCGCCAGCGCCGCCGTGCGGGCGCGCATGACCGACGCGCTGATGCGCGAAATGCTCGAGACTGTCGATGTCAGCCCGCACGCGCGGCGTCGCGCGTAGAAAGAGTTTTGAAAAGTCTGCAATTTTTGCGGAACACGGGTTCAAGTGTTGACGCGTGCTCGGATCGCAAAAGTCTGCAACTTCCGGCGTACCACGCGCTACAATCCAAACACCCAGAGCAGCGTCGCCTGGTTCTGCGTTTTCATCTCGGGTGAGCGCGCCAGTTTCTGCCGGCTGACGTTGCTGATGCCGGAAGCGATGGCGATGTATCGTTTGCCGGGCGATCTACAAACCCTTCTGCAACATCTGCGCCACGACAGGCGCGAAATAGGTCAGCACGCCATCCGCGCCGGCGCGTTTGAATGACACGAGGCTTTCGATCATCGCCTTGTCCGCATCGATCCAGCCGTTCTGGCCGGCGGCCATGATCATCGCGTATTCGCCGCTCACTTGGTAGGCATAAGTGGGAACACCGAACTCGCGCTTTACGCGACTGACAATGTCGAGATAGGGCAGGCCGGGTTTCACCATCACCATGTCGGCGCCTTGTTCGAGATCGAGCGCCACTTCGCGCATCGCCTCATCAGAATTGTGCGGGTCCATCTGATAGGTGCGCTTGTCGCCTTTCAGCAGGCCGCCGGAGCCGACGGCGTCACGGAACGGCCCATAAAATGCCGAGGCGTATTTCGCCGCATAACTCATGATCTGCACGTGCTCGAAATTTTCCCGGTCGAGCGCCGTGCGAATTTCCCCGATGCGCCCGTCCATCATGTCGGAGGGAGCGATGACATCGCAACCGGCGCGCGCCTGATTGAGGGCTTGGCTGACCAGCGCTGCAACCGAGGCATCGTTGACGATCTCGTCGCCATCGAGCAATCCGTCGTGGCCATGGCTGGTGTAGGGGTCGAGCGCGACATCGCAGACGACGCCGAGGTCCGGAACTTCTTTCTTGAGGGCGCGCAGGGCGCGGCACACAAGATTTTCCGGATTGTGCGCCTCACTGCCGTCGGCGTCGCGCAGCGCCGGGTCGGTATACGGAAACAACGCCAGGGCGGGGATGCCGAGCTGTTGCGCGCGCCCCGCCTCGCGCACCAACTCGTCGATGGTGAGGCGCTCAACGCCGGGCATGGAGCCAACCTTTTCGCGCCGCTTGTCGCCATCGATGATGAAAACCGGCCAGATCAGATCGTTGGTCGTCAGGGCGGTCTCGCGCACCAGGCGGCGCGACCACTCGGCGCGGCGATTGCGGCGGGGGCGCTGGGCGAGATCAAGTTTGGCCTCGCGGAAGGTGTTTGTCGGGGGTTGCATCGGCGCGGGCTCCGGAAAATTCCAAGCCGCCGCCTTAACACGCGGCGTCCGCCACAAAAAGGCCGCCGCGATTTGCCGCGCCTGATTTGCCGCGCTTGTGCCGGCGTTTTAACATGCGCGCCTTAACCAGGGAGAGAGCGCCATGAGCGATGCTGTACCAACCTATGAAAACGTCAAGATTGAACGCGATGAAGGCACGACGTTCGTCATTCTCAATCGTCCGGAGAAGCGCAACGCAATGAGCCCGGCGTTGCACGTGGATATGTGCGACGCACTCGACTGGGCGGCGGACGATGACGCAACAAAAGTCATCGTCGTCACCGGCGCTGGCGGCAATTTCTGCGCCGGTCAGGATCTGAAGCTGTTCTTCCGCGCCAACGACGACAATCCCAAAGCCATGCGCAAAACCAGCAACGCGTCGCAGGCGTGGCGATGGGACAAGCTGTCGCGTTCGCCCAAGGCGACCATCGCCATGGTGCACGGCTACTGTTTCGGCGGCGGATTCACGCCTGTCATCGCCTGCGATTTCGCCATTGCGGCTGACGATGCGACGTTCGGATTGTCGGAAGTCAATTGGGGCATTATTCCCGGCGGTCTCGTCGCTTGGGCGCTGACGCAAATCATGAACTACCGCGACGCCCTGTATTACTCTGTCACCGGCGACCGGTTTTCCGGCAAGGAAGCAGCGGCGATGAAATTCGTCAACAAGTCGGTGCCGGTCGCGCAACTGCGCGAGGCGACCCTGGAGCTGGCGCGCAAACTCGAGGCGAAAAGCCCCGCAGCGGTGCGCTACACCAAGGAAGCCATTCGCTCGGTGCGCGGCATGAGCCAGGATCAGGCGTACGACTATCTGGAGTGCAAGAGCACGGCGCTGAAAGCTTTGGACCCGGAGAAGGGACGCGAGAAAGCGATGAAGATGTTTTTGGACGACAAGGTGTTCAAGCCCGGCCTCGGTGAGTTCAGGCGGGATTGACACGGGTCATGATGAGGCAACCCTGTTGGAGTACGCGGTGGTCAGGCCGGCGATGACCGCCGGGACAACTCGTCGCCGCCGGCGGGTTCACTTGCCTTTCAGCGCGTCGCGCACGCGCGATACGACGGCGGCTGGCGTGGCGTTGACGGTGCGCACGAGGTCAGCGACCTCGGCGCCGCTGACCGGCAGCACTTCGAGTTTTAGTTTTTCAGCTTCCGCCAGAAAGGATGCATCGGCCATGACGCGATCAAAGGCGTTCCGCAACGCCGCGACGCGAGCCGGCGGCACCTCGGGCGGGGCCAGGAACGGTCGCCCGTATTCGAGCCGCGCCAGCACCAGTTCGAGTGCTTTGCGGTCGGCCTCGTTGCGGGCGAGATCGAGCACGGCGGGCGTTTGCGGCAACAGCGGATGCCGGCGAAAGCCCCATTGGGCGATGACCCGCATGTCGCCGGCGTCGAGCTGCTTTTGCGCCAGCGCGCGAAGGCTTGCATAGGCGGTCGAACCCATGCCCTGGACCTCGCCGGTTTCCATCGCCTTGTGAATTTGCGCCGTCCCGTCATAGCCGCTGACGACCTTGAATTTCAGCCCGAGTATGGCGCGCGCAAGCACCGGAAAATCGTATTGCGTCGTGCCCGGCGAGTTGGCGCCGACAATGAGTTCCTTGTCGGCAAGTTCATCAAGGCTCTGAACCGGCGCGGTGCGCCATACGTAAGTGACCTGCACCTCGCGATTGACGCTGCCGAGCCAGGTGAACTTCGTCGAATCGAAGCGCACGCCATCGGGCTCCAGCAGCGGCGCGGTCGGCATGCCGTTGATGGCGGCGCCAAGGATGGTGCCGTCGCGAGCCGCGAGATTGTAGAGCGAATTGGCCATGCTGATGGAGGCGGCGCCCGGCTGGTTCTGCAAAATGAACGTCGGGTTGCCCGGAATGTATTGCCCGAGATAGCGCGCCATCAGGCGGGCGCCGATGTCATAGCCCGAGCCCGCAGCGGAGCCGACCATCAGGCGGATTTGTTTATCCTTGTAGAACGCGGCGACCTCGTCCTGCGCGGCCAGTAGCGGGGCGCTGAGGCTGAAAAACAACGCCGCCGCAGCGATGGCGCGCTTCATGGGCGTCTCATGGGCAGCCTCATGGGTTTGGCCTGTCGCGCAAGCCGAGCCGCTCCAGACGCGGCAGCACTTCGGCCTGAAAGAAGGGCAGCTCGTCGATGTAGTTGACCATCGACAGGGCGATGCCACGCAAGCCCGACTTGTGCAGCCGCAGGAATTGCTCGGCGACATAATCGGGATCGCCAACGATGGGCACGCCACCCATGCCGTTGGCGTATTGCGTGCGTCGCGTCTCGAAGGCTTGCTGGCCCATTGTCTCCGGCGTCAGTCCCTTGATCGCCATGATGTCGTCAACCGCCGACCAGTCGGCCATTTCGACGGCGGCATAGTGATAGTATTCTTGCGCCTGCTGCATCGTGGCGCGGCAGGTGACGACGCCGACCGTATAGACTTCGAGATCGCGGCCGAGGGCGGAAGCCGCGTTGCGGATGCCGGCAATGCGCGCTTGCGTCGCTTCGACGGATTCGCGCGAGGCCTGGGTGAAATAGGCGTCGCAGTTGCGAATGGCGAAAGCCTGGCCTTGCGGCGAGGCACCGGCGTTCATGATGAGCGGGCGCGAGCCGCCCCACGGCTTTGGCTTGGCGCGGACAGCTTTGTGATGATGATAGTCGCCGTCGAAATCGAATTGAACTTCGTCGTGGCTCCAGACGCGTTTCAACACCTGCGTCCATTCGTCGGCTTGCTTGTAGCGGTTTTCGTGATCGCGCTGTTCGACGCCGAACATCTCAAACTCGCCCTCGTTCCAGCCGCAGACGATGTTGAGGCCGAAACGCCCCTCGCCAATATGATCGGCTGTCACCATCATTTTCGCCGCCATGACGGGATTGAACAATGGCGCATGCACAGTGCCAAACACGGTGATGCGTTGCGTCGAGGCGAGCAGGCCGGAGGCCCAGTTGATGGTCTCGAGCGTCGCGCCCTGATAGTCGGTGACGCCGCCGTAGCCTTTCCAGCGGCCAATCGGCAGCATGAAATCGATGCCGGCGGCCTCAGCCATCTGCGCCAGTTTTTTGCAGTCGCGCCAGGAGCCGGTCCAGCGCTCGGGGACCGTCGTGACGGCGCGGCCAGAAGAACAATTCGCGCCAAACAAACCGAGAATGAATTTATGGCCGGCGTAGAACGCCGCGCGGTTGTCGAGTGTCGGCTGTCGCATGTGCAGCGTCATGAATTTCTCCCGGCGCGCACGCTAGACTATTTTTGGAGACGAATATATCGGCAGGCTTGCAAATCAGCAGGCTTGCAAATCAGCAGGCTTGCGTGCGGGGCGGGGGCGGATACAACTGGCCAAAATCCACGCTGATGCAACTTTCGATGCAACATTTTGGGGGAGGACGGCCATGAGCGACGCACACAACGATTACAATCGCGGCAAGGTCTCGCGATTGCCAGCGCTGCCGTTGCCGCCAGACCCAATCACGCAAGCGATGTTCGACGAACAAATTTCGCGCGGCGGGCATATTCTCAACATGCATCTCGTCAACGCCCATGCGCCGAAAATCGCCCGGGCGCGTCGCCACGTCACCTACGCCTTGCGCAACGAATGCGTGGCGTCGCGCAAAATACGCGAGATGGTGATCGTGCGCACGGCCAGCCTCGTCGAGCAGCCCTACGAGATCAACCATCACATTCCCCTGGCGCTTGCCGCTGGGGTGACGCAGGCGCAACTCGATGCGTTGCTGGGCGACTGGGGCGCCCGACGTGAAATTTTTTCGCCTTCGGAGGCCGCCGCCATTGATTACGTCGACTGCCTCATCGAACGGCGTGGCGATATCCCCGACGCCATCTTCGATGAATTTGCCAAGCACTATTCGCCGCAGGAAATTCTCGAATTGACCCACACTGCGAACAATTACTATGGCACCGGTGTGTTCATTCGTGCCATGCGCATCGAACTTGATCCCGAAGACCGCACGACAGCGCCGGGCAAATTCTAGCAGGCTGCTGAAAAACGCTGGCGTGAAAACCTCGTCCTTCGAGACGGTCCTTTGGACCTCCTCAGGAT
>JAYTTW010000064.1:0-2504 GCA_043744855.1 Hyphomicrobiales bacterium
ATCCTGCGGACGACCTGACAAAAAATTAGAAAATGCAAAACGGAGCGACCTCATGTCCGCCGCCGCTGAATTATTTGTGTCCGCCGCGACAGCGCAGCGCGGAGAGGTCTGCCGCTTGTTTCCCGCGAGTGCGGCACCAACGCAGCGCAGCCTTGCTATGCGTCTCGATCTCAAAAGCGTTGCCGACAACGGCGAGTTCGAGGGCTACGCGAGCCTCTTTAACCGCGAGGATCTGGGCCACGATGTGATCTCTCCCGGTGCCTTCCGCGATAGCTTAGCAACGCGCACGCCGAGCGCTGTGAAGATGCTGTTCCAGCACGATCCGGCGCAGCCGATCGGCGTTTGGGACGATCTGCACGAAGACGCCAAAGGGCTCTATGCGCGCGGGCATCTGATGACGGATGTCGTCAAGGCGCGCGAAGTTTTGTCTCTGATGCGGGCGGGCGCGCTTGACGGTTTGTCGATCGGGTTCAAGGCTGGCAAAGGCCGCCGCGATCCGCGCACCGGCGTTCGCCGCATCGACAAGATCGATCTGTGGGAAATTTCGATTGTGACGTTTCCGATGCAGCCGGATGCGCGCGTCTCACAAGTCAAGCGCGATCCGTTTCAGGGCCGCGCGCCAACAGAGCGCGAGTTTGAGCGCTGGCTGACGCGGGAAGCTGGGCTCGCGCGCGGCGAGGCGCGAGCCGTTTTGCGCGATGGCTTCAAGGGTCTCAGAGAGCTGCGCGAGGTTTCCCGCTTAGGCAACAGCGACGCTGCGTGCGCGGCCCGCATCCGCGCCGCCGTCGCGCGCTTGTTTGAAACGGCCTAGCTTCCAGCGCTGGATACCGGAGTTCATTTCGACATGTCGATGCCGAGGGCTGCAAGCCTGCGCCAAGAGCGGGCCAACTGGCTGCGCGTGCAAGCGGAAGTGGCTTATGTCCGCGTGCTTTTTAGCGGTCAGAGCTATTTCGAAGCGCTTCAAAGAGAGCAACGCTTCAACCCCAATCACGATGACCGGGGACGTTTCACAACGGGTGACGGGCAATCGACTGGAAGCTCGCATTCGTCTGACGGAGCGCGTGTCGCGCAAGCAGGTCCTGCCAGGCCGCAATCAAGAACGACCATTCTAGCTCGCTTTCCTGCAGCTACGCCGGCGCAAGAAGTCCGTTGGGCAATATCCGACGCAATTGCTCGGCAAGAAATTGCTCAGACCGAAACCGTCATTCCCGGATATAGACCGAGACCGAGTGTTACGAGTACCATAGACGGTGAGACCAGCCGTAATGAAGCCGACGCGCGGGATGCACGGGAGGCCAGGGCGCGCCTTCAGTCCGACACGCTGACAGGCGGCGGCGGGGCCGCCCCTACCGCAGCGACAAAAACTCTGGCCGATGTCTGTGTGCAAAACGGACGTTTGATTGGCGAAAATATAAAGCCAGCCGGACCGGACGTCAGAAGCGTGACGAACGAAGAGTTTGATCAGCTGTTGCGGGATATGACATCTGGAGCGCAGGAAGTAAGGTCGCCGCCGGACTATCAGGGGCTATGGTACCGGCGTGGCACTGGCGAAACTGTACGAGTTCGTCGAAGCAAAGATTATGGTCTGACGGTCGATATCGTCGATGCGCAAGGGAATTCGGCTCTTGCGAAGCTTCGGAGGATTCACGAAAAATGATCGATTTGGAGAAAAAAGGAGCTTTGGGAGTTAGTGTCGGTGAGTATCTGGTCACTTTACCTTATGAGATCGATGGAGACGGCGAAGGCCTATGGCTAATCGTTCCTGCGGGACGTTCGTTCGGCTTCGAGGGTGCTGATCTTGCTGAATTTGTCCGGTTGAGCGTTCTTCGCTTGCTGGACGTCGGTTGTGCTCCTGTGCGATTTTCAGGGGGAGGAAATATGAGATGGATGGAGCAAAAGCAATTTGGCAGGGAAAAGAATGAAATCGCAAATGCCATTGTTTCAGAGTGGCAGGCGGCCGGTGCACTCGATCCGCCATGGGAATGGTTATGGTTCGTGACGCGCCGCGTGCTCGATACGGAACTTTTTAGGCGCTGGTCATGATTGATTTCAATAGAAAACGATATATCGGAGATACAGTCGCAGAGTATCTGGAAACTTTGCCCTACGCAGTCGACAGTGATGGCGAAGGTCTTTGGGAGTTCGTTCCAGCAGGACGGTCGTTCGGATTTGAAGGTGCAGATCTTGTCGACTTTGTTCGGCTCAACGTTCTCCGGTTACTTGATGTTGGTTGTGTTCCTGTCAGACATTCAGATGCCGGGCCCATGAGATCGATAGAGCAAAAACAATTCGGCACAGACAAGAATGAAATCGCTGATGCCATTGTCGCCGAATGGCAGGCGGCAGGTGCTATCGACCCACCGTGGGAATGGTTATGGTTTGTGACGCGCCGCGCGCTTCAGACGCAACCGTTCGTCTAGTGTTATGATCGATAGATCAGAGCATCAATTCAAAAGGATCGCGCGATGACGGTACTATTCGGCGTCAAGTCGACGAACCTCGAA
>JAYTTW010000065.1:0-2500 GCA_043744855.1 Hyphomicrobiales bacterium
TGATCGCCGCCGTCAACGACGTCTTGCCGTGATCGACGTGACCAATCGTCCCGATGTTGCAATGCGGCTTCGTGCGTGCGAATTTTTCCTTGGCCATGGTTATGTTCCAGTTTTGCGCCCGGGTATCGGGGCGATGCGCGGCGACTGCCTAGCGCCGTTCGACGCGACTTTCAAGCATACCCCCAACGCGCCAAACCTGGAGCATGATCCCGAAAAGTGGACGCCGGTTTTCGGAAAAGATCATGCTCAAGCAAAAACCTGGAGTGCGACGACGATTCGAAGAAGCGTCATCGCGCTCAATGCGCCGGCACAAAAACGCCAGGCGCGCGCAGCGGCACGTCGAGATCGACGCAATTGCGGCGGTGCGAGGCGATACAGTTTTCCAGCTTTTCGTATTGGTAGAAAATTCGCGCCGAATAAACCGCGATCCCGACCAGAACGGCAACGCCGATCCCGGCATAGAGGTTCACGCGCGCCCGCTGGCGATAATCGGTCGTATCCGCCGGGCGCGGCGAAGGCGGCTTTTCGCTGCCGCCGGCATCGGGTACTGCATCGCTTGCGTTCGTCTCCACTTCGCCCACCCATGTTTCAAATCCGCTGCGCTGCGGCGAGCGAATATAGTAGGCAAAGGCAGACAAATGAAGGCGCCCAAGCAAAGCCCTCCGCAGGCCCAAAGCCAACCCTCCGCCCTCTTGCAGCGCTCGGTGTTTTCCCGCAAGGATTTTTCGTCGTCCCGCAAGGAAAACTGCGTGCAACTCGTGCGCCCGAAGGGAGCCAATAAATGCACTACACTCCGGCGCAAGCGCCCGCCTCCTGGGATCCCGACAAGTTTCGTTTGCGCCGTCTGGTCGAACGCATGGTGAAAATCGGCGAGGTCGAAATCCGCGACGAACCTGTAGCGCTCTCCGATCTCAGCCCGATCATCGAGGCGACCGCCAAAGCCGTGTGGTTCAAAAAGGCTGGCCCCGAACAACACGAAATCATTTCCGCTGTCGCCGCCTCGCGCCGGCGCCTTGCCGCCTCGCTCGGCGTGCCGGTGGAGAAAATGCACGAGGAATACCTGCGCCGCGTCGCCAACCCGCAGCGCTGCTTTGAGGTGTCCTCGAAGGAGGCCCCTGTGCACGAGGTCGTCCTGACCGGCGATCAGGTCGATCTGACCCGCCTGCCGTTTCATGTGCAGCATGAATACGACGGCGCGCCCTACATTTCGTCCGGATTGGATTACAGCTTCGATCCGCAAACCGGGCGCACCAATGTCGGCGCGAGACGCCTGATGCTGCGCGGCAAAACGCGCTGCGGCGTCAACGTCACGGCGCCCTCCGATTTGCGGCAGATTTATCTTGGTTGTGTCGAGCGCGGCGAAAAGCTGCCGATCAGTTTCACCGTCGGCTCGCACCCCATGGACATCATGGCGGCGACGCAAAAAGCGACAGGCCACGAACTCGACCGCATCGCTACCTTTCGTGGCGAGCCGGCGCCACTGGTCAAATGCCTTACCAACGATCTCTACGTGCCAGCCGACGCGGAAATGGTGCTTGAAGGCTATTTTGACGAACGTGGCTACATCGAGGATGAAGGCCCCTACGGTGAATACATGGGCTACTATGGTCCGGTTCACGGCGACCCGCTTTTCCATTGCACCGCCATCACCCGTCGGCGTGACGTGTTGCACCAGACCGTCAAACATGGCGTCGGTCGAAAACTCGGCGAATGCGACATGTCGCCGAGCCGCGAGATGCAAACCGAGGCGCAAATATTCCAATTGCTGCGCAATGCGCATCTGGATGTTGTCGACGCCTTTGCGCCCGGCGGCCCCGGCGCGTCATGCCATGCGCGCGTCTCTCTGCGCAAGAAAACCGACGGCGACGCACGCGCCGCGATCGCCATCATTCTCGGCAACATGTTGACGGTGAAACACGTGTTTGTCGTCGATGAAGACATCGACGTGCGCTCAAGTGCTGAGATCGAGTGGGCGATGTCGAGCCGCTTTCAGGCCAACAAGGACATTGTGGTGCTTGAAAACATGCGGGTGATGCCGATGGACCCTTCCTCGCCATCGCGCGGCATCGGCGCCAAGGCAGGCTTTGACCTGACCTTCCCCTATCCGCGCAACACCTCGATTACCGGGCGCGTTCCACAAGCGCCAGACATCAGCGGCCCCGCGCGCTTCCAGACGGTTCGACAGGCGCTGGAGGAGAGCGGCCCAACGCACTTCGCCAAAATCATGTCGCTTGTCGGCAGCCGCGACGGTCGCGAAATTGTGCTGGAAATAGAAAGGTTGCGAGAGGAAAACCTGATCGAACGCGACGCCAACGGCGATTACTTTATTCGCCGCGGGTAAGGCGCCGCACACCGCCTCGCGACCCGGCGCTGCCTGCGCAGGGAACTTTCAGCAACGCCAAAACTAGGGCGTGTCGTCATTTAGGGGGATTCGCAAATCAGCAAAAGCGTGATTCATAGGGAGCCTACTTTTAGGAGGCTTTCGGATGAAGCGCTACGG
>JAYTTW010000066.1:0-34000 GCA_043744855.1 Hyphomicrobiales bacterium
CTTGCGATGGCGATGGCCGACAGCACCGGCGCCAAAGTTACCGGCATAACCCTGTCGCCATCGCAACTGGAGTTTGCACGAAAAACAATTGAGCAGAAGCACCTTTCCTCGCAGGTCGATCTGCGGCTGGAGGATTACCGGGATGTGGCCGGCAGCTTCGACCGCATCGTGTCGATCGAGATGATCGAGGCGGTTGGGCATCAATACTGGCCGAGCTATTTTGGCACTCTCAGTGAACGCCTGAAGCCGGCCGGGAAAGTGGTGTTGCAAGCCATCACCATCGCCGAGGATCGATTCGAAAGTTACCGTTCGCAACCAGATTTCATTCAACGGTACATTTTTCCAGGCGGGTTTTTGCCGACCAAAACGGCTATTCATCAAGCCGCCGCCGAGGCCGGATTGCGGGTTACCGAAACCCGAAACTTCGCTCACAGCTACGCGTTGACCTTGGCGGAATGGCGACGGAGGTTCTTCGAGGCCTGGCCGAAGATTGAGCCGTTGGGGTTTGACGCCTCGTTCAAGCGCACCTGGGAATACTATCTTTCCTACTGTGAAGCCGGTTTTGAAACCGGCGTGTGCGATGTCGGTCTTTACGGGCTCGAAAAGGCGTAACCAGGCGTCCGTGTATTTTATATCAAAACGAGGCGCGCCATGCCGGTGCAACAGGGACTTGCACCGGGCGGACCGCGAAATCGCCGGGCCGTGATCGGCGCGGTTCTGTGGATGCTTTGCCTCCAGTATTTCGTTGCTGAGGCGCTGGCCATCCACGCGTGGCAGGGAATCTACAGCCTCAAAAACAACTTCATCAGCGACCTCGGGGCCTCCGCATGCTTCGGTCCAAAGCCGGCTTGCTGGACTTCGCCACTTGCCCGCTTGATGAATGCATCCTTTGTTCTCCAAGGCATTCTCATCATGGCTGGCGCGTGGCTTACTTCTGTCAGGATGCCTGCGAGCGCTGGTTTTCGCGCCGCGATGGTGCTTGTCGGATTGTCCGGCGTTGGGGTTTTGATCGTCGGGTTCGCGCCGGAAGACAGTCTGCCGAAAGCCCACTATCTCGGCGCGGCGGAAAATTTGATTTTCTGCAACTTGGGCATGACGACATTCGGGTTGGCCAGCTTCGGGTTGGCCCGCGTCGGCGGCGACTGGTTTCCCCGTTGGGTCGCTTCGATAAGCCTGGCTTTTGGTTTGCTCGGGCTCGGCGGATTGATCGCGATGGCTTTGAATATCTACCCGGTGCTTGAGCCCGGCGGTGTAGAGCGCATCGCCGCTTATCCATTTCCGCTATGGCTGTGCTTGATGGGCGCAACGTTGTTGGCGACAAACGCGGGCGCCCCTCAAGCGGCGGCCACCACGTCCTGATTTCTGTTGATGAGGGCAGGCTGGCGCCGGCAACGCTCAACTTGGCCAGCGGCTTCCTCGATGTTGAATGCGACATCATTGACGCGCGCGACGCGACGGATTTCATCGGCCATTTCCGGCGCCATTTCCCGCCAGATGCAGAGCATCACCCGCACGTTCGGCGCCCGACGACGGACGGCCATGCTGACAGCGCGCAGGTGCAAGGTGCTGAGCGGTTCGACAAACGAGAGAACAATGATTTGCGGCATGGTTTCTGTCACCAACTCCGCCTGTCCGGCAGCTTCTATCGACAGGATACGGGTTTGATACGAGCGTTTTTGCAGAGCGATCCCCAGCATGGCGGCAGCCGAAACATCGAGCGGATCGTCGCCATGCAGCACCGCCACGAGGCAGGGCTTCGGCAACGCCGGGCTTTGCCGTGAAGCCTTCGTCGGCCTTGCGAGAGGTGCCGACAGGCCGCGCCACCTCATTGCGTATCCCGGCAAACCTTGCAGAAATCCCTCGGTTGTTTCGGTGAGCTTGGCCAGTCGCGGGCCGGCAACGGCGCCGTTGCCGATGTCGGTGTGGGCGCGACGCAGCGCCGGCAGTGCGACCGTATCGAAGTAGCTGTCGATGGATTGGTCGCGCAAGAAGCGGCGAGCCATCTGACGAGCCTCCGAGGGATCGCCAGCGAGCATGCGTTGATAGAACAGTTCGGGCGGTGAAAGCGGCGGCTGATTGCCCAGTATGGTGTCAAGGAAGGCGAGGCCGTCTACGTGGCGACCCATGACAACAAGGCAAATCGTCAACGGCGTCGCCAGTAAAACGTCGGCGGCCCCCGCAAGCTTGATGAGGCGATTGCGAATGTCTTCGCGTTGGGCGAGCATGAACGTCGTCAACAAGAAAACGATCGCCAGGGTGCCGAACGGCGCCAGAACCGGCGCCAGCAAACCGAAGTAGCGCGAGAATTGTCCCTCGTCGGTTTTGACGACAACGCGCTGTGGGGGAGGTTTTGCATCCCCCGTACCGGCGGCCTCGCCATTTTCAACGCTCTGGCTCAGTTCGGTGAAAACCTTGGCCGCCTCGCTGAACGGGCCATTCCCCTCAACGCCATGCATGAGCGCACTGACCTTGCCGGCGACGATGGTGCGGTACTTCGGGATTTCATTGGCGACGCTGTAAGCCTGCGTGTAGGCGAGGTAACCGACGCTGCCGACAACCAGAAAGGCGACCAGAACCGGCGCGGCCGCTGCAATCCCACGCGGCGCTCCGACGCGTTGAAGCGCCGCTGTCAGCGGCGACAGTGCGAAACCCAGCAGCATCGCGAGCGCCAATGGAATAAGTACTTCGCGGGCGAGGTAGAGGATCGCGCCCACACCGAGGGTAATCACAAGAGCTGTCGCGAACCGGAGTTCGGGAGCCACACGGTTGCCTGACGATACATCCACGAAACCCGCTCCCTAACTTTTCCCGGATGTTTCAGCGCCCGGCTGGGCTGCGCCAGCGCGACGCGCCAATGCCGCCTCGATTTGTTCAATCAACTTCTGAAAATCAACGGGTTTTGGATGATAGTCGTCACACCCCGCCTGGAGGGCTTTTTCGCGCGCCCCTTCCATGGCGTGAGCCGTGAGTGCGAGGAGGGGAATTTCGCGCGTCCCACTATCGGCCTTCAACGTCGTGGCGACGGTCCAGCCGTCGATGAGCGGCAGGTTCATTTCGAGCAGCACGATTTCCGGCAGCATGGCGCGCGTGCTCTCAATGGCTTTTTCACCATCATGCGCCAGAAAAACCTCATGGCCCCTGCGGCGCAGCCGACGCGACAGAAAATCCCAGATTTGTTCGTTATCCTCGACAAGGAGAATTCGCGCCATGTCAGCCTCCGTTTGCCCGGCGAGCCGTAAGTCGCCTCAGTTGTTTTGCGAACTCGGCAAGCGGCATGCTGCCCTTTCGAACAATCGCCGAGGTTGCCGGGGCAAGGTCACGAACCGCCTTTCTGGCGATGTCGTCCGCCGTAAAAACAACAATTGAAATCTTGTTCCACTCGTCATGTTCGCGAATTTTGGCGACGAACGCATAGCCGTCCATCCTCGGCATCATGAGATCGGCGATGATGATATCGGGTGCTGCGCGCTGCATTTCATCTAGCGCCGCGACGCCGTCTTTCGCGCATCGAACGGTCCAGCCTTCGCGTCGAAGCAGTTTTCCGACGACCGACAGGCTTTCAACGTCGTCGTCAACCAGCAAGATTTGCCCGCCGCCAGCCTCAAGGCGCGCCTCGACAAGCGCTTCGCGCAAGTTGGCCGCCGTGATGGGTTTCTTGAGAAACCCGGCGGCGCCCAGCGCATAGGCGAAATTTTCCTCGTCGAGCACGGTTTGCACAACGACAGGAATATCTTTGGTGCGCGCGTCGCGTTTCAACAGATCGAGCGCCCCCCATCCATCGGCGCCCGGCAACATGATGTCCATCAAAATCGCGGCGGGTTTATTGTCTCGCGCCATCGCCAGCCCGTCTTCCGCTGTCTCCGCGAGGGCGACGCAGACGAAGCTTGTCGCTAGCAACAAGCTGCGAACGCCCGGTTTGTAGGGCATAGCTGAAAACATTTGCCTCAACCTGGACAAAAGAAAACTACGCAAGCCAGTTTGCTTTCAATTTATCCTTCGCGGCATCGCCTGGAGCATGATCCCGAAAAGTGGACGCCGGTTTTCGGAAAAGATCATGCTCAATCAAAAATCTGGAGTGCGACGACGTTTTCGAAGAAGCGTCATCGCGCTCTAGTGACCGGTTGGGTCGGCGCCCCGGCTGGATTCAAAAAGAAACCAGGTACGCCGTTCGGTTTCGTCGATATAGACTTCCAGCAAGCTCGCCGAGCCAGAGTCTTTCGCGCCTTCGCACAATTCATGCGCGCTGCGCATTTTGGCGGCGACAGCTTTGTTGTCTTCCATCAGCTCGTCCAGCATGTCGAGCGGCGAGACGAACTCCTTGTCGTTGTCCTTCAGGGACGACAGTTTGCCAATATGAGCCACCGAGCGCACGGTCGCGCGCCGAAGTTTGCGGACGCGCTCAGCCAGTGGATCAATTGAAGCGAAAATCTGGTCAGCCTGTTCGTCCAGCATCAGATGATAGTCGCGAAAATTGGGACCACTCATGTGCCAGTGGAAATTCTTCGTCTTGATGTAAAGGCGGAATGAATCAGCGACCAGCTCATTCAGAATGTTGGTGATTTTCAAAACTTTCGCGGCGGGTAAATCGGTCGGCGTGCGCATTGCCGACTTTTCAGTGTCAGGCGTGGTTTTTGTCATCTTCAATCCCCTTTTTCACGCCACCCGGCGCAAAAATGCATGTGTTTGCTCGCGCAGAACTAACGGTTGTGGGTGGCCCGCGTTCCCGCCGACCAAAAAAAATTGGTTGCGGGAACCGTCCGGGCTGGCGCCGGTTGCAATGGTGGCTCCGCACGGAGTTGGACCCTCACTTCAGGAAACGAACATGGGCATGGGCAAAGGCTTGCTTCTCTGGATGGTCGGCATTCCCTGCCAATCATTCTGTTGCTGGCGCTGTTCTGGCATCGTTGAGTTGCCGACTGCTTGTAACAGAGGCAGCGTCGTGGAGCCTGTTTGAGTCAGGAACCCCTCCTAACGGAACTCTGACGCTGTCTGACGGTTTCTTATTCATCTTCGGTTGGAAGACTGAATTCTGACGCCGACGAATTTTCCCCCCAAAGCCCCAAGGAGAACGACATGAGCAGCATCAGCGACAAGGCCAAAGGACTGGCCAACCAGGCCGTTGGCGCGACCAAGGAGGCGATTGGCAAGGCTACAGATGACGCCAACCTGAAAGCCAAAGGCGCCGCGCAAAAGGCGAAGGGCGACGCTCAACAGGCTGTCGGCAACGCAAAGGACGCCATCAAGAATGTCGTCGACAAAGCGTGACGTCGTCGAGCGCTTGAAACTGCGATTTGAAAAGTGCAGGGCTGTCCAGGCTTGGGATGGCCCTGTTTGCACAGTCCGGATTTTACCGGATTCAATTCGTGGTGTCGTTGGCGCCTAGAGACAGTTTTACCGCCAGCGAAGCGCGCGCCCGGCTGACGCGGCTTTTTATCGTGCCGACGGCGGTTGAGCAGATGGTCGCTGCCTCCTCATAGGAAAAGCCCGCCGCTCCAACGAGCAGCACAGCTTCACGCTGGTCCTCGGGAAGTTGGGACAACGCCTGCTTCATTTCGTCCAATGCGAGATGGGCGTGCTGCTCTGGGTCGCCCGATAATGCCAACGCCAGTTTTTCATCAGCGTCTTCGACTTCGCGACGCGCGCGCCTGAATTGCGTGGCTGCGGTATTTCGCAAAATGGTGAACAACCACGCCTTGAGGTTGGAGCCTTCCTGGAACGATGCGTGCGCAGCCCAGGCTTTCAGCATTGTCTCCTGAACGAGATCATCGGCGCGATCTATGCGCCGCACGATTGAGATGGCGAAAGCCCGCAACGCCGGCGCCGTTTCAACCAATCCTCGCGTGAATGCCTCCGATGGCGCTTTCATTCTGATTTACCTGGCTCCAACTCCAGGTCTTTTTTCGCCAGAGCGGTCAACAGTTCGACGATGCGGTCGGGGACCTTCTGATCCAGAAGGGCGTCGAAATACTGTCGCAGCTTGTCGCCGACCATTTTGTCGATCTTCGGATCCAGGGGAATTTCCGAAGAGGGGTCGAAGGCATCTTTTTTCTGACCTTCTTGTTCAGTCATGGATGGATTCCGGCGGCCGCGCGATCAAATCGGGAAACCACGCAGAGTACGCCGGTTGCCGACGCTATTCATCGCATATATTATATTCGTATTCAATGGTATCAACGGCGCGTAATGACCTGAAATTTCGGGAGTTACACGTATTCTGGCGGGAGATAAATCTTGGCGATAGCAGATCAGGTCGTGGCGCACTTGCCGTACTTGCGCCGATACGCCCGGGCGTTATGCGGTTCCCAAAAAGCTGGCGATGCATACGTCATCGCTGTGCTGGAGACGCTCGTCGCCGACGCCACAGTGTTTGACAAAACGGTTGCTTCGCGGGTGGCTCTGTACAAGCTGTTCTCGAGCCTGTGGAACTCGACATCGGCAAACGCAAAATCCCTCGGCGGACTGGGCGCTGAACCCGAGCGCAGGCTGGAAGCGTTGACACCATTGCCGCGACAAGCGTTTTTGCTGGCGTCGATGGAAAATTTTGAAGTCAAGGAAGTGGCTGCAATTCTGGGGCGGTCTAGCACTGAGGTCGACGGCTACCTCGCGCAGGCCAACAAGGAGATCAGCGCGCAGGTAGCTACAGATGTTCTGATAATTGAAGATGAGCCGTTGATCGCGGCGGATCTTGAGACACTCATGGAAGATCTCGGGCATCGGGTAGTCGGCAATCCGCGCACGCACAAAGAGGCCATCGAATTTGCGAAAGGACGCCACATCGGTTTGATCCTTGCAGACATTCAGTTGGCCGACGGAAGTTCTGGCCTCGAAGCCGTGGCGGAACTTCTGAAAACCATAGAAGCGCCCGTCATCTTCATCACGGCGTTCCCGGAGCGCTTGTTGACCGGGCAGCGGGCGGAGCCAACCTATCTGATCACAAAGCCATTCAAGCCATCGGTCGTCGCCGCGATCGCCAGTCAAGCGCTGTTCTTTGGTGAAAATGCCAAGCCGGCTTCCAGGAACATTTGACGCCGTCAAATTTCGGCCGGGCGTTTATCCATTCCGGCCCGTGGCTTTGCCGGAGAAAACCTCCAGCTTGAGCAAACGGAGAAGTTTGAACAGTTTGCCATCGACTTCCCGGGAACTTAGCTTGGCGCCGAGATCGTTGCGCTCGAGGGTAATTTTCCGCGTGTGATATTCTTCAAGGCCAGGCCGGTGTCCAACGCTTACGATTGTGGCGCCGTCCAGCTTGAGCCGCAGGAGATCCAGCACTTTGGTTTGACTGTCGTCATCGAGCGCTGATGTGGCTTCGTCCATGATAATGAGGTCTGGCTTGTGCAGGATCAAACGCGCGAACGCCACGCGTTGCCGTTCGCCGCCCGACAAGGTTTGATCCCACTCTTTCTCGACGTTGAGTTGGGAGGCAAGATAGCCCAATCCCACCTCTCGCATGGCTTCGGTGAGGACCGCTTCGGGGATCTCCGTACTTGCGGTGGGATAGGATAGCGCGTCTTTGAGCGTGCCGATGGGGATGTAGGGTTTCTGCGGCAGAAACGCGATACGTGCGCCCGCAGGAAGGCTGATCGAGCCCGAACCCCACGGCCACAATCCTGCGATGGCGCGTATGAGGGTGCTCTTTCCCGTGCCGCTTTCCCCGACAATCAGCACGCGCTCGCCGCGTTCGATTTTCGTCGAGGTTTCGGAGATAACAATTTTACCGCCACGGTGGCCGATGGATAGATGCTCCAGATGCAACGCGCCGTCGTCGCTTTCCGTCATCTCGATGCGCGAATCTCCGCTCAAGGTCGACGTGATGTCGAGCCTGTCGAGAGTGTCGACAAGTTCGTTGACGCGGCGCAGCGATGCATACCATTCCGATAACCGGACAAAATTATCGACGAACCAGATGAGCGCGCCCTGGACTGCCGCAAACGCCGCAGAAACCTGCATAACGTCGCCCAACGTCAACTCGGCACTCAAATATTTCGGCGCCACCAGAAGCAACGGCAGAATCGTGTAGATCGCCGAGTTCGAATTTTGCACGATGCCGAGAATGCCCTGGCGCCGTATCACTGCGCGCCAGGCATTGATGACGCTGTCAAACCGGATGCCTAGAGAACGTCGCTCATCTTCGTCGCCGCGCACCAGCGCGATGCTTTCCGCGTTCTCGCGCAAACGGGTCATTTCACCGCGAAAAGCCGCTTCAAATTCGTTTTTGGCGCCGACGACATCGGCTAACGGGCGACCGCAAAAATACGATGCGATGCTGACGAGCCCGGCATAGGCCACGGCGGCGATGGCTAGAAACGCCGGAATGTGAATGGCGTGGCCAGCAAACGTGACATCGAGCGCGCCGCCGACTTTCCATAAAATAGTGGCGAACGTGCAAGCCGTGACGACAGCAGAGGTCAAACCAATTGCAAAGTCAGCCAGCGGCTCAACGGCAAGTCGCGTGTCCTCAGCAATGCGATATTCCGGCGCGGCGAAATGTGCATCCGAAAAATTCAGCCGGTAGTAGCGTTGATCGCTGATCCACCAGCCCATCATCCGACGCGTCAACCATTGTCGCCAACGCATCTGTAACATCAGGCGGCTAACGACAACGGTGGTGCCAATGGTTGCTGACGTGAGGACAAGCGGAATCAGGAAGAGCACATAGTGCCAGACCAGAGCGGCATCGCGCTCGCTCAGTGCGTCAAAAAACCATTTGTTCCACATCGTATACAGTACGTTCACGCCGATTTGCGCGAATGCCGATGTAAAGACCAGAATGGTGAGAAACCAGGCGCGACCGCACCCCTCCATCGTCCAGAAGCCCGAGGCTTTGGCGAAAAACCGCCGCACCTGACCCCGTGATCGTGGAACATCGAGAATTTCATCAACGCCAGGATCGTTATCCATCTTCAATAACGGCTCCACGCAAGGATGGTTCATTTACGCAAAGCACGCGTGGCGCACAACGGTCGCGGCTCAGCAAAAAGGTTATATATTTTCGGCAGGCGTTCCTCACGCACGTCCGCCATGGCTGGCGCGGACGAGGATTGGCCGGGATTCGTCGTCGCTGGCGACGGAGAACCATTAACCGGCGGGCCTTGTGGCGTCCGGAGACGTCTCCTCCGACGCCGCCAAAACTGAAGCCGCCAACGACATCACAACCGCCAATGTCGAAATGTAACGCGTCAACGGCGCCCGTTTAAGTGTACGTGTCAACAACGAGTAGGCAGTCGTCGACAAAATATCTTTCGTGGTGGCCGCGTTCCACTGTTGCGTTACAGACACCAGCTTCGCTTCAGCCGCCGTCTTGGGCACCAGCGCCGATGCGAGCGCACCCACGGCCAAACCGGAGACGGCGATACCCGCAGTCTTGAGCAGCGGTAAAATTTCCACAGGCGCCCTAGTGGAAGAGCGCTGTGGCGCAGATGGGTTCGTCGCGCGGTTCGTGGCGCCAAACTGCGTGGCGCCATTTGTCGCAGACGTTGTAGCCTGGCTTCGGCGTCCGACCGACCACCGGCCCAGCTCGAACGACAGCGCTACGCCTGTTAATCCGGCGACAATGGCGACGCTCGATTCTTTCAGGGCGCGGGCCCGTTTGGTGAGATCATCGCTGATGAGCGCGGCGTGTTCCGCAATGCGATCCGCAAAAACGCCTGTCAGCACGGTTGGATGCACAGATTGAGTCAGCTGAGAAACATTGTGTCGCATGCGCAGCCGCACAGCGGCCGCAGCGGCTTCCACTTGGCGGGTGTCAGGATGATTGGTGAGAGGCATGGGTCAACCCAGCTTTCAATGCGGAAAGATTATCGCTCACCTGTTTCAGCGTCCGCTTCGGTGTGACGGAGACGGCGCCGAACGATGCAATGGCCCACACGCAAAGACCTATGGCGATTAACAGATAGACACCCCCCATGGCCAACGCTGCGTAAAGCCGGGGCACACCCGCCATGCCGAGCCCTATAAAGGCAGCGACATTCAAGAACGCGACCGCGAGGACGAGTGCTATCACCGCGAGGACACCAAGCACGGCTCCGCGCGCCAGACGACCGAAGTTTTCGCGAATTTCGGCGCGCAACATCAGCGCGTCCAAGCGCGTGAGCTCGCCGAAATCGGCGAACACCTGCCGGAATCGACCCATGAAGGTTGCAGCAGATTCCGGCGCCATGCCTGTATCCCCCGAGGTTTGGCCGAACTACGACCGGCTGGCGGGCGTCAGGAGGCGAGACAGCACGAGGCCCGCAACAATCCCGCAACCGAGGAAGGCGACCGGTTTGCGCTTGGCAAAATCGCTCATCGCGTCGATCATGTCGCTCAGCGTCTGATCGCGGACGCTGTTGGACACGCTCTCCACTCGGTCAGCAACGGTGCGCACCGCGTTGGCGAGCTGCGGGGAACTCTCCTGAAAGCCGTCCGCAGTTTCACGGGCCGAGCGGGCGAGACCGGCGACCGCTTGCGCCCCAGCGGTTTTGTGCTCTTCGATGGTGTCGGCAAAAGCGCGCCCGGTATCGCCCGCCACGGATGAGATCGCGGAAACGGCGGAATCCGCTGCATTCGACAAAGACGATTTGCCAGTTTCGTACGCGTCGGAAGCTGTATTCTTTGCGGCGGCGGCGGCGCTCGCCAGAGTTGTTTTTCCGGCCTCATAGGCGCCGGCGGCTGTATTCTTTGCCGAGTCAGCGGCGTGAGAAAGGGATGATTTACCGGCGTCGTAGGCGTCTGCGGCTTTGTCTTTCGCCGCATGGGCGGCGCTGGACGCTGATGAAGCCGCCGCTTCGCCTGTCGCAACAGCGCTGCGCTTCAAGCTGTCAACAGTGCTGGCCGTCCGGTTTCCGCCTGTATTGGAATTGTTCTGGTATGTCGTCACAGGTGCCTCCTTGAGATGGTTGACAAGTCGGATTTGTAACGCGGGCGTCAGCGGATGGTTCCGGCGGATGCGGAGGACGCCACTCAAATTGTTCACCCCGGAAAAAGAGAGGTGGACAGGTTGGAAGCGCGGGGTTCAAAAGATGGACGCTGGAAATTTATTCTGTATCCGTTCGATTTGTCCGCATTGCGGTCGACAGATTACTGCATCTCACGAGCCAACCGGTTGCGTGCGGAGCGCCTGCAACGAACCTCTTCACTCGCTTTTGAGAAGGATAGACGGATGGATGCCGGGTCAAAATCTGCTTCGAGCAAGGTCAAGCAGCCAGAGCGTCCAAAGCTTCGGGATATCATGGGCCCCGGGCTTATCACCGGCGCATCGGACGATGATCCCAGTGGCATCGCCACCTATGCGCAAGCCGGCGCGCAGTTCGGCTACACACTGGGGTGGACACTCTTATTTACGTATCCGCTCATGTGCGCCATCCAGTTGATCAGCGCGCATGTCGGACGTGTGACCGGCCTCGGCCTTGCGGGAAACATGCGCAAGCATTTTTCCAAGCCGGTGCTCTACTTTCTTCTGGCGCTTTTGGTTGTCGCCAATACGATCAACATCGGCGCTGACCTCGGCGCCATGGCGGCGGCGCTCAACCTGCTGGTACCCGGACCTGCGAGTCTTTACATCGCGATCTTCGCCATCGGCTCGGTGATCACCGAAGTATTCACGCGGTATTCCCGGTACGCGTCGCTCTTGCGGTGGCTGACGCTCTCGCTATTCGCCTACGTCGGAACCGTTGTGGTTGTCGGCGTCCCTTGGGGCACGGTGGGACTGAACCTCGTCGTCCCACACATTCAGTTCTCAGCTGATTATCTGACCGTTGTCGTCGCCGTCTTCGGCACGACCATCAGCCCCTATCTGTTTTTCTGGCAGGCGGGCGAGGAAGTTGAGGAGATGAAGGAGGACAAATCCGCCAAGTCGCTGCTCAAGGCGCCCGAACAGGCTCCCTACCAGATGAACCGGATGCGCCTCGACACCCTCGTGGGGATGGGATTTTCGAACATTATCGCGCTTTTCGTGATGCTGACGACGGCGGCGACATTGCATGCCAATGGGGTGACCGACATTCAAACATCGTCCCAGGCGGCCGAGGCATTACGACCGATCGCCGGACATTTCGCCTTCACAATATTCGCGCTCGGCATCATCGGCACCGGGTTGTTGGCGCTGCCTGTGCTGGCCGGGAGCGCCGCTTATGCGATCGGCGAGGCGCTGCATTGGCGCGTCGGCTTTGCCCAGCTACCTGGACGCGCGATTTATTTTTACGCCACCATCGCCGCTGCGACGCTTCTCGGCGCCTTGTTGAATTTCACCGCGCTCGATCCGATCAAGGCATTGTTCTGGAGCGCGGTGATAAATGGCGTCGCGGCGGTTCCGATCATGGCGATGATCATGCTGCTGGCGTCGCGGCGCGACGTTATGGGCGAATTCCAGCTAAAGCCGCTGTTGAAAACGCTTGGGTGGATTGCAACATTTGTGATGAGCGTCGCCGCCGTCGCCATGTTCGCCACCTGGCTTGTGTAATTTGGGCTGCGCAGGGCCGGCAATGCCCGTCAAACCTGCGTCTCCGCTACCGGTATGACGTCGACCATCACTTCGACATCCTGTTCGCCAGAGCCGAGGACGATGCCGGAAACCGGAGATATGTCCGCGTAATCGCGACCGCGCGCCAACACGATGTGATCGTTGCCAATCATCAGGGCGTTGGTGGGATCGAGCCCGATCCATCCATGCGCCTCGCCGCACCATATGGAAGTCCATGCGTGCGACGCGTCGGCGCCCTCGAGGCGCTGCTTGCCGGGTGGCGGGACGGTACGAAGATATCCGGAAATGTATCGCGCCGGCAGCCCGACGCCGCGTAGCGCAGCGATCATGATATGGGCGAAATCCTGACAAACGCCGCGACGTTGTTCAAACGCCTGCGCCAGCGGCGTCGAGATCGATGTCGCCTTGGCATCGTAACGAAAATCAGCGCGGATTCGCCGCATCAGCTCCTGCGCGGCGTCGAGCACCCGGCGCTTCGGCGTAAAGCTCATCCGCGAATAGGCGGTGGCCGGCTCGAAGCGCGGCGCATACCGGCTTGGCGGCAGAAAATGCGCCGGTGAATCAGGCGCCAGCGAACGTATGGAGAAACCCTCCTCGCGGACCTGTTCCCACTCCTGCGTCGAGAGCGGGTCTGGCGGCGGCGCACGCTCGACGAGCAAAGTCGAGCGAGCATCGAGGCGCAGCTCCTGGTGCGGCGTCTCGATGGTCACGGAGGTCACCGTGTTGCCAAAAAAACACGAGTGCTGCGACGTCGAAACCGGGGCCGGCTCGACGCTGAGATTATGGTCGAGAACGATCTGCCCAGGTTCAGTCGTGGGGGAAAGCCGCAGCGAGCAATGGGAGTACGCGCAGGCGCGCGCATATTCATAAACTGTTTGATGCCTGACTTCGTATTTCAAGCCAGCCCCGTCATTTTGTCTTCTACTGCGCTGTTGGGTCCCTGCAGGAAATAACGCACAGCGAGAGCGTCGGCGAGCCCCATCAAACGTTGCTCGATCAGGAGAATCTTCTCGTTGTCGATGTCGGCTGCGTTCAAAATTGCAATGTCAGAGGACAGTTGCAGGACTTGCTTGCGCGGCGCCTCGAGCATGCCGTCGTCGTTGAGCATCGGCAGGATTTCCAGATGCTCGCGCAGGCGCTCGGCCTGAAAGGCAACAGAACGCGGATTATAGGGATCGAGCAACACCATGTCGTGGATGGGGCGCAACGACACGCCGGTCAGGTAACGCGAACGGTAAGTGATCTGGCAGTCAACCAGATCGAGCAGCACATCGAGACACTCGGCCGGCGAAGATGCTTTGGCGAACGTGCGGGCGAACCGGCAGACGCTGGCGCCCCGCTCGATACGCCGTCCTGCCTCAAGGAAACGCCAGCCGGACAAACGGTTCATATTCTCCTGTGCAAGACCGGAGATCGAAGTGAGCAGGCGCAAGGCCATATCCGCCGCGTCGTTGGCTTCCGCCTCTGTCAATGGCTTGCCCGGATCGCAATCAAACAAAATTTCGAGCGCGCCGAGTAATTTCCAGGTGTCGAACGAAAGCCTCTCGCGGATGAACGAGGCCGCGCGCCGCGCGTCTTCCAGAATGGAACGCGCCGAGCCAAAATCATCGGTGCTGTAGAGCGCCACCGCCGCGACCCTGAGGGGCGCCATGGTCGCCGCTTGCTTTAAAGGTACAGCGCCGCTTCCGCCCAGCAAGCCGACGATGCCGGCGATATCCGCGCCGCCGGCCAGCGCATCCGTGTTGATGAGACGTCCCGCCAGACAGCGGATCAGCCGCAGCGTCGCCTCTGCCCGTTCGAGATAACGGCCAAACCAGAACAGATTGTCCGCCGCACGGCTTGGCAGATTGCCCATGATGCGGCGGATCCGGGCATTGCCTTCGCTGGGCAGCAAAGTCGTTTGCGCCACCGGCTTGCTGGCGATCACCCACACGTCGGCTGACTGCACGCCCTCGCCCATGGACACCGCGCGCGCATCGGTCTGATCCGAGATGCGCGCAAAGCCGCCCGGCAGCAATTTCCATCCCTCCGGCGTCGACGCCGCAAAAACCCGCAGGACGAACGGTCTGGGGGTGAGGCGGCCATTGTCCCAGGCTGGCGTTGTCGAGAGGTGGACGATCTCCTGGCCGACGAAATCGATGCCGCGCTCTTCAATCTGGTTGACAAGTCGCGCACGGGCTTGCGGCGAAAGCGTGCTGACAACGACAGACTGGCCGGCCCGCGCGTCCGCAACCGCGTTGCCGAACGCGCCCGAAATCGCCATCGTGTCGAGATTTTCCAGCACGTGGCGGCGGGCTTCGGATTGTCCGCACCACCATGTCGCGATGTTGGGGATATGTAGCTGTTCTCCAAGCAGCCGCTCACACAGCCGGCCGGTGAAGCTTTGTAACGCCGGCGCCTCTAACACGCCTGAGCCGAGAGCGTTGGCGATGACGAGGCCGCCGCGACGAGCCGCGTCAACCAGCCCCGGCACTCCCAATTGCGAGGCTGGATTCAGTTCAAGCGGGTCGGCAAAATCCGAATCGATGTGCCGCCACAAAACATCGGCGCGGCGCAAACCGGCGATGGTTCGCACATGCGCCTGGCCATCGCGAACCGTGAGATCGCCGCCCTCGACGAGCAGGTATCCGAGATAGCGCGCCAGATACGCCTGCTCGAAGTAAGTCTGACTGTAGGGGCCGGGGGTCAGCATGCAGATGCGCGGATCGGCGCGCTTGCCGAGGCTTGCCAGCCCGTCGCGAAACGCCTGGAAGAAAGGCGCCAGACGCTCGACGTTCATTTCCCGGTAAATCCCGGGAAAGGCGCGCGACAGAACAAGCCGGTTGGCGAGCGCATAGCCGGCGCCCGACGGCGCCTGCGTGCGGTCGCCCAGCACCCACCAGCGCCCGTCCGGCGCCCGGCCAATATCGACGCCAAAGAAATTCAGGAATTTGCCGCCGCCCGGCTTGATGCCAACCAGCGGCGGAAGAAAATCCGGACTGCCGGTTATGGCGCTGGCGGGCAGAACGCCTTCACGCACCAGATTGCCTTCGCCGAAAATGTCGGTGAGCGCCGCCTCGTGCATGCGGGCGCGCTGGGTAACCCCAACCTCGATCTGCGCCCATTCGTCTTCATTTATCAACAGCGGGACATGGCTCAAAGGCCAGGCGCGGTCACTCGATTCGCCGTAGGCGCGATAGGAAACGCCGGTATCATGAATGTGATGGTCGGCGGTGGCGAAACGGCTTTCGATATCCTCTGCGTCGATCTGCATGAGCGCGCGCAGAAACCGGAGCCATTCGTTGCGCGGCTTCCCGTCCGGCCCAATGAATTCGTCGGGAATCCCGGCCAGCGGCGAATAACCGCTGATGAGTTCGCTCAGGCGTTGTTCGCCAATGCTGGCTTGCGCCGCAGCGGCAGTCGGGCGCGTCATCTTTATAACTTCACTGGAGGGACGAAACCGTGGGACGCCGCAGATCAAGCGTCAAGGGAAATTCAGGCGTGAGTCGCTCTTGAGGCAATATAACAGGACCGGGAGTGTGGCCATAATCCTGGAAACGCGCCAGGCGGCGCGCTTCCGCCTCGTAACTGTTGACCGGAAACGTTTCGTAGTTGCGACCGCCGGGATGCGTCACATGGTACACGCAACCGCCGAGAGAACGATTGGTCCAGGTGTCAACAATGTCGATGGTCAGTGGTGCATGCACCTCGACCGTCGGATGCAAACTTTGGGGTGGTTTCCAGGCTTTGAAGCGCACGCCGCCCACTGCCTCCAGCGAGACGCCCGTCGAGGTCATCGGAACCCGGCGTCCATTGCAGGCAATCTGGTGCCGGCCCTCGACAAAACCTGTGGCGCGCAGTTGCAAGCGCTCGAGGGAGGTGTCGACAAAGCGGACCGCGCCGCCAATGGCGCCCTCCTCGCCCAGCACGTGCCAGGGTTCCAGCGCCTGGCGCACCTCCAGTTTGACGCCGCCGTGTTCGACGACGCCGTAAACGGGAAAGCGGAACTGGAACTGCGCTTCGAACCACGACATGTCGAAGGGATAACCGACGCGAGCCAGATCGGCGAGCACGCCGCGGAAATCAGCTTCGATGAATGCCGGTAACATGAAGCGGTCGTGCAACGTCGTGCCCCATCGCACGAGATCGCCGTGTTGCGGCTCGCGCCAGAACCACGCCACCAGCGCCCGCAACAAAAGCTGCTGGGCCAAACTCATCCGGGCGTCAGGCGGCATTTCAAAGGCGCGAAATTCGACAAGCCCAAGACGGCCAGTTGGACTGTCGGGCGAATACAGCTTGTCGATACAAATTTCGGCGCGATGGGTGTTTCCGGTGGCGTCGACGAGTAGATTGCGAAACAGCCGGTCAACCAGCCAAAGCGGCGCGGGCGTGCCGGGCTTGGGCACGTTGGCGAGGGCGATTTCAAGCTCGTAAAGATTGTCGGAGCGGGCTTCGTCGAGGCGCGGCGCCTGACTGGTCGGACCAATCATCTGGCCAGAAAACATGTAGGACAAGGACGGGCGCCGCTGCCAGTAGAGCACGATGCTTTTCAACAGGTCCGGCCGGCGCAGGAACGGCGAGTCGGCGGGCGTTTCGCCGCCGAGCACAACGTGGTTGCCGCCCCCGGTGCCGGTGTGGCGCCCGTCGGTCATGAACTTGTCGGCGCCCAGTCCGGTCTGGCGCGCCGCCTCATACAGGCCGAGTGTGGTGTCGACGGCGGCGGTCCAGGTTTTGGTGGGATGAATGTTGACCTCGATGACGCCAGGGTCCGGGGTAACCTTTATGACGTTGACGCGCGGGTCCTGCGGTGGCGGATAGCCTTCAATATGAACGGGAACGCCGCTGGCTTCCGCCGTCGCCTCGACGGTGGAAAGCAACTCGAGATAGTCTTCGAGTTTTTTCATCGGCGGCATGAACACGCAGATCACGCCATCGCGGGGTTCGACGGATAACGCCGTGCGCACGGCGCCTTCAATGATTTCCTGCTCAACGCGGTCTTGCCGGTCGGTCGCCTCGCTCGCGACTTTTTCAAAACGCTGTGCAGCACGCGGGCTCTGCGGCATCGCCGGGTCAGGCAACGGGCCGCGCGCCTCCAGCGGGTCTTGCGGGACGAGATAGGGATAGGAAGCCGGCGGCACCCATGGCAGCGACGACAGGGGCAGCCGGTAGCCAACGGGAGAGTCGCCAGGAACGAGGAATAGTTTTTCGCGGCGCAGGCGCCACTTTTCGCTCATCCAGCCGCTCTCTGCAGCCGCATTCCAGCGTTGCACCGGAAGGATGTATCCGGATGGCGCCGACAGGCCGCGCTCAAACGTGCGCACCATTCGCGCCCGCACCTCGGGATCATCGATTTTGGAATCCAGCGGATCGGTATTTTCCGGCAGGTTGCCTTCTTTCACCAGCCAGTGCGAAGGATCTTCGTAAGCCGCCATGACGTTCTCGGCGCCAACCCCGAGACGCTCTGCAATGCCCTCTGCAATGACCGCAGCCTGCTGCCGTTTGCCGGCGCTTTCCTCGGGCAAATCTTTTTTGGTCGCCGCCGCGACGGCGCCGATGAGCGCCGCGTTTTTCCAGATCGGCAAGCCGTCCTTGCGCCAGTAGAGGGCTAGCGCCCAGCGCGGCAGTGTCTCGCCCGGATACCATTTTCCCTGACCATAATGGAGCATGCCGCCGGGCCCGAACCGCTCCCGCAAACGGCGGATCAGACGATCCGCAAATTGCCGCTTGGTGGGTCCGACCGCGTCAATATTCCATTCTTCCGCCTCGAAATCCGAGGTCGCCACAAAGGTCGGCTCGCCGCCCATCGTCAGGCGCACATCCTGTGCGACCAGATCGGCGTCGACGCGGACGCCAAGTTCGTTGAGCGCCGCCCACGCCGCATCCGAAAACGGCAACGTGATGCGCGGCGCCTCAGCTACGCGCGTAACGTTCATGGCGTGATGAAAGTCGATATTGGCAGGATCGATAAGGCCCGAAACGGGCGCCGCCGAGCGGTAATGGGGCGTCGCCGCGAGTGGCAGATGTCCTTCGCCGCAAAACAGACCCGAGGTTGCGTCCATCCCGATCCAGCCCGCGCCGGGGATGAAGACCTCCGCCCAGGCATGCAGATCAGTGAAGTCGTTGCGCGTCCCGATAGGTCCCTCGACGGGATCAATATCGGCGCGTAGCTGGATCAGGTAGCCGGAAACAAAACGCGCCGCGAGTCCCAGATGACGCAACACCTGAACGAGCAGCCAGGCTGAATCACGGCAGGAGCCTGAACCTAGCGTCAGGGTTTCCTCCGGCGTCTGCACGCCAGGCTCCATGCGCAAAACGTATTTCACGGTTTGCCGCAGCGCCGTGTTGAGCGAGACAAGAAAATCAACGGTCGTCGGCGCGCTTTTGTCGACCCTGGCGACGTAATCATCGAGCAGCGACCCACCGGGCTCCCGCTCGAGGTAGGGCGTCAGTTCGAGCGTCAGTTCGGGTTCGTAAGCGAAGGGGAATTTTTGCGCGTAAGGCTCGACAAAAAAATCGAAGGGATTGATGACGGCGAGATCGGCGGTGAGATCCACCTCGATTTTAAGTTCGTTGGATTTCTCCGGGAATACGACGCGCGCCAGCCAGTTGCCATGCGGGTCTTGTTGCCAATTGATGAAGTGTTCGGCGGGCGTGATCTTGAGTGAGTAGGCTGGAATTCGTGTTCGGCAATGCGGCGCGGGCCGCAGCCTGATCGATTGCGGGCCAATCGAAACCAGTCGATCGTATTTGTAATGCGTGACGTGATGGATCGCGGCGAGAATGCTCAACGGATAACTTCCTTCCGACCTGTCGCATCAACATGGGCACTATAAACAAACATTGCGGGCTTGTGGGATGAATTGTAACCAAGGCCGTTTTTCTTTGTGCAGACCTATGCGCAATTATGTTGCTAACGCTGATAAAAACGGCAATTTACCGACCGCCGCAAGCGACTTCGCGGCGATTTTTGCAATTAGAGTTTTTGGGCTGTTGGCTACCACATGATCGTCAGGCTTTGGCTGCAAAGCGACGCGCCGGCGCTCGAATCCGGCATCGGGCAACTAACCCAGATCGTCCGCGTCGTGATTGGCGAGCGCGAGCGAGTTGCCAAAAAAGGCGAGGCGAGTTTGTCCTGACAAACCGGCCGCTCCGCCAAGCCAAGCCCTCAAGCCATCAAGCCGACCGCGCGCCGATGGTCGTGACCAGCGAACCGATACCCGCGATCTCCGCACGCACGACGTCGCCAGCGTGCAAAAACTCGCCCGATTCCGCGCCGACGCCATTGGGCGTTCCCGTCAGGATGATATCGCCGGGGTGCAAGGTCAGACAGGACGACAAATGCGAAATCTGCTCGGCCAGCGTGAAAATCATGCGCGACGTGTTTGAATCCTGATGCAACTTGTCGTTGACCCAGAGCTTCAGACTGAGTGACTGCGGATCGGCGATTTGCGAGGCCGGTACGATCCACGGGCCGAGCGGGCAGGCGCCGTCGAAACACTTCTGGCCGACCCAATCGTATTTGAATGGCGACGCGTCGGCGATGTGGGGGCGCTTGGTCAGGTCGCGCGCCGAAAGATCGTTGGCAATGGTGTAGCCGGCAACGTGCGACAGCGCCTGCGCGATGGAGACGTGGCGCGCGGCGCGACCGATAACCGCCGTGAGTTCGATTTCCCAATCCATTTTGGCGGACCGCAACGGCACGATTGCGTTTTGTCCAACCGTACTGCGTGACGGCTTGAGAAAATGCCAGGGCTTCAAGCCGACTTCATGCGGATCTGGATCCATCGGAATATTCTGTATTTCCGCCATGCGGCGAACGTGATCGGTATAATTGGCGCCGGCGCAATAAATCGTCACCGGATAGTGCACGGGCTCAAGCAGGATGACATCGGCGAGTTTGCGCGTGTCCTTCAGACTGCCCGCCGCAGAGGTCAGCGCCGGCAGCGCCGCATCCCAGTCATCCAGAATGCCCAGCATGGATGCATAAGCGGGGCGGCCCGTCGCAGTTTGCGCGTCGGCGAATACATCGCCGACGGCGAGACCGGCGCGCGGTCCGTTTTCCGAACGGTAGGTGAGCAGTCGAAAGTCCGTCATGTCAGGTGTTCCTCCGGGGCTGATCGGCGCGTATCGTCTAGATTCTCGTAAATCGCGGCGATGTCGCTATCGCCATGGGACTGCAGGGTCCGAAGATGGATCTGTCATCACCGCCGCTCCATGGAAAAACAACCGACAATGTTTTGCGCGTGACGTGCAACGCAGCGCGCGCCAAGCGGCGGGGTTGGCGAGGCCCGTTCGGCTAGCGGTTCACATCGCCGCGATCAAACAAATCATCATAATGGGCAAGGCTCATATTGGCGATTTCCCACCAGGTGGAGTTCAGGTCCTGCAGTCGGAAGGCCCGCACTCCCTTAGTTTCCTTGACGGCGTCGACCTTGCGAATTCCAAATTGGTCTTTGAGGCGAACTGCGGCGTCATGGGCTTGATCGACCTCCGCTGCAGTGGCGACCGCAAGCTTGAAAAGGTTGTCCTGCGTCTGATCCTTGGCGTCGCCGCCGTCGACGCAAACGCAGACGACGGTCCAGGGACCGCCCTTGTACATATACTGGGCCTCCTTCACCGGGCGATGAATATCAAGGCCAAGGAACTCACTGAGGAAGCGTCGGGTGGCGACCATGTCCGAACACTCGATGGTGCCATGAGACAGAGTGTCGTTCTGGATAAGCGGAGCGATGGAAGTCATGCTGGTTTTTCCTCAATCGTGGTGCAAATCACCCTTGGCGCGAAGCACTTCATAGGTGAGTTCGGCGGCGCGATATTCGAGTTCCCACCAGTTGGAATCCTTGTCGATGAAATAGCAGGCGTAAGAGCCGTTGCGAAAGCGCGGCTTCTGCACCCGCGCGATGCCGTAAGCCTCCTTGTTGGCATTGAGTTTTTCATAGGCCTCATCGACGGCGGCCTGGCTTGGCGCGGCCATGCCCCAATGATTGAGCATCTCCTGGGCAACGGCGACCTCGGCGGTTTCGCGCACTTCCAGAACCCAATAGGGTTGGCCGCGCCTCGCGCCGCCTTTCTCGAATCCGCGATCCCGCGCCAGCAACAAACCCTTCTCGGGCTCGACACAGGCGAGGCCGAAGGCGGCCTCAAGCATGTGTCGCACACGCTTCAGATCGGTGCTGACGAGAGTGCCAGATATCAACGACGTTGGATTGACGTGCGGCGCGCTCGACTTCATTTGCGGTTCCATCAGCGTATTCCCAGGTTAGAGATCGAGCACAAGCGTTTCGCCGGACATGGCCCGCGATACGCAGGCTTGCAGCGCCATGTCGCGGTCCTCATCGTCCAGACAATCATCGCGATGATCAATCTTGCCCGAGAGCACGCCGACGCGGCAAGTTCCGCAGACGCCTTCGCGGCACAACGATTTGAGTCTGAACCCACTGTCTTTCAGCACGTCGAGGATCGAGCGATCGGCGGGCACCGTCAGCGTTTTGCCGGCGCGCTTGAGAACGATCTCGAAGGCGGCGTTGGCGACGCGCGTGGCGACATCCGCCTCGCTGCCCTTGAAGAGTTCGAAATGCACGGTGCCCACAGGCCATTCGCGTCCGGCTTCGCGCGTTGCGCGGATCAACCCGGCGGGGCCGCAGACATAGACATGCGCGGCTGGCGGGCGGGTTTTGAGCAGCGAGATTACGTCGAGGCCGCGCGATGGGTCGCCGCCATCGAAATGAAACGACGCGCGACCGGCGTGACGCGCGGCAATCTCGTCAGCAAAGCCGGCGTCATCGTGTTGGCGCGCGCAATAGTGGAGGTTGTAATCGTGTCCGAGTTCGGCGAGCCGCGCCGCCATCGACAATATCGGCGTCACGCCAATGCCGCCGGCAATCAGGATGTGCCGATCGCCGGCTTCGCTCAGCCGGAAATTGTTGGACGGCGCGGACGCCCTGATAATGTCGCCCTCGCGAAGCACGTCGTGCATCCACACCGAGCCGCCACGGCCCGACGGTTCCCGCAGCACGCCAAGCACATATCGATGCGTCTCGCCTTGGTCGTTGAGCAGTGAATAGGAGCGCTCTTCGCCGTTGCCCAATTCGACATCGATGTGCGCGCCCGCCGTGAACGCCGGCAGCGCGCCTGCATCAGCAGCAACCAGTTCGATACGCCGAACCCGCGTTGTCGCGTCGCTGACCCGGTGCACCTTCAGCTCCAGCACCGCATCCCCCCGATTGTGTTTCCCCGCGCCACGTTCAGCCGCGCCGGCGTAAGCTTACGCCGTGTCAGACGCGCGCCGCAACATTGGGAAACCGGGCCATGGATGATATTTATGCGCTGGCTGGCGCCGAACCCTGAACCGGCCACTCGCAAAAAGCTCCTCAGTCCGGCTCGACCTCGATGCCAAGACCGCCGACGAAGCGCGCGTGCATGTTGTAGGTGCTGATCAGAACCATCAACTCGACAAGCATGCGGTCCGTGTAAAACGATTTCAGCGACGTAATGAGGCCGTCTGGCGCCTTTGCAGAAATTGTCAGTTCATCGGCCAGCTGGATCGCGGCCTGCTCGGCGCCGGTGAAGTTGCCGCCATGCGGGCTCTCGGCGAGCAACGCTTCGCAATCGGTCGCGGTCAAGCCCTCGGGTTCCGCCAACTTCGGGATGTGTTGTTTGAGGATGTAGCCGCACCCGAGCCGCCAGCCGACGCGAATAATGACGATTTCGCGCAGGCGTCCGCTTAAGGTGGTTTCCCAGCGCACGGCGTTGAGGTGATCGAACCAGGTTTCCGCCAGTTTGGGGTTGTGAAGCAGCGCCTTGTAGATACCCAGAAGCGAGCCGCGCCGCCGCTGCTTGAGGCGAACAATCAGATCCCGCGTGAGCGGGTTATCGCTTGCTTCAATCGATGCGACATGCGCCATCTCAGGACCGGGCGCGGGAGGCGTCGCGCTCAAGCAGCGCGTGCGACATTTTCATGAACATTTCCTCGATGTCGAGAAGGGCGTAGCGCCGGTTGGCGATCGCTGTGTGGGGCATGACGACAACATTGGGATAGGCGAAAACCGGGTCATCTGAACGCGCCGGACGATCAAACCATACGTCCGTTGCATAGCCGGCAAGGCGCCCGCAATCCAAAGCCTCAAACAAGGCCGCCCGATCAATCAATTCCGGGCGGGAGACGTTGATCAGGAAAGCGCCACGCTTGATGCTGGCGAATTCCGGATGGGCGAGAATGCGGGTCGTATGCGACGTCACAGGTAGATTGACGCTCACATAGTCTGACTGCGCCAGCAGGTCGTGGAGTCCAGCATACGCAGCGCCGCAAGAGGCTTCTTCGGTCAGCGACAGCTTTGTCCTTTGATGATAGATGACGCGCATTTCGAAGGCATTGGCGCGCTTGGCGATCTCACGACCGACCTCGCCAAAACCAACGATGCCCAGTGTCTGGCCCTGGACCATTCGCAGGCCGGGTATCCGCGCAAAATTGCTGCCCCCGGTATAGCGCCTGTCGTACGGGCGGATGGAATAACCGGCCGACTTGAGCCGTGCCTCGTCGATCACGTGGTTCAATTCGATGAGATGCTTGCCCAAGCCCAAAAGCATGCCGAAGGCCAGTTCCGAAAGGGCGACGTTGACGCGCCTGCGCTGCACACAGACTGCGACGCCGGCGCGCGCGCACTCGGCCATGTCGATGTTTCGCGTCAGGCAGCCATATTTTTGAACGACCGCGATGTTTGGAGCGATGGCAAGCTCGTTCGAGCCAAATTTCAGGCTCTCGATCAGGCAGGCGTCCGCCGTCCCCAGAAGCTCGCGAAAATGCTGCTGATCTTGCGCCAGCGAGACACGGGCTGGATAAAGCCCGGGAATTCGCTTGCGCATGGCGCCCAGCCAGCCGGCGAAGTCGGGTACGTCATGGGCGAAAAAATCTGCAACAGCGTCGAGAAATTCCGGCGGCGCGGAAGCCTCCAGCATGGGCACGAACATGCGCATGAATGCATCTTGTTCGAGGACGAGATGTGTCATTGCGCTGGCTTCCCGTCGAGAACCTGGCGCAGGCGCAAGATGAGATCGGGTGAAGCGCCATCGAGTTCTTTGACGAACCGTTCGATGGTGGCTGGCGCGACGATACCACCGGATACGCGCATCGCTTCGAGTTGCGTTTTGTAGGCGGGATCGTCCATCGAAGCTGCAAAGGCATCGCGTAGGGTCTTCACCTGACCGGCTGGAACGTTGGGAGGCAGCACGACCGGATAGGCTGCTGCGAACTTCGATCCATAGAGGCGCAGCATGTTCTTCGCGTCAGGGTTTGCCGCAAGTTCGATGCCCGTGGGTACGTCGGGCAGATCCTTGCCGCGTTCGGTTCCAAATTGCGCCAGCAGCCTGATGCGCCCGCTCCCGATCCAGTCCGGACGGGCCGTCATCAGCGCTGCATAAGTGGTTATAGCGCCTTCGACTTCGCCGCCTTCGAAGGCAACAAGATATTCAGCCACCCCTTTATAGCCCGCGACGATCTTGATCTTCGCGCCAAGCAGTTTGTTGGCGAGATTGGCGAGGATGGTGCTGTCGGCGCCCGACCCCGTCGAAGCGAAGGTTGCGCCGCGCGTTCTCAGGTCTTCGAAAGAACGCACAGCCGAAGCGCCATCGACCCACGCCACCGCCGGGTCTTCTCCGGGCGTCCCGATCCAGGCCATCTGGGAGAGATTGAATTGCACATTGCCGCTCGCGCCCGAGGCAAGTTTCAGCGAGGGCTCCAGCAGCATCGTGTTCATCGGGAAGCCGATGGCGGTGCCGTCGCGGGCGGCGCGATTGTAAAGGTAGTTCATCATTGTCAGGCTGCCGGCGCCCGGCATGTTCTCAACGACGATCTTTGGGTTGCCCGGAATATATTTGCCCATGCTGGCGGCAAGCACTCGCGGCGCCAGATCATAGGCGCCGCCGGGCGGAATGCCGACATAGAAATGCAGCACTTTTCCTTCGAAGAAGTCGCTCGCCCAGGCTGGCCCGCGTTGCAGCAGGAAACCAGCGGCGGCCAATCCACCATTGGCAAGCCAGCGGCGTCTTGAGACATCGACCAAAGCGCCTCTCCCATTCATAATTTTCACCGCGACGTTGGCCCCGCCATTGAGCGAGCGCTGGTTACACGCGTCGCCAGGCAAGTCAACGATGCATGGCTTTGTCACGTCGCTGACGTCTTCACTGGCAGCCCGCGATGGGTTACGAAGATGCGACGGGAAACGTCTCGCCCGTGAAACAGGAGGCAACTTTGAGCGTCATTCGTCCTGCACTTCATCACGTCACCATGCGAACCAGCCATCTCGACGAAATGCTCGCCTGGTATGGGGTTGTCGTCGGCGCGCGGGTCATGTTTCGGGACCAGTATGCGGCGTGGACGACGAACGACGAAGCCAATCATCGCATCGCCTTCCTGGCCGTGCCTGGATTGAGCGACGATCCGCAGAAAGTCGAGCACAACGGCATGCACCATTGCGCCTTCGAGTACAAAAACTTCGACGACCTGATGGCGTCATGGAAGCGATTGAACGACGCTGGAATCGCCGCATCCTTCAGTCTCGATCACGGGTTGACCATCTCGATTTACTATCAGGACCCCGAAGGTAATTACGTCGAACTGCAGAGCGATTGCTTTGGCGACTGGAAGCTTTCCAGCGAGTGGATACAGACATCCGGGGATTTCGCCAAAAATCCAATCGGCACGTTTTTCGATCCGCAAAAGGTTTACGAGGCGCATCGCGCCGGCGCCGAATTCAAGACGCTTCACAAGGCCATGCGGGCCGGCGAATATCTTCCCCATCCCATTCCCGGCATCGGTCTGCCGGGCTAGTACCCGGAACCAAAGATTCCGGGTACGTCGTTTTTGTTGAAGTATCCACTTATCATCTCCAGAAAGCGCGTCACAGAGTGACTCACTTTCTTCCGATGGTGGATACTAGCCTGCCGGCCGCGATATTTCCCGGAGCCAATGACGTGACCTCTCGCAACGCTGACGTCGACATCCTGATCGCAGGCGCCGGACCTGTCGGGCTGGCGGCGGCGATTGAACTCGGTATGCGCGGCATTGGCTGTCTCGTCGTCGAGCGTAATGATCGCGTCGGTTACAGCCCGCGCGCCAAAACCACCAACGTTCGCACCCGCGAACACCTGCGCCGCTGGGGCATCGCACAGGCGCTGCGCGAGGCGTCGCCGATCGCCGCCGATTATCCCAGCGACGTGGTGTTTGCGACGCGTATGAACGGGCCGCAACTTGCCCGCTTCAAAAATGCGTTGAATGGCAGCCGCGCGCGCAATAATCTTTATTCCGAGGAAGCCCAATGGGTGCCGCAATACGTGCTCGAGGAAGTGCTGCGCAAGCACGCCAGTTCGCTGCCCGGCGTGCAGATTGAATTCGACACCGAACTTGCGTCGTTCACGGAAACCAGTGACGGCGTCGTTTCGGAAATCAAGCATCGCGATGGCGGATCGCGGCGCGTCGCCAGCGCGTTTCTCCTTGGCGCCGACGGCGCGCGCAGCATGGTGCGCGACGGCATCGGAGCGAGCATGCAGGGCGAGGGCGCCTTCAACCGCAATTACAGCATCATATTCCGCTCGCCCGAACTTGCCTCGCGCCACTCGCATGGCCGGGCGATCATGTACTGGATGATCAACGAAGAGGTTCCTTCGCTGCTTGGCCCGATGGAGGACAATGGCCTCTGGCTGTTCATGGCGACGAAACTTGGCGATGGCGTAGATGCCGAAAGCGTCGATCCGGTGGACCTCATCCGGCGTGGCACCGGGCTGCGCGATCTGCCTATCGAGATCGTCGGCACCGACCATTGGGTCGCGCACCGCCTTGTCGCCGACAAATACAGCACACCGCGCGTCTTCCTCGCCGGCGACGCCTGCCACCTCCATCCGCCATTTGGCGGCTTCGGAATGAACATGGGCATCGGCGATGCGGTCGATCTCGGCTGGAAGATGGCCGCCACCCTGCAAGGCTGGGGCGGCCCGGATTTGCTGGCGTCTTACCAGCAAGAGCGGCGCAACGTGCACGAACGCACCATTGCCGAAGCTGTCATCAATTACGGCTCGGTCAGCAACCAGCTCGTGCGGCCCGGTATTGAGGATCCCGGCGTGGTCGGCGAGGCGACCCGGCAGGAAGTCGGCGATCTCATTGAGGCGACCAAGGTTCGGGAATTCAAAACCCTCGGAATCGTGCTGGGCTCCCGCTACGTCAACTCGCCTATTGTTGTCGGGGACGGCAGCGAACCGCCGCCCGAGCATTTCATGCTTTACACGCCATCGGCGCACCCCGGCTGTCTCGCGCCGCATCTGTGGCTGGCCGACGGTTCGTCGCTGTACGATCATTTTGGCGCCGGCTTCACCCTGCTCATCGCCGATGGCGAGGCTTCGCAGGCGCGCACGCTGGCCGATGTAGCGGCGACAAGAAAGCTGCCGTTGAAAATAATCACGCCGGGCGACAGCCGACTTCGCGGGCGCTACGAAGCGCGAATGGCGTTGATCCGGCCCGACCAGCATGTTGCCTGGAGGGGCGACGCATTGCCCGCGAACCTCGATCAGCTCCTCGCCCATGTGACGGGTCAAGCAAAACCATGTTAGGCCTCGGACAACGGAATCGAACGACAAAATCAACAGCGTCGGAAGGGAGGGGCCGGTGATGTATCTCAGAAATTGCTGGTATGTCGCGGCATGGTCGCGCGAGGTGGAAAAGGCCATCGTCGGTCGCGTCGTTCTCGAAGAACCGGTCGTGCTTTTTCGCAAGGCCAATGGCGCGCTTGTCGCTCTCGAAGATCGATGCGCCCATCGCCACGTGCCTTTGTCGCGCGGCCGCCTCGTCGGCGACCTGCTCGAGTGTGGCTATCACGGGCTGCGTTATGACGAGACCGGCGCGTGCGTTCACGTTCCCGCTCAGGACAGCATTCCGCCACGCGCCTGCGTGCGCGCCTTCCCCGTGGCGGAGTGTTACGGCTGGATTTGGATATGGATGGGCGAGCCCGGGCGCGCCAACCCGGATACGATCCCTGATTTTCACAGGCTCAGCGATCCCGCCTTCGCGGCAACGGGCGGAACCAACGAAATCGAGGCGAACTACGAACTGGTGAACGACAACCTGCTCGACCTCTCGCATGTCGGATATGTCCACGCGACAACGATTGGCACCGAGGATTTCGGCGCCAAGGGACGCATCAAGGCGGAACGTACGGAAAAGGGCGTGCGAGTGACGCGCTGGGTCATCGATTGCCCGCCGCCGCCGAGCTATTGCAAGATGGGCGCGTTCAAGCCTGAGGATCGTATTGATCGCTGGCAGATCATCGACTTCGAGCCGCCGTCCTTCATCGACATTCATGTTGGCGGGGCGCTGACCGGCACAGGCGCGCCAGAGGGCAATCGTGTTGGCGGTCTCGGGTTGTGGGTGATGAATGCGATGACGCCGGTATCGCCGACGCGCACGCATTATTTCTGGGCAGTGGGTCGCGATTTCCATGCAGGCAACGAGATGCTGACGAAGATCATGCACCGCGAGGTTTCCACCGCGTTCGATCAGGACAAGGACATTCTGAAGTCCCAACAAGAGGCGATCACGCGCGGCTGCGACCCCGAGAATGTTGATATCGTCGCCGATACCGGCGGCATTCAGGCGCGCCGCCTTTTGCGGCAACTCATCAGGGCGGAACCGGAACCGGCGGCGCGGCAAGACAAGCAGGCCGCGACTGCAAACTGAACGGCTGTCGAATACAATCAAACCGGGGGGAACTGATGAAATCCTGCATTATTGGACTGGGCGCCGCGCTGGCGCTGAATGGCGCGGCTGTTGCGCAAGAACCTTTTCGCATTGGATTCCTCGCGACAATGAGCGGCGTGCAGGGCGTGCTAGGACAGGAAATGCGCCGCGGCTTTGATCTGGCGCTGGAACAGCTCGACGGCAAAGTTGGCGGGGTTCCTCTCCAGGTCATCGAGGCCGACGACAAATTCTCTCCCGCTGACGGCGTGCAGCAAATGAGTCGGCTGCTGGATCGCGAAAAGTTGCAGGTCGTCACTGGACTGGTCGCCAGCAACGTCTTCATGGCGGTCGCCAAGCCGGCGCTGGCAAAGGGGGCGCTGCTGATCTCCGCCAACGCCGGTCCAAGTCCGCTGGCGGGCGCCGGCTGTAACCGCAATATGTTCGTCATGTCCTTCCAGAACGATCAATGGGAGATGGGCATCGCCAGGTATCTCAACCAAAAAGCCTACAAGCGCGTCTATTTTCTCGGCATGAATTTCCAGGCCGGATGGGACCACGTGAAGGCCGCCATTCGCGGCTTCGAGGGCGAAAAGGCCGCTGAGGTCTACACGCCGGTCGAACAGCTCGATTTCTCCGCCGAGCTTTCACAGATTCGCGCCGCCAAGCCAGACGCGGTTTTCGCGTGGTATGTGGGCGGTGCGGCGATCGCCTTCGTCAAGCAGTACGCCCAGGCTAAAATCGGCATCCCGCTTTATAGCGGCTCCGGCCTTTCTGACCCGACTTTGTTCGAAGCGCAGGGCGACGCGGCGGTGGGCCTGGTGCTCGGCGCGCACTGGGTCGCGGGCCTCGACAATCCGGTCAACAACAAGTTCGTTGCGGCGTTTTCAAAGAAATACGGTAAACCGCCGTCGATGATCGCCGCCAACGGTTACGACGACGTTTTGTTGCTCGACGCGGCGGTCCGGGAAGCGGGCGGAAAAACAACTCCCGATGCCCTGCGGGAAGGCTTGAGACGGGCGAAGTATCCATCGGTGCGCGGCGACTGGAAGTTCAACACCAACCAATTCCCGGTCCAGAACATCTACATGGAAGAAATCGTAAAGGGACCCGACGGCAAGATAGGCACGAAGTATCTCGGCGTCGCCGCGACAAATCTCTCCGATCCCTACGCCGGCGAATGCAAGATGACGGATTGACGGGCGCGGTGGGGCTCGCCAGCCTCGCCTCTATCGTCGGGTGCAATTCTTGCGTCCGGTGCAACAGATGACCGCATCGCTTTTCGTCGAGCAGGTTTTCAACGGGCTTCAGCTCGGGATGCTGCTGTTTCTCGTCGCGGTGGGCGTCACGCTGGTGTTTGGCGTGATGAACCTCGTCAATCTCGCCCAGGGCGCGCTGGTCATGACCGGCGGCTATTTTTTCGCCGCCGCGTTCAGGGCGACGTCCTCCTATCTCATGGCCGCGCCCATCGCCATCGCCGGCCTCGTGTTGGTCGCCGTCGGCCTCGAAAGAGGCGTGCTGCGCCGTCTCTACGGACGTTCGCACCTCGATCAGGTGCTGGCGACATTCGGCCTTCTGTTGATGTTCAACGAAAGCGTGGTGATGATATGGGGCCGCGACCCGATGTTCATCGCCATACCGTCAGCCCTGTCGGATTCCGTCACCATACTGCCGGGCGTTGAATATCCGGCCTACCGGCTGGCGGTGACTGTCATCGCCGCTGCGTTGGGGATTGCCCTGAACCTGATGGTGACTCGCTCGCGGCTGGGAATGCTGATCCGAGCGGGCGCCGACAAACGCGAAATGATCCAGCTGCTCGGCGTCGATATCGCGTTTCTGTATATGATCGTTTTCACGCTTGGCGCGGTGCTTGCCGGCGTGGCCGGCATGTTGCTCGGCCCGCTCGTCGCGGTGACGACAGGGATGGGCGATCCGGTTCTCATCCTGGCGCTTGTGTGTGTCGTGATTGGCGGCCTTGGGTCGATTGGCGGAGCCTTCGCCGCCGCCATGATGGTTGGCATGGCCGATACTTTTGGACGCGTGCTGCTGCCGCAAATTCTCGGTTCCGGCACAGGTCAGGCGGTTGCCAACATGATTGTCTATTTCGTCATGGCGGCGATCCTTGTCTGGCGTCCATCGGGGCTGGCCTCCCGATGAAGCTGACGCGCCGCGCCGGTTTGTTTGCGTTATTCGGCGCTGTCTTGCTCGCCTTACCGTTTCTGCTCGACGACTTTTCCCTGAAACTCGTGACGCGCATGTTGATCTTCGGCATAGCGGCGATGGGCGTCGACTTGCTGGTCGGTTTTGCGGGGCTCGTGCCGCTTGGCCACGCGGCATTCCTCGGGCTGGGCGCCTATGCCGCAGGCATCCTCACCGACGCCGGGCTGGAAAGCGCGTTTGTCGTGTGGCCGCTGGCGATCCTCGCGGGAGCGCTGGGTGCGGCGCTAATCGGCGCCCTGTCGCTGCGATCCACGGGACTCTATTTCATCATGATCACGCTCGCCTTCGCGCAGATGGTCTATTACGTCTTTCAGAGCCTGAAGTCCTATGGCGGCGATGACGGCTTCGCGCTGACGCGCAACACTTTCGCCGGGCTGATCGAGCCCTACAATGATCGCTCGTTTTACTTTCTCACCCTGGCGCTCACGGCGGCCGTGTTCGCATTGCTGTTGCGGGTGATTGTTTCGCCTTTCGGGGTCGCGCTGCGCGCCGCGCGCGACAACGATGCGCGGCTCGAGGCGGCCGGGTTGCCGGTTTTTGGCTATCGATGGGTGGCATTCGTCGCCTCCGGCGCGATTTGCGCACTGGCTGGCGTACTGCTTGCCAATCTCACCGGCTACATCACACCAGGTTACGGCTCGTGGCCGCAATCCGGCGAATTGCTGATGATGGTGCTGCTTGGAACGGCAGGGACGATCTGGGGGGGCATTCTGGGCGCGATTATCTTCATCGCGCTTTCCGAGTTTTTGTCGCAAATTTCGGTCCATTGGATGTTCTGGCTCGGTCTCCTGATTGTGCTGCGCGTGTTGCTGGTCGCCGGGGACATGCGCAAGGTCGTGGTCAGCCATGTCCGCATCTGCGACGCCTTGCGCAACCTCCCATTTTGGAGGCGCGAGCGTGACTGAACCGGCGCTGGAAGCCCGATCCCTTTACAAAAGCTTTGGATCGCTCGTTGTCACCGATGACGTGTCGCTCGAACTGCGGATGGGTGAAATTGTCGGCCTCATCGGACCCAACGGGGCCGGCAAGTCGACGCTGATCGCGCAATTGACGGGGCGGCTTGCCTCCGATGCGGGGGCGGTCTGGCTCGATGGCCGCGACATCTCCCGCTTGCCGCCGCACAAACGCGCCCGCGCCGGGCTTGTGCAATCGTTTCAGGTGCCGAGCCTGTTTCCAAGTTTCAACGCGCTCGCCAACGTGGCGATTGGAGTGCAGGCAGCCCGCAGCCACTCCTACCGGTTTCTGCAACGGGCGGACCGCATTGCAGAATTGCTCGATCCGGCGCGGGCGCTGATCGATTCCGTTGGGCTTTCCCATTGCGCCAATCGCCTCGTCGGCGAACTTTCCCACGGCGAACGCCGCTACGTTGAACTTGCCATCGCGCTGGCCGGCCGGCCGCGCGTGCTGCTGCTCGATGAACCGCTGGCCGGTCTGAGCCATGCCGAATCCGGGCGCATGATCGACTTTATCGCGGGCCTCAAATCGCGTCACGCAATCCTCCTCGTCGAGCATGACATGGACGCGGTTTTCTCTCTCGCGGACAGACTCTGCGTGCTGGTCCAGGGGCGAACCATCGCCACCGGCGCGCCCGCCGACATTCGCGACGACCCCGCCGTTGTGGAAGCCTATCTGGGCGAGGACGCAGATATGGCTGGAGGCGGGCATGCTTGAGCTTTCCGGCGTTCATTCCGGCTATGGGGCCGTGCCGATCCTTTTCGGGGTCGATCTGCGCGTCGGCAAAGGCGAAGTCGTTGCGCTGATGGGCCGCAACGGCATGGGCAAGACGACGACGCTGCGCACGATTTTTGGTGTTCTGCCAGCGACGCGCGGGGCGATTTCCTTCGGCGGCGTGTCCCTCGTCGGCATGCCCATTCATAAAATAGCGCGAACCGGGATTGGCCTCGTGCCGGAGGGACGCGGCATCTTCGTCAAACTCACGGTCCGCGAAAACCTGATCGCCACGGCACGCCCAGGAAACTGGACCCTGAAGCGCGTGCTCAAAATGTTTCCGCGCCTCGAGGAGCGCGGCGGCAACCTCGGGTCGCAACTGTCTGGTGGCGAGCAGCAGATGCTCGCCATCGGCCGGGCGCTGATGACGAATCCGAGCCTGCTTGTGCTGGACGAGGCGACTGAAGGTCTGGCGCCGACAGTTCGCGCGCAAATTTGGGACGCGTTGTCGATCCTCAAGGGTGAGGGACAATCCATTCTCGTCGTCGACAAGTTTCTGGCGCCGCTGACGCGCATAGCCGACCGCTTTTACATGATGGAAAAAGGCGTCGCGGCGTGGAGCGGAAGCAGCGCCGATGTGGTTGCGCAACGGGCCGTCGTTTCGAAATATCTCAGCGTCTGAAATTCGCGCCGGCCCCTCGGGCGCCGCGAGCGTGGCGCAACAGGGGTCGCGAGGGAACGCCGTGGTGGGCAGCGTCGAGCAATTCGTTGCTATTCGACTATAAAATCGTTCCGCCGAGGATGAGCAGCGCCACGCTGAAATAAATCACCAGGCCGGTTACATCGACGAGGGTCGCTACAAACGGCGCGGAGGCGCTCGCCGGATCAAACCCCAAGCGCTTCAGCGCAAACGGCAGCATCGATCCCGACAGCGAGCCGAAGGTGACAATGCCGACCAG